>QHZQ01000668.1:0-2512 GCA_003224725.1 Acidobacteriota bacterium | reverse complement strand
ATCCTTTCGGCCCCTAGCGCACAAAAGTAGCGAGAAAAAACGATGAACCGCAGAGACGCGGAGACGCAGAGAAGAAGGGAGTCACTGAGAAACGGTTGGAGGGGCTGCAGGTCGAAGAGGGGGGGTGGCTGTGACCTTGTAATGGGTTAGTTCCTGGGGGCGAAGAAACAGCTTTGGTCGCCACGGAAAAGCCCACGGCGAGCGACGGTGGTCGCGGAGAAAGGTGCTCACCGTGGCTACCAGGACGGCACTCCTCAACGGCCCCCAGTAACTAACGCATTACGTGACTTTTTGCTTAATACTTGAGCGTTTGCTTTTTGTTTGGGAAGTGTTTCGCCGGTGGAGCCCTTACCCGCTCCTCCCGATTTTCTCTGCGTCTCAGCGTCTCTGCGGTGAAACAGTCTGTAGACGAAAAGGAAACTTCACTTTCTGGTGACGCCTAAGGAGCGATATCGTGGATACCCAAACCCGAACTGGAGGTACGATGAACAGCCACCAACGTGTCCTGGCAGCCCTTCGCAGAGAACCCGTCGATAGAACGCCGGTGTGTAACCCAACCTCGGTGGCCACCGTGGAACTCATGGACCTGGTGGATGCTCCATTTCCCGACGCCAACCGCGTTCCCGAGTTGATGGCTCGCCTGGCCGCTACCGGGCACACGGAGTTGGGATTTGACAGTATTATGCCCGTCTTCTCGATTATCCAGGAATCCTCGGCTCTGGGTTGCAAGATTCAGTGGGAGCAAAAGGACAACTGGCCGACCGTCAAAATGCGCGAGCCCATCTTTCGAGACGTCGACGATATCAAAATTCCACCTGACCTCTTGACCCATCAGGACACCCGTTGTGTATTGGAAGCGATCAAGATCTTGAGGAAGGAATTTGGTAATGACGTGGCCATCATCGGGAAGACCATGGGACCTTGGTCTCTCGGGTACCATTGCTTTGGAGTGGAGCCTTTCTTGCTATTGTCGCTGGACAATCCCGGGAAAACCAAGGCCTGTCTCGATAAGCTCAAAGAAGTGACGGTGCAGTTTGGACTGGCCCAGATCGAAGCGGGGGTTGATGCTTTGACTCTTCCGGACCATGCGACTGGGGATCTGGTCAGTGGTGAGTATTACGCCAGGTACCTGCGTGAACTTCATATTGAGTTTGCGGCCAGATTGCCCATTCCGCTGATCCTGCACATCTGTGGCAAAACGGAAGACCGCATGGAATATATTGCTCAGACGGGGATGGCGGCATTTCATTATGACTCCAAAAATGACCCTCAAGAATCGATGCGAATCATGCGCAACAGGACTTCTCTGGTCGGAAACATCAATAACCCGGAAACGTTGTTTTCCAAAGGGCCTGAGGAGGTTCGTCGAGAGGTGTACAAGAACCTGGATGCCGGTGTTCAGTTGATCGGGCCGGAGTGTGCCATCCCGCTGCAGACAGCCCTCGATAATCTCAAAGAGATTCCCAAAGCAGTTCGTGATTGGCACAAAGAGCACGCGGCAAAGAATTGAAGCAATGACCAAGCATCCGCTGTCTTGGCTGAGTTTGAAGAATAGGGAACAGATAAGGGCCCTGTCAAAGTTCCTGGCCTCCCCCACGGTCGGGCTACTGAACAGGCCGAGGCGCAAGTCAGTAGCCCGCGCGTCAGCAAGGGCTGTGCCTCAACGTAATGAGTTACGGGACGTTGACGGCACGCTGGGAAAAATTGATGGATAAAGGGGCAACTATGGCAGAGATCAGCGACATTACCAATGAATTTATCCGGCAGGAGATTGAAGAGTATATTCAACGGCCCGAGGAGCGGGAACGAACCATCAAGACGTTTGCCAAGGCCCGACCGGAAATGCAGGCGATTGCTGCCGCTTTGATCGATGGTGACAATGACACGGTGAACCAGTTGACGCGGCAGGCTCTTGATGCTGGTATCGAAGCCTTGGAAGTCATGGATTATGGCCTGATTGCCGGGATGGGCATTGTGGGTATCAAGTTCCGCCAGAATTTTATCTTTGTGCCTGAAGTGCTAGCCTGTGCCCGTGCCATGAAAGCCGGTATGGCCCACGTTGAACCCATTTTATCGGCGGCCGGCATCGATCCGATCGGAACGGTGATCATGGGAACCGTTAAGGGCGACTTGCACGATATCGGCAAGAACCTTTGCATCATGATGCTCCGTGGAGCCGGTTTCGTGGTTCATGATCTGGGAGTCGATACTTCACCCGATAAATTCATTGAGGCGGTCGAAGAGACGAAGGCGCCGTTGTTGGGGATGTCTGCACTCCTCACCACGACCATGCCCAACATGGGGAAAACGATTGAAGCTTTTATCGATGCCGACCTGCGGGATGAAGTAAAGATCATGGTGGGTGGAGCCCCGGTGACCCAGGAGTTTGCCGATGATATGGGGGCTGATGGTTACGGCAAAGATGCTCTGGCGTGCGTGGCGCTGGCCAAGAGTTTGCTTGGGGTCGAAGTGAAATCCTAGAGTGGCAGGCCCGCTATGCAGAAGATCGACA
>QHZQ01000669.1 GCA_003224725.1 Acidobacteriota bacterium | reverse complement strand
GTTGTGCCAATGCCCACGGAAGGTGATTTCTTCAACTACCAGGAGGCTTATCAGGCTGCCTTTATCGGGTCTGAATATGACGGGATGGTCCTGCCGGATCCCAGCAAGCCGGATTTTCATCTGCCCGATCTGAGCCTGCCCAAATCTGTCACAGCCGAAGCAATCGATGATCGCTACACCATGCTGAAAATCGTCGATCGTTGCTTCCGCCAGAAAGAAGAGCTGGCCGAATTTATGAAGATGGATGCGTTTGAGGAGCAGGCGCTTAAGATGCTGCTCGACCCGCGCGTCAGACAGGCCTTTGACCTTTCTCAGGAGTCAGACAAGACGAAAGACCGGTACGGACGCAACCGCGTCGGCCAGAGCGTGCTCTTAGCGCGACGGCTGGTGGAGTCCGGCTGTCGATTTGTTACTGCTTCCGGTTACAAGCACGGCCAGTGGGATACGCACAACGACAACGAAGACCGGCTTCGTGGCACCCTGGCGCCACTCCTCGATCAGAGTCTCTCGGCCTTGATGGAGGACCTGAAACAACGTGGTCTGCTGGATAGCACAGTGGTTCTTGTGACCGGTGAATTTGGGCGGACACCGGTGATCAACCCCAAAGGTGGGCGGGATCATTGGCCGGACTGCTGGTCTTTGGTGGTTGGCGGTGGCGGCATTCGGGGGGGCTGTATTGTCGGCGCCAGCGACAAAGATGGAGCCTACGTGGCGGATAGACCAGTGTCCATCGGAGACCTCTATGCCACGATCTACAAAGCGATGGGGATTGATTGGAACAAAACCTACATGTCGCCGATTGCCCGGCCCGTGTATATAGCCAATGGGTTCGACGACACACTAGGTATTCCTGTGAACGAACTGATCTAGGGTTCGTTGGTGGCGACGAAACTTTGGTCAAATTTGTTAACCTGCCGTCCCCTCACCCCCAGCCCCTCTCCCCTGGGGAGAGGGTGGCCGCAGGCCGGGTGAGGGGTCAGCTGCTTGGGGAGACCCGACCCTTGCCGTTATGAGGTTGCTCGCTACTTCTACTGTTGTGTCGGACAGAGGTGAAGTTGTGGGAAACGCAAGATTGTAAGAGGAGCCGCTCATGCCGCCCTCGGGCGGCACCACCAAGGATGAAAATTATTCCCCCTTCGAAGGGGGTGCAGGGGGATGTCCTATGGTGAATATGGCACTGGAAAGCCGAAGGACACCCCCCTACGCCCCCCTTGAATAGGGGGGATTTTCAGGAGAGGGACCATGATTGAAGACGTCTTCATCTTCGACAATGTCGTCCACATGTTCAACGCGTCCGAGGAGCAAGTCATGGGACGAAACGGGCGCATCGGCCAGGAGCACTGGTTGCGGATGAACAATGCGGTCCGCCCGCCCGGCGACAATCTGCGCTATGGCGGCAAGCCGGGCGGGGACGCATTCGCAGCCAACTGGAGCATCGAGAAAGCGGGCAAGATGATCTTTGACGACTCCGACACGGACCTGGCGATGGCCCAAACCGTCACACTGTTCGATTTCTGGAAAGACGGACTGTCGTCTGTCGAAAGCCAGTACGAGTTCCACAAAGCCTTCCCCCAGCGCACACTATTCTGCGGTGGCGTCGACCCCGCCTTTCAAGGACTCCAGGCGAGCCTGGAGATGCTCGATTTCCAGAAGAAGGAATGGGGCGCCACCTCGTTCAAGTTCTATAACGCCCACCTCGATGGCAAGTCGTGGCGATGCGACGACCGCGAGATCGCTTACCCAATGTACAAGAAGTCGCTCGATCTGGGCGTCAACCTGCTGCAGTTTCACAAAGGCGTCCCCATCGGCCCAGCCAACGTGGAAGACACGATGCCCAACGACCTGCAGGCTGCCGCGCGCGATTTCCCCGAGGCCAATTTCGTGATTCACCACCTCTCGATGCCGTATTTCGAGGAGACGGTCTCGATTGCCGCTCGCTTTCCGAACGTGTATCTGGCTCTCTCGGGCAACTTGCACATGCTTCT
>QHZQ01000660.1 GCA_003224725.1 Acidobacteriota bacterium | reverse complement strand
CAAAGTCTCGTAAGCAAGCCGGATCTCCCGAAACCGCAAGGAGACTGTCTTGCCGCTGAAGTCTGGATGGCACTGACGTGCCAATCGCCGATAGGCACTGCGAATACCCGTCGCGTCGGTATCTTTGCTCACGCCCAGAATTTCGTAAAGAGTCATAACTCCTACAGTACCTCTTCTAAGAAGCTTCATAAATTTTACTCACTCCAGGGCATGTGTCAATCTCAGTCGGCAACGGTGCTGACTTAGTACTCCGTTTCACAAGTACGCTACGCAAATCATTTCGTTTCGGGCCGGATTAGAGCAGAAAGCCAAGCAAGAGCAGGAGCAAGAGTACGAGCACGAATGGAAATAATATGACTCATCCGGTCTCTAAAATGTCGAACCGAGCTAGCGGAAACCGCTGTCATCTCGTCTCTGCGACTTCATCATGCCCCGTTGCTGCCGGGTCCTTCGTTCAAACTGTAGCTTTGACTTGGCGAGGGCTTGCCGCCGGGTCACGCGTTTACCGAGTTTTTGGTTGATAAAGCGGTTCTTGGGCATTTTAAATGCTAAATCGTAAGTTCAGAAGCAGGGAAGGAACTGGGGTAAAGCCGAGTCCGGACATCATTGTATCAACTGACCTGCCAGTAAGCGCGTGGGTTGGTCGAAAAACAAGCCTGGTAAGCACTGCTGTTCGACTGATATCGAAGAATCCAAAAGGTGGGGGAAACCTGAAGGAGCAAAACCTTGGCGGCGGCATTAGGGGTATCACCAGGTCAAGGCTGTCAGGAATAAAGAATTTGCAGTTTGTCATGTCTCTTTTCACGCGCCAGGCATGGCCCTTTTAAGCGATTTTTGCAGAGCAAGCAATATTCCCGCAATCGCGAGCGCCATGGTGGCAAGAGTGAAGAAGAAGCCGGAATGTTTCCAAGCGTCCCAATAAACCCCGATGGCCGTGAGCTTACTCCCGATGGCCGTGGCGACAAACCAGCCACCCATCATGAAACCACGCACGCGGGCTGGGGCGACCTTTGAAACGAGCGAGAGTCCCATGGGGGAGAGCATCAACTCTCCGAGGGAAATGAGGGCATAAGCGCCAATGAGCCACCAGGGAGAGACCCTTCCATTGTCTCCCCCACTGATCCCGGCAAGCGACATCAGGTAAAACGCGAGCGCAGTTAGAAGCATCCCCATCGCCATCTTGGCTGGGGTCGAGGGTTCCTTACCTTTGCGGCCAAGCCAGCGCCAGAAGGCAACTAGTGGAAAGGTCAGCACAACAATCCAAAATGGATTGATAGCATTTGAAATGACGCCGGAGAGGTTTCCGACGTCGGGTTTTACAGTGCCGAGTGTGAGAAAGAATGCGAGGTAGAGAACAACTGGAGCGGCTGTCCAGTCGGTATTGTTATTGGCCCAGTAGGTCAGGGTCGATCCATTTTGAAAAAAAACCATCCAGAAGACAATGACGATAAGAAAAATAACAACAAGCGCCAGTATTTTTCTGGAATCCGGTACGGCTTCCATAGCTCTGTTACCTGCGGGCCTCGCCTTTTCGATCAGTTCCACCACTCCGTCACCTTTGGCGATCGCCTGCTGAGTCTGGCCGAGGACATGTCGTTTTAGACTCCAGAAGATGGACAAGGATATCAGCATCCCTGCGCCAGCAACTGCGAAGGCAGGGTGGAAACCGTATCGTTGTATGACTATTTCGGCAACAATGGGAGCAACAAATGCACCTATGTTAATTCCCATATAAAAAATGTTATAAGCAGAGTCCTTGAGACAGCTGCCCTCCCGGTAGAGGTTCCCGACCATCGTCGAGACATTAGGTTTGAACAAACCATTACCAATGACCAGGCAGGTCAGGGCAGCATACAGCATGACCACCGAAGGCAAGGCCAAAAGAAAATACCCCGCGGACAGGAACAGCCCGCCCAGCGTGATAGCCAGTGGGTAACCAGTAAATCGGTCAGCCAGCCAGCCTCCCACTAAAGGGCTCGCGAACACAAATCCCAAGTAAGTAGAGTAGACACTGGTGGCACGCGCCGTTGTCCAGCCAAATCCCTGGACGGAGTTTTGGAGATAGAGCGTAAGCATCGCCAGCATGGAATAGAAGCCAAAGCGCTCCCACATCTCCGTGGCAAACAGGACATATAATCCCTTGGGATGGCTTTCCTTGGAAGAGCTTCTCTCTTTGTCGGACCCTGGAGCTGAAACGGTCATGAGGAATATTGGATCAGTAGCATAAGTGATTCTGTCTGTAATTGCAAGGCGGGCCGCGTTTTTAAACTGAAGGATGGGCTAAGCAAAATGGCGCAGCGCTGCCAGGAATCCTCTTAAGCCAGCGCGGCCGTTTTAAAAACTTGGCGATAGTTCCCTCTGCGTTTTACTTCAGGATGGTTGAAGTGAAAATCCTTTCGGAACAACTTCTCATACCACGGGCGGCATCCGCAAGAATGGGACCATTCCTCACAGGGTAGAGTCGATGCTCCTAAGCGACGCGGTGACTTCGGCCCCAACGGACCCGTTACGTTCCATTTCAGG
>QHZQ01000659.1 GCA_003224725.1 Acidobacteriota bacterium | reverse complement strand
AAGGATGCGGTTCATATCTCACAGGAAGACATCATCTCCCAGATTTCGATGTTGGATGCACGCTTGATCACCGGGGACGCAGATCTGTTTGCAGAATTCTCAAAGCGCATGGAATCGGCGATTCGAAAGAATCAGGGCTCCTTTGAGCAGAGGCTGCTCGCCAGCATCCGCGAAAGACATGCCAGTCAGGGCGGAACGGCTTTTATCCAGGAACCGAATGTCAAAGAAGCCAAAGGTGGACTGCGCGACTTTCATTGCGTGAGTTGGATCGCAAAGGCACTTTATCCAGGACAAGCTCTGCCAGAGGTTCTGGCTCAAGCTGAAGTTTCTCAGGCTGAATGGAAGAAGGCCTTGTTTGCTTATGAGTTTCTGCAGCGCCTGCGCAATGAGCTTCATTTCCTGGCAGGGCGTCGCACCGACATCCTGTCTCACACCGTGCTCAACACCGTGGCCAAGAACTTTGGTTTTCGAGGGGGCAAGTTTCAAA
Source organism: Acidobacteriota bacterium (assembly GCA_003224725.1). Lineage (GTDB taxonomy): Bacteria > Acidobacteriota > Terriglobia > Versatilivoradales > Versatilivoraceae > QHZQ01. The sequence continues at coordinate 1,471 of QHZQ01000659.1, read as the reverse complement.
AGGACTCAGAAGCTTTCCTGCAATATTACTACCTGCAGGCGCGAAGGATCTCGCAGGTATTGGAAACGATCCTGATTCGGCGCAGGAGTGGCTCCAGGCGAAATTTCACTTGGCTGGGAGGCAAATACTTACCATTCGGTAAGCCCCAAAAAAAGAAAGCCGTTTCACACATCAAAGACTCCAAGTTACTGCATAGTCCTGAGAAGTGGATGCAGCATTTTCGATATGGTCAATCTCAAGCGATATCTCTGGATGAACCTGCGCGAACGGCCATTCGTCAGAGCTTGCCCCAGTTCAAACAGGCCGCTTTTTCAAGCTCAGTATTGGCAGCAGATTTTCGAGCTATCCTGCGAAACAAGGGTAAGGTTGCCCATGTCGTACGCCAGATGCATGATTTGGGATTCCTGGGGAGAGTGTTGCCAGAATTTGGCCGGCTCACCTGCCTGGTGCAGCACGACCATTATCATAAGTACACCACGGATGAACATACCCTCAGAGCCTTGGAAATCCTGGACCAAATTGCTCAGGGACAAGGAGCCTCGCATACCGAGTATCAAAGAATTCTCAATGAAATTCATGACTCTTCCACCTTGTACTTTGCCTTGCTCATGCATGATACGGGTAAGGGATTAGGAGGCGGTCATTCAGCTAAGGGTGCTCTGCTGGTCAGGAAGGCCTCTTCCAGGTTGGGATTCGACCCTGACGAGGTGGAAAAAATCCAGCTCTTGGTTCAGCACCACTTGCTGATGGGCCACGTCTCCCAGCGCCGCCATCTAGATGATTCCCACACCATTGAAGAATTTGTCAAAAAGGTCGAACGCCCGGACATCCTCAACATGCTGCTCTTGATTACCTATGCGGATGCTCAGGCAGTGGCGCCGGGAGTCTGGACGGATTGGAAGGATTATCTGCTCTGGGAGCTTTACTACAAGGCTTACGACCGGCTTATGTTCGCCAAAGGAATTTCCTCTTCGGCGCGGGCGGAGCTTGAGACCGTGCACCAACAGGTCGCCGACCTGTTGAAACTGGAAATCGATTTGGCCACAGTCCGGAAACACTTTCGACTCATGCCGGAGAAATACGCGCTTTACACTTCAGGCAGCCAAATTGTGAAGCACCTCAGACTCCTGCACAAGCTCGAGCAGGCGCCCGTTGTTTTAAACTGGGAGGATCATCCGGACAAAGGATATACCGATTTGACGCTGGTCACACGCGATCATCCCGGCCTTTTCGCGAAAATTGCGGGGACGCTTTCGGCATTCAATCTAAACATCTTGAGCGCCCAGTTAAACACCAGAGATGACGGCGTGGTCTTTGATCAATTTCAAGTGGGGGACCAAGCCGGAAATTATCGATTGCATCAGCAAGATTACCCTCGAGTGGAGAAGCTGTTGGAAAGGGTGATCTCAGGCCAGATTAGCATTGAAGACTATCTCAGACGTCATTCCAGGCCCCATGCCATGACCCGAAC
>QHZQ01000665.1 GCA_003224725.1 Acidobacteriota bacterium | reverse complement strand
GTTGCTGCAACTTGCCTGTCCTCATGTCGTTTCGACCTGCCTGCCCTGAGACCTCCCTCATGTGATAGAGTTTTTAAGAATCGAGACCCTTGGATCACTCTAAAGGCTGCTGGATACCATTGGCGTCTACTCAACCAGAGATTGGAGGTTTCTTTATGAAGGTCATTCGGAACTTGGCAACAAGGTCACGCGGGATTACTGTGCTGGTCGTGGCCACGGCCGTAATGGTCCTGGCATTGGTCTGGAGCCCGCAGCGCGCTGAAGGCCAACTCAGCGGCTACGCAGAAGTCACTCGCCTGGAGCTGGGCTACGTGGTCGAAAGGCAAGCTTTGCAGGCCCGCATTTCACTGGCTACGGGACCCAGCTTAATCTATGAGCCTGCCAGCGAGCGGGATTCGGACACGTTATTGAAAATGGCTCAAATATTCGGCCAGAGAGGAACACGGATGTCTGTTGCCGTCAAAGACGACAAGATCAAATCGTTCCAGGTATCGATTCCTTGAGGGCTCCACTCATAGAAAACCGCCATCCCGCTGCTCACATATTTGATTTAAAGTGAAACTTTTGGTTGCTATTCAGCGTATCTGAAAGCGACATGCGAGTCTTTTACTATTTCTTTGCCGACGCCACCAGGATTGCCATGCAATCCATCTTTGCGCATAAACTCAGGGCCTTCCTGACCCTCATTGGAATCATCATTGGCGTGGCTTCCGTCGTCCTGGTGGGGGCTTCCATCAGCGGGCTGAACACCTACGTCCTAGGCAACGTCACCAAGCTCCTGGGCAGCAATACCTTCTATCTCAGCCGGCTTGGCTCCGTGGGAGAACTGACCGATGAAGAGTGGGAGAAGATGCTTAAACGCAACAAGAAGGTCCGCTGGGAAGAATTGAAATGGGTGCAAGGCGAGTGTGACACCTGTGAAGCAGTGGGAGCGGAGCAGCATAACCGGGCCGACCTGAAATATCAAGGCGAGGAAATTTTCGGGACGCATGTGCTGGGCGTAACCTCGGAAATGGCTGAGATCAGAAGCATGACGCTGGCCGAAGGACGGTTCTTCATCCCTTACGAAGTGCAGCATGCCATGCCGCTCTGCGTCATCGGCATGGAAATCAAAGAAAAATTCTTTCCGCAGGTTGATCCCATTGGCAAGATCCTCCGGGTGAGAGACCTGCCTCTGACCATCATTGGGGTCGAAGAAAAGCTGGGCTCTATGTTTGGGGGCTCCCTGGACAACAATCTCTACCTTCCCTTAACCACTTTTGAACGAATCTACGGAAAAGAAGAAGGAATTGCCATTCGCGGCAGCGCGCCCAGCCGGGACTGGTTTGAAACGGTCCTGGACGAAGTCCATGTGCTGCTGCGCGCCCACCGGGGGCTCAAACCCAATCAGGAGGACACCTTTGTGCTGCTGGATACCAGCCAGATCGACCGGCAGGTTGGCCAGTTCACCGGCGCCATCGCCATGGTGGTAACACCGATCACGCTCATTTCGCTGGTGGTGGGAGGCATCGTGGTGATGAACATCATGCTGGTGAGCGTGACCGAGCGGACCTTCGAGATCGGACTGCGCAAGGCCGTGGGCGCCCGGCGCAACCAGATCCTGGCCCAGTTTCTGGTTGAGTCTTCGGCGCTGGCGGGCATCGGAGGCGCGCTGGGATTGCTGCTCGCTTTTGGCCTCTCCTGGCTAATCCAAGCGGCTACACCCATCCCCATGACCATTACGGTTTCCTACATTGTGTTGTCGCTAGCGGTCTCTGGCGGCATCGGGATGATCTTCGGCATCTATCCCGCCTACAAGGCGTCGCGGCTGGATCCGATTGTAGCCTTGACACGGAGTTAGCCGCAGATGGCTGTGATTGAAGGTATGAAAGAAGCCCCAGAAACAGGCGGACAGTCATGAGCGTCACATCTGGGAAACTGGTCAAAGGAATCACCAAGGAAAATATCTTG
>QHZQ01000655.1 GCA_003224725.1 Acidobacteriota bacterium | reverse complement strand
CACACCGTATAACCCAAGCGACATCACGATGAGGAAGGTGGCCTGCGGCGTCGAGAAGGTTGGGCCTGGAGAGGACACAGTGTAGTTTGGTAGAACCAGGCCGAGCGCCGCCAGCGGTACGATTACAGCCAAGAAGGCGTTAGCGCCTTGGAGGCTGTATGTCTGTTCGTGATAACGCAGCCCCCCGAGGAGCAGCGACAGACCGACCATCCCGTTTAGCACGATCATTACGACGGCAAACATGGCATCCCGCGCCAGCGCGGAGTTGCCGTGACCGGCGTACATGACCGCCGCTATCATCATCACCTCGATCCCGGTGACCGCCAGCGTCAGGATGAGCGTCCCCAGGGGCTCGCCAAGCCTATCGGCAAGGTTCTCCGCGTGACGCACCACTGCGAAGGCCGAGAACAAGATCACAGTGAAGAGCCACATCAGAATGAAGGCAAACCAGAGCGAGTTGGAGAGGTCGGCGAGCCAGCCAGGACCAAACCCGAGGAATAAGGCCGTCGTAGTCATGTTCATGAGGAGTGGCCATTCCCGGTACAACCCAGAAATGACCTTCAAGAAAGACCGTTCAGGCCGCTGTGGAAGAGCAGGACCTGTTCTTTGGCGTGTACTCATCCGGATCTCAATGGCCGTAAATTTTCATGCAGGACTAATACCTTGGGCGTCAACGGCAGCAGCGAGGGTTTCGCGTGAACTCCACCTTCGTTTACCGGAGGGCAACTTGAAGTGCCGGATTTACATTCATCTAGGGTCACTTGGTGGCGAAGAAGTTCAAACTTTGGTCAAGTTTGCTGACCTACCCTCCCCTCACCCAGGGAGCTTTTTCAAAGCTCCCATGCCTCTCCCATGGGGAGAGGGCGACCGAAGGTGAAGTCTTGAGAAGACTTCACGCGGTCGCGGAGGACGGGTGAGGGGTCAGTCGCCGACAGAGACGCACTCCTCGGCGGTATGAGGTCGCTCGCCTACTTCTAGTCAGGCCTCTTCGGAAAAGTTCCTGATTCTAGCAGGAAAAATTCATCAGCAAGCGGGGCTGAGCGAGACAAGACCAGGCCAAGCCAAGCAGTCTTGCTGGTAAACGTGGAGAATGCCCGCGCTATTCTAACTTAAATGGACAGGAATAAGTGCTCAAAAGGCGACGATTAGACCAGGGTGGCCTGTTGACCTGGGAAGTCCAGCTCTAGCCTAGTGCTCTGTGAGACACTCTGGACTCAAGGAACCCTGAATGTCCACCGCTTACGCGCTGCTGAGGAACTTAGACAGTCCTTCGAATACCCGAAATTTCAACCTCTCAACTCGGAACGACCTGCCCTTAAGCACTTTTGAGTAATGCGTTAGAAGCCGCGAAAAAATTAAAAATCGGCGGAGATCGGGAGGGCGAGGCTCCTGCCGAGCCTCATGGGGCACGGACTTGCTGGGGCGATGGCTCGGCAGGAGGCTCGCCCTCCCAATTTTTTCACAGCTTCTTAGTTATGGGGGGCGAAGAAATAGCTTTGGTAGCGATCGGCACGAGCCACTCTTGGCTATCGTAACGCGCGTGGAGCGGGGCCTGAAAACATGAAAGGCACTCTAAGCCTTGGCCAGTCCTCAGTATGTCGGATTAACTGGAGGCTTTCTGTGGCCACTGTCCACAGACCGGGTGTTGGATGCCGGGTAGCGGCTGTCGTGGGTAACAGATAGAGCTCTGTGCCGTCCACGCTTGAAGTCATACCATCCACAGCGAAGGGCAACGCTAACTCAATCTTGAGATTGAAAGTCCCCGAATCCAGTGCCCACAACCGGTTTTCCCATCCGGCGTAAAGCGTCTCTCCGTCAGAGGACATGGCAAGATAGCCTCGGTTTCCGCGGCCAATTGTCGCTTTAGGAACACTGATCGTTTGTGTCAAGTCCGTCTGCCGGATGACTCGTCCTGTTGCCGTCTGCCAGACGGTTAACAAAAGTTTCATTCGGTTTGCCGGCATCCGCCCTTCCGGACCGGGGCAACCATTGATGACATCGGGATACAGTCCGTACAAACGTTTCTCGTCCGGCGAAATGACCAGCCCGGGCTCTCTGGTTTTCGGGGTCGAGGATGTCCATAGGGGAGCCAGCTCAGTTGAGCTGAAGGACTGAAGGGCTCCTTCCAGGTCGGCGTAAATCCTGGTGTGTCCGGGGCGCCCGGCCATTCGGGTGAAGTGGAGAGTGTTGGGCAAGAGGGAGTCAAGGGAGAGACCAGAGCGAAATCGAAGCAGAGTTGTGTCAAAGATGCTCGTCGGAGCGCCTTCGGTGTCGTAGCTGTAGCGCTGCACCAGGAGCCAGCGACCGTCTCCAGAGAGGGAAAGAGGGTTCCCGCCGAGGAGCACAGCACGGCTGGGCACGGGAATTTCAAAAATAACTTGCCATGAGGCTGTATCGAACACTCGCAGGAAGCCTTCGTCGTAATCACGGCCATCCAGCACATAAAGACGACGTCCGTCCGGAGAAACCGCAATCCCTGCTTGCTGGCTCTGGACATTGATCTCGTGTGTCGCATGCCCGCTCTTGGGATCGATGACGATG
>QHZQ01000654.1 GCA_003224725.1 Acidobacteriota bacterium | reverse complement strand
CAAGATTCTAGTTCCCGTTGAAAACTCCCCCAATGACCAGGTGATTCTATCCCATATCCAGCAGCTTGTCTCTCTGACAGGCGCCAAGCTGATTCTGATCTGCGTTGCTCATGGCTGGGTGGCTCGCAACTTTGATCAATTAAAATTGCGTGAGTCGGAAGAGATGCGACGGGATCGGGAGTACCTGATGACACTTTGTGCCGACCTGCAAGACCAAGGCTTTGAAGCCGAGTTTATCCTTGCTTACGGCGAGCCCTCTGATGAGATTATCAAAATAGCCAGGGAGCACCAGGTGGACCTCATTGCCATGACGACGCATGGGCATCGATTTATTTCTGACCTCCTTTATGGGAGCGTTTCTCACGATGTGCGTCACGCCGTTGACATTCCGGTTAGATGATCCCGCCGGGCTAGGGCAATTCGTCCTTGCCGTCTCGAACGCATTCTGAAAATCCCCTCCCGGGAGGGGCAGAAGGCGTCAGCCTTCCGGGTGGTTCTTTCTGGTTCGGATTCAACCCACCCCTGCACCCCTCCCAAGAGGGGAATATGCAGTTTCATCCTGGGTGGTGCCGCCCAGCGGCATGGATGACTCCTCCCTGGCTTGTTGTTCTCAACATCCCTTGGTTTTTCGCTTCTGGAACCACTTCCGCGTGACGAATTCAAAAGAATTCGTGGCGTTTCCCTCAAAAACTAATCCATAACTTGCGCTCCAGGAATTCCATTTACCCATGCAACTTTGTGTTGTAAATTAGATTCTATGGTCAGCAGGGAGGATTAAATCCATGAGAGGCAATAGGGTCATTTTGACAGTTGTTTTCTCGTTGGGTTTCTTTGTCTTCGCTCGGCAGGAGATCATCGCCAAGCAGAAGAATTCGGATATTGAAAATATCGGCAATCGCAATGTCAACGCCCGGCAGATCAACTTCATGTCGTTGGAAAAAGAGATCGCTCTGGGAAGACAATTAGCCCAGGAAGTTGAAAGAACCAGCAAATTGCTAAGGGATCAGGAAATCAGTGAGTATGTGAACCGTCTTGGTCAGAATATCGTTCGTAATTCCGATGCCAAGGTTCCGTTCGTCATTAAAGTCCTTGAGTCGGACGAAATCAACGCTATGGCTTTACCGGGAGGCTTTTTCTACGTTAACAGCGGTCTCATTCTGGCCGCCAACGAAGAAGCTGAACTGGCAGGAGTTATGGCCCACGAAATAGCTCATGTCGCAGCTCGGCATGGAACCGAGCAATATTCCAAAGGACAGTTGTTCAATATTGCTTCCATCCCCTTAATATTTCTGGGAGGACCCATTGGATACGGGATCCGTCAGGCAGCAGGGTTCCTGATTCCCCTTCAATTCCTGCAATTCAGTCGCGGTGCCGAGCGGGAGGCTGATTTTCTCGGATTACAGTACCTCTACAAGACGGGGTACGACCCTACCGCCTATATTTCTTTTTTTGAAAAAGTTCAAGCCCAGGACAAGAAAAAGCCAGGACTTCTAGCCAAGGCCTTTTCGACTCACCCTCCTACTGAGGACCGAATAACCAAATCGCAAAAGGAAATTCAGGAGCTGCTGGCCGAACGGCAGGAATATGTTTTAAATACTTCGGAGTTCGATCACATCAAGGCCCGTTTGACAGCTTATGAAAATGCCAAGAAGCCTGCTGTTGACGATCTGAAATCGCAACGTCCTGTACTCAAGCGAAAGACTTCTGGTGAAGTGGATGATTCTGACGAGAGCACAGACTCTCCGGTTGACCAGGACCGACCCAAGCTCACAAGGAAGCAGGCAAATTGGAAGCGAAACTAGGTCCAGTTCGATGCCAAATTGATTCCTCACAATCCAAATCTGGAGCTGTAACTAACCGGGGCTGTGACCCTTGATATCCCGGCACATCGTGCTCGACGTCGTCCTCATACTCGTCCTCAAAATCCAAAAGCCGGGCACGAGGACGAGAACGACGACGATTCCATGAACGAGAAAGAAATTCTCCGTTTGATCTACGAAGCGGCCTAAGCCAACGACTGGAGCAAGACTGTATTGATGAGGAATCTGCTGATCTTCTTTCTCTTGCTTTTCCTTTTTCCGGTCCGCCTTCTCTCCCGCTCGAATCTCCCTCCCCGATCCAAGGATTCAAACCATTCCTTTTGTGGCACCTATCCAGGCCGCATCTACGATGAACTGCGCAAAGCCCAAGAGCTTCGCCAGCTCAAGGAAGCGCGCCGATTCCGGTTTGCCTTGGAAGAGGTTAGCGGAGCCACCCAGGACACCGATAACATTGCTGTGATCGAAGACGATGGCAGCATCATTTCCCCAGCCAACCTGTTTGATCTCGCCAACCTTGACTTGAAACTGTCTCCGAGTGGAGCCGGGTCGTATACTCTGGCCCGGCAAACTGGCACGATTAATCAAGCCTTCGGGACAAAATTACCCTTGACAGACGATGATTTTCGTCAAATCACTTTTCAAGGAAATTTTAGCTTTCCCTATTTTGGCACCCATTATTCAAGTGTCTTCATCAATTCCGATGGAAACCTCACTTTTACTCAAGGCGATGCTGCCCACACCGCCAGGGACTTAACCCGCCTTAACAGTGGGCCGCCTCGAATTGCCGTTTTCCTTGCGGATCTTAACCCTGAAACCAGCAGTCAAGGAGGGATCTTCTATAATCAACTGGCAGACCGATTTCTGGTTACCTGGAATCGGATTCGAGAGTTTGATAACGGCCAGGAAAACACCTTTCAAGTTGCCTTATTCCCAGACGGTTCTTTCGAGTTCACCTACGGAACTGTTTCAGCCGGCAGCGGAATTGTAGGTTGGAGCGGAGGAGCAAACCTGCTTACTGTCAGTCTGGTTGACTTCAGCACAGTGGGCGGGTCCATTCAATCAGGTCCGGTAGCCGAAAAATTCTCGCAGCAAACCGAGGTCGAGTTAACCGCCGTGGCCAGGAAGTTTTATCAAACTCATCCAGATAATTATGATCAATTGATCATGTTCACTAATTTCCCCTACAACCTGGGGCAGGATACGTTTGCCTTCGAGATCAATGTAAAGAACGATGTCAGGGGCATTGGTGTGGACCAGATGGATTTCAGTCAGGAATTCGGCAGCAACGGAAATCTGGAAAGCTTCCTGGCCATGAATGAGCTGGCTGAATTCCCGGACGATCCGGACAGTATTTTTTTAGGCACTAATTCGACTATCGATGTACTTGGGCAGGAGTCAGGCCATCGCTGGTTGGCCTACGTGGAGTTCCGGGATGGAACTGTCAATAGTTCGGCGCTGCTGGGAAGGGACAATGCACACTGGAGCTTTTTCTTTGATTCTGAAGCTTCCGTCATGGAAGGAAATCTGATCAGGGACAATGGAGATGGAAGTTTTACCACCACTGGCGCCACCAACCGTTATAGTAAGCTGGACCAATACATCATGGGGTTTCGTGATCCCGCAGAAGTGGGACCACTGTTTTATCTAAGCAATGTGACTGGCACCAGCCGAACCGCCAGTAGTGCTCCTGCCATCGGTGTCACATTTCGCGGGACTCGAAAGGACCTCACCGTAAATGACATCATTGCTGCGGAAGGTCCACGGCTACCCGATTTTCTTACCTCTCCTAAGGTCTTTCGCCAGGCTTTCATTCTTCTGGTTCGTCAGGGAGCTTCTCCTTCAAGCACTGAGCTAGGGAAGATGAGCCGGATTCGTGGTCGCTGGCAGGACTTTTTTCTTCAAGCCACAGATGGACTGGGCACAACAGATACTACTTTGATTAGCACTCCTCTAGTCAGCAGCATAACTCCCTCCTGGGGATCCACCCAGGGAAACGTTCAAGTTTACATTTCGGGGCAGAA
>QHZQ01000652.1 GCA_003224725.1 Acidobacteriota bacterium | reverse complement strand
AGGGTGGTCCCGCTTCAGGAACTGGCTGTGGGGCCGATCCGGCCGGCCCTTCTGATCCTGATGGCTGCGGCTGGCATGGTGCTGCTGATCTGTTGCATCAATATAGCGAACCTGCTTTTGGCCGGCGGGCTGAGTCGACGCAAGGAAATAGCCGTCCGCGTTGCGCTTGGCGCCGGCAAAGCGCGCATGATCCGTCAACTTCTTACGGAAAGTCTCCTGCTGGCATGTCTCGGTGGGAGCATGGGACTGGCGCTGGCCTTTGGTGGAGCCCGTCTCCTGGCATCATTGGCTCCTGACGCTCTTCCACGAATCAATGAGACCAGCGTGGATCTCCGCGTTCTCACGTTTACACTGGCGCTCTCCCTGGTCTCTTGTATACTTTTCGGGTTGCTGCC
>QHZQ01000653.1 GCA_003224725.1 Acidobacteriota bacterium | reverse complement strand
TGGCCCTGGGGATTGGCGTGAACACAGCCATTTTTAGTTTTGTAAACGCCATCCTGTTAAGGCCCCTGCCCGTTCCTGATTCCGATCGGCTTGTTTCCATTTTTCATCGCAACATTCACGTGCCAGGTTCGCTGACTACTACGTCCTATCCGAACTATGAATACTACCGAGATCACAATGACGTGTTTTCCGGTCTTATGGCGTTTGCGCGACTGCCGATGAGCCTGCACATCAACGACCAAGCTGAAAGAGTTACAGGTGAACTGGTCAGTACCAACTACTTCTCTGTTCTGCAGGTAAATGCTGCAGTGGGTCGCCTGTTCCAGGGCGACGAACTGCGAGTTCCCGAAACGAGCCCCGTCATCGTGTTGAGTTACGAATTCTGGCAGCGACGATTTAATGCCGATCCTGAAATCGTCGGCAAAACGGTCCGCTTACATGCTGACAGCTTCACCGTTGTGGGAGTAGCGCAACTGGGTTTTCGAGGGACGGTACTTGATTGGTATGGCCCTCCACAAGTCTGGGTTCCTATCAGGATGTATCGGGAAGCCGCACGTGGTTTTGCCTCCGCGTTCAATCCGTTACAAGCTCGCGACGCACCCTTTCTCCGTGTAGTTGGGCGTCTCAAGCCTGGTGTGCCGTTGTCTCAGGCTCAAGCCTCGATGGGTACGCTCCGCAGTCTGCTCCGACAAGACTACCCAGAAACAGATCCCGACTCGGTGATCACACTCATTTCCACGAATCAGGATCGCTTCTGGCCAACCTATCGAAAGGGCGTCCTCAGTTATCTCGGTTTGCTTATGGTGGTTGTCGGATTGGTTTTGCTGATGGCATGTTTCAATCTGGCAAATCTCCTGCTCGCGCAGGCATCAAAGCGCCAGAAAGAAATCGCGGTGCGGCTGGCATTGGGCGCTGGACATGGCCGTCTCATGCGCCAGCTACTAACAGAAAGTCTGTTGTTAGCCATCATAGGTGGAGTGGCAGGCTTAGTGGTCGCCAAATGGACCGTCCAGTTTCTCTCGGGCTTTGAAAAACCGTTTGGCATCTCGCTGGCGGTGGACGCTAGCTTGGATTCTCGGGTGCTTGGATTTGCCTTGCTCATCTCGCTGGCGACAGGCGTCCTGTTTGGCTTGTTGCCGGCCCGCCAAGCTACACGAATCGAGTTGACCACGGCTCTCAAACCCGAGCTTTCACACTGGCGTAGCCTTCGCTTCGGTGCACGAAACATTTTGATCGTCCTGCAGATGGTCGTCTGCCTCGTCTTGTTGATCGGCACGGGCTTGTTTCTTCAAACCTTGAGAAACGCGCAGGCTGTAACTGTAAGCAGGGAGCCAGAAAAGGTGCTGATCGCCCCGATTGAGCTGGCTACCGAGGGATATAGCGATAGTCGGGCACGCCTATTTTATCCGCAGCTTCTCGATCGGGCGAGGTCACTCGTTGGAGTCCGGTCGGCAGGCGTGTGTTGGATTGTGCCACTTAGTGGCCTTGAGGCCAGCACGCAGGTCAGGGCATCTGACGCAGCAGACCCGCTGAAGACGCCCGTTCGAGTCAATCGAAATGTGATCTCGTCCGGGTATTTCAGGACACTCGAAGTCCCGATTATTCGAGGCCGTGACTTCAACGATCATGACAATGAGACGGCTCGGGCTGTCACGATCGTGAACCAGGAGATGGCTCGCCGCTTTTGGCCGGGAGAAGATCCCGTTGGGAAGGAGCTTGAGCTCGCTGATCCTCGTTCCACACTCGAAATCGTGGGGATGGTTGAGAACGAAAAAATCAGAAATGTCCGTGAAGGGGACCTTCCTTGTTTCTACATTCCGCTCTATCAGTATGCCCGAAGAGAAATGAGCCTGCTATTGAGGGTAACAGGCGATTCCAGGCAGATTGTGGGTGTGTTGCGACGTGAATTACAGCTGCTGGACAAGGACCTTCCTTTCACGAATATCAAAACGATGAGAACTCAACTTGACATCGCCTTGTCGCAGGAAAGGATGACGCTGGCGCTGTTCAGTGCCCTCGGACTGCTTGCTCTAACACTCGCGTCGATTGGAATTTTTGGAATCACCTCCTTCTCTGTGACACAACGCACCCGCGAAATTGGCATTCGCATGGCACTGGGCGCTCAGCCGGGACAAGTACTGCGAATGGTACTGAGGCAAGGAGTGACTCTGATCGCTTGCGGCTGCCTGATAGGCTTGATAGCGGCATTCGTTTTTACGAGGTTGATTGCGAGCATGCTGTTCGGCGTCAGCGCTAGCGACTTGATGAGCTATATTTTCGCCTCGCTCATCTTGGCTGGAGTATCTTTCCTCCCCGCTCGCCGGGCAACCAAAGTCGCCCGGATGGAAGCGTCGAGGTATGAGTGAGCCAATTGCCGATTTTGGATTTCCGATTGCCGATTGAATCTGGTTCACTAGTTCATGTTCCGGAACTCCGAGACCCTAGTTCCACTGGGTGACGATGAAATTCAAACTTTGGTCAAGTTTGTTAACCTGCCGTCCCCTCACCCCCAGCCCCTCTCCCATTGGGAGAGGGTGGCCGAAGGCCGGGTGAGGGGTCAGTCGCCGATGGAGCCGTAATCCTGGGCGGTCTGAGGTTGCTCGCTACCACTTGGACCCAGACTTAGAACTTTGGACCTTGGACTTTGGACTTTGAACTACTAACCACGAATCACTAACCCCGAACCACGATGCTTAATGACCTTCGCCACGGCATCCGCGCGCTCCTCAAGAGCCCTGGATTTACGGCTGTTGCTCTTCTCACCCTCACCTTGGGCATCGGCGCCAATACCGCCATTTTCAGCGTCGTCAATGCCGTGGTACTTCGCCCTTTGCCTTACCCTGAATCTCACCGCCTGGTGAGACTCCAATCGATTAATCTGGCCAAAGGCGTCGCCGCCGATGGGATTGCGTTGCCCGACTTCCGAGATTGGCAGGAACAGAATCACGTCTTTGAGCAAATGGCGGCATTTAATCCGGGAAGCACACTTCTGAGAACACCGGAGGGGGCGGAGCGCCTATTGGCGACCGGCATTACTCCTGGATTTTTTGAGGTCTTGGGGGTTCCACCTTTCCTTGGCCAGACATCTCTTGGAAAAGACCAACAGGCGAAAAGCTCGGGCGCCGTTCTGGGATATGGCTTATGGCAGCGTCAGTTTGCTGCTCATCCTAACATCCTCGGTAAAACTCTCAACCTGGTCCTGGGCCCGGCTGTGGTGGCTGGCGTCATGCCTCCGGGATTCTCGTATCCGCCAGGAAACGAAATCTGGTTA
>QHZQ01000147.1:426-21648 GCA_003224725.1 Acidobacteriota bacterium | reverse complement strand
CGGGAGCGGCAGCCGGTCAGCCTTTCAACGAATTGATGCAGGTCGACCTGTCAGGACCGGCCAATCACCGGGCCGGACTCTACAATTGGGACAAGAACAACTTTCAACCGCGTTGGGCGCTAGCCTGGTCGCCCGACTTTCAAGAAGGTTGGCTGCATAGACTGTTTGGAAAGCAGGGGACCTCGGTCTTTCGCGGAGGTTTTGCCATTACCACGGACCACATCGGCCAGCAGTTGGCAGTGACCTTCGACTTGAACAACACCCTGGGGTTCTCTTCCAGCCAAGATATTTCGGCGAATACTTATAATGTCTCAGACAACCCGGCACCGCTTTTTACCGGGTTCAACCAAGATGTCCGCTCTTTGCCAGGAATCAGCGTTCCCGGTAAACTGACCTTTCCCTTGCAGCAGCCGGCCGATGAAGCACAGCGAATCGAATTTACGCTGGATGACACCTTGCGCACTCCCATTAATTACAGTTGGGATGTGTCTTTTGGCAGGCAGTTGCCGCACGGGCTCTTTCTTGAGGCCAGTTATATTGGTCGGGCTGCCAGGAAACTCCTGGCCCAGCGCGATATTATGGCTCTCAACAACCTGGTCGATCCAAAGTCCAAGTTGGATTGGTACACAGCCATGGGAATGTTGACCGACCTGCGGGCGAAAAACACGCCTATCACCAGCGTACAGCCGATACCGTATTTTGAAAATGTATTCCCGGGTTTGCCGTCATCACCAGATTACGACCCGTCGCTCACGCCGACGCAGAACGTCTATCAATTGATCGCTAGAGAAGGGGTGGGCGGGTACAACATCCTGGATTTGACCTATGTTCAACTAATATTGGATGACGAGTCGGCGCTGGGGCGCAACCTCTTTTTCCATCCTCAGTATGGAGCTTTGGCGACCTGGAGCACCATTGGCAACTCCGATTACCATGCCGGGACCTTCAGTATTCGCCAGCAATACAAGGAAGGACTGCTTTGGGGTCTCAACTACACTTTTTCGAAGTCCATGGACGACTCCTCGGGTTTGCAAAACAGCGGCGCTTTTGGGAATGATTTTGGAGCGGGCTTTATTCTCAACCCGCTCCGCCCACGGGATAGCCGCTCCTACTCCGATTTTGATATCCGGCACATCATTAATGGTTACGCCCTGTGGCAAATTCCCATCGGGAAAGGGAAGCCGTTCCTGAGTCAACTACCAGGTGTAGGAGAAGCGATTCTGGGCGGATGGCAATTGACTGGCGTGTACCGCTGGAATTCTGGACTACCGGCATTAAACTTTTTTGATGCAGCCCAATGGGCAACTAATTGGAACGTTCAGAGCTACGGTGTCCGGACGCGGCCGATTGAATCATCGCCGACGCGCGGCGGGGCCAGGGAGCCGAGCCTGTTTTCCGACCCAAAGTATGCCTACCAAAGCTTCCGCAATTCTCGGGCGGGTGAAACCTGTGACCGAAATCCTTTTAGAAATCCAGGATTTGTCAGCCTGGATTTGGGGTTGAGTAAATCCTTTACTATGCCGTGGAACGAACATCACAAGCTCCAGTTCCGCTGGGAGGTATTCAACCTCACCAACACCCAGAGATTGAGAACATCAGCCGATGGTTATAGTCGTGAAAGTTATGGTCTGGCCATCGATCCAGATTTAGGAGAGCCAGCCCCGAGCTTCGGCAATTTTGATAGCATCCAGGGTACGCCACGCGTGATGCAGTTTGGCTTACGCTACACCTGGTAATTATCGGAGTGCATCTACATTTGGTCTGCGGCCGAAGATGAATTCTGATCTGGCCCGCCTAGGTTAGCTCGATCTGGTGGTCAAGAGGATGAAAGTCGCCCTTCGCACTGGAGCTCAGGGAAGTCAAAAGACGCCTCAAGTCGTCGAATCAGTGATTCCATTGGGAGTAGGGAAAAGCTCTTGAATCGTCCACCAAAAAGGTCGGAACAATGACTCCCCGAAAATCAAACTGGAGATGTCTTATTCTCAAACAGAAAGTGGCAACCCGATGCTGAATGGGCGTCGGGTTGCCATAGTTGGGTCACACAGGTCGCTTGATTCGAAAGACTGCCGGATCACTTCGGCAATTACTGTTTCTGTGCGATCAGGATTGTGGTTTGAGGTTTTGAAAAATTCTTTGCGAGTTCGATTTCAGCGCGGGACTTGAATAATTCCCTCCCAGTGGGATTAGCCGGATGCCAAACCTTGGAGAGGAAATACTGGTCTCCATAGCGGTTGAAAACGAGTTTTCCAGTCTCTGGGGTTTTGTTGGATTGCACTGACATCGTCAGAACAATCGCACAGTTGTGACTGTCCTTACTCTGAATCACGATAGCCGCTTGAGCGAGCGGCTTCACCGTGTATTCGCCCGATGGGAGCGACGTCTTTCCAACGACGAAATTGAAGGGAATGTTGGCAACCATTGTTGAGGATTGTGCGAAGACGGATGGGACTGCCAGCATGACTAAGAGACCCAGGGTTGCGGTCGCTTTTAGAGCTTGGTTCTTCATAGGACCTCCTTTTAGGTTCCATTAGTGGCAACGGTTGAAGCTGACCTGTGCCGGGTTGTCTTTGGGATGGAATCAGTCTGACGACCGAATGCTTCGCCATCCATTTTTCACTTGTTATTTGTTCGGGGCCCGATTTCGCACTTGAGGGTTGAAACCTCTGGGCGTCACTTCCCATAAAGCAACCGTGATGCCAGGCTCTGAACACTGCTCTAGCGCCAGTGCCCATTTGTTCGAATCTCTTGAATTGATTGGAAATGGAATTTTGAAAGATATTTTGGAAGGCTCGTTCCTGAGTGACGGCAAGGATTGAATTCTATCTGATCAGATAGACCAGTTATCCGGTTGGATAGATTTTTGATGGGTGATACCAATGCGGGTTTCAACCGAAAAGCCACGGAGAAAAAACCTTGACCGCAGATAGGCGGAGATAGACGCAGAGGAACGCAGATTGGGGACCTCGCCGATGACGCCCCCTCCCCCGCTGTTTTTGGGTTGGGAGTCGAAAATCACCACAAAGACACGAAGAGCACAAAGAAGTAAGGATTAAAATAGGAAAGCAGATGTTGCCTCGGGCGCTTCTTCTTGGACGGGAACGCAACCTCGTCAGCTTGGTGTTCTTGGTGCCTTTGTGGTGAACTTCGTTTTTCTGGGTTAGAATTGCAACTGGACCTGCACTGCTTCAGACAGCGCGGTGATGAATACTGTTAGATGGTCTGGCACCGCCTTTGCCAGCTCGCGCTCCAGGCGTGAGCTGGACAGCTCACGGCCAGTTCTATTGTCGGGGTGCCATACCTTTGAAAGGAAATATTGGTCCCCATAGCGGTTGAAAACTAACTTTCCAACCGCCGGGCTCTTCTTGGCTTGAACTGGCATTGTCATGACGATTACACGGGCGGGGCTCTTTTCGCTTTGAATCAGCAGAGCCGCCTGCGAAATAGGTTTGACGAAATATTCGCCGGCCGGGAGTGCCGTCTTCCCCACGGAAAAATTGAAGGGGATGTTCGCTATCATTATCCCGGAAGATTGGGCGTAGAGGGCAACTCCGGCCAGCAAGACCAGGGAACTCAAGGTCGCAATTATTCTTAAGATTTGGTTCTTCATTTGACCCCCATTTTTCAGGCAGCGGATTTGACACTGCGGCTGATTGCCAAATCTACGGTATCCACGATGAAGTGTCGTCCCTGATAGCGAATCAAAGAGCAGCAATCCATTTTGTGGATGACTTCCACTCTCAGACCAAAATAAGCTGCCATCGTTCTGTTGGCTGTTGGGTTCATAAGGCACCTCTCCTCTTTACTAATGACCTTTGGTCTTCTTTGGCTTCGGCATTTGAACCGCTCGGCTGTCGCGATTCAATCGCGCTAATCTCGTGGCCCGTTGAACCAGAACCTTCGAACTCAAGCTCAGTCCGGCCCAGGGGACTTGAGACGCTTAACAGTAAGGCAATCGGTGTGCCATCCGTGCCGTGGGCCGCTGCGAACGCGATAATTAGGTAGAACTATCAGGGCATGGTGGAGATGACCTTCAAAGAAGAATTCCAGAGACGAAGGATCGTCGCGGTGTTTCGAGGAAGGTTCTATCTCTTTAGATAGGTGAGCTATCCTCTTGGATGCATTCCGTCCCTCAATCCTTCAAACCATTTTGGAACGTTACGAGAATTTTGTTCTCGTTTCTGGAATCATCATCGTTCTCATCCTCGCCGTCGTGATCGACCTTTGGATTTCGAGTGCGAGAACGAGGAAGGACACAAGTTAAGTTATCAAAGGCGGACCTCTGGCTAGTTCGGAATCCTCAAGGTCTCGTGCTAGCGCTGAGTCGTGGAGACGGAAAAAAAAGCGGCAGCCCGAAGGGCGGGTTCGGGCTGCCGATACAGGACTTCAAACAAAATCGCCAATTCTTGCAGTCAAAGCTATTACAGCTTCAGCATTCAGCGTTTTTGAGCTGTCAGAATTGTGGCTTGAGGTTTCGACATATTTTGGGCCAGCTCGCGTTCGAGCTTGGAGGGCAGTAGCTCGCCGCCCAGGTTATTGGCAGGATGCCATACCTTGGAGAGGAAATAGCGGTTTCCATATTGGTTAAAAACCAATGTCCCTTTCTCTCGGGCTTGACTGGTTTGAGCTGAGATCGTCAAAACAATGGCGCTGGACCGGCAATCATCACTTCTTATTAGCAGGGCCGTTTGAGAGAGAGGCTGGACGGTGTAATCGCCAGCGGGGAGTGAAGTTTTCCCGATGTTGAAGTGGAACGGGATCTTGAACGTCATGAGACGGGAAGACTGTGCATAGAGAGATGGGGCCGCCCATATTACAGATAGGAGCAGAAACGTTGCGAAACTCCTATACACTTGCTTTTTCATAGGACCTCCTTCAGGTCGTTTTTAAGGCGATGGCCGAAGCAACCGACCGCCGGATTTTTCTCGAGTGGAATTGGCTGCGCTACCAACTGCTTCACCACCATTTTCTTGGGATCGATCCGCCTCAAAGATTTCTCAAAATCTCTGAGCCAGCCTCGAATGGGCAATTGGTCTTCCATACCTTTGGTGCGGTCGCGGGGCGAGATTGCGATTCTTTCAACTGCTTGACGGGAGTTGAGATGAACTTCCACGAAGGGCTCTGGCAGAGGAATGATCTCAAGCCAGACCTGACCAGGTTCTATCTGTTTGGATAGACCCTTAGGCGCAAACTTAAGAAAATGTGTTTCAAGTTGTAAATCTGACAAGGAATCACTTAGTTAGAGTGGCACATATGGAAAATGGCAAATAGAAAATGGCAAATCCAACCCTGTTTGTTCAGAAACGCCGTCACCGTTGGCTGGAGGCCGTTTGTTTTGTGCTGCCCGAAGGGCCATGTTGTCGGCGCCCCGTCGCCGACAACGCCTAGACCGCTATATGGATCGAAGCGAGACTTTTGTTGTCGTCGTTTTGGTAGCCACGGTCGGCAGCTTTTGCTGACCGTGGGTTTTCCCCACGTTGCACCAAACTGCCCACGACCACCGCGAACTGCGCGGTGATCGTGGCTACCAAGGTTGTTCGGGACGGAATTTACGAGAATGTTGTCCTCGTCTCGCTGCGCAGCACCCCATCAGGTCCGCCTTTGCCAAGGGGAGCTGTGAAAAAATTGTGAGGGCGAGCCTCCTGGCTAGCCATCGCCCCGGCAAATCCTTGCTCGAGGAGGCTCGGCGGGAGCCTCGCCCTCCCGATCTCCGGTTTTGAATTTTTTCACTCCAGGGACTTTCTCCCAGGGTTCTTGATGGGAACTACCATGGCTGTAGCGGAAGAGCATAGACGCCGGCCCTTATGGCGCCAGCGGAACAGACTGAGGTCCGGGTAGATGCCAACTTCAAGTTGCTGGGCATTCGGTCCTTAAAGTATACTTGAGCCTCCTTGAAAATAGCCTTAGACGAAATTGACCGATTCCCTTGTCTCAGCATTCAAAACAGGTGAGGAGGCAATGGATTTTTCCATCTCTCGCTTTGAATGAGCGACGCCGAATCGGGTGAGGTTTTTCTTCCCCAGACTTGAGAGGGATGCTTTTTCAATTCGTCAATCTGCACGCTTCGTGAGAAATTCCTGTGAATCCACGCCTGATAGCCAGTGCCGGACCCTTAAAAGGGACGACCATCCGGTTGGTTGAGGAGGAAACTGCAGTCGGTCGCGAAGAGTCCAATCAGCTCAAGATTGGTGATCCTTCGCTATCGCGGCGTCATTGTTGCATCAAGCGAGAAACGGGCCGATTCAAGTTGAGCGATCTCGATAGTCTCAATGGGACCTTCGTCAATGGAATGCCCATTAAGGACCGATTCCTCGAGCACGGCGATCAGATCAGAATTGGAGACTCCCTGTTCCTGTTTCTCCTCGAGGAGGGCGAACCCCCATTAAAGCCTGCCTTGGTTCAAGTGAACGAGGCAGGGCCGATCACTCGAACCACTATCCAACTCCGCCGGGATGATGCGGTCTACCTGCAGCCGGAGAAAGTGTTGGCCGCATTGCCAGCGACTGCTCGGGTTGCCCGGGACCTAAATGCTTTGTTGAAAATCAGCACGATCATTAACTCAGTCAGAGATCTGGAAAAGTTAGAGCAGCAGTTGCTGGAGCTGATTTTCGAAGTGGTTCCGGCTGAACGCGGTGCCCTGTTGCTGGTAGGAGAGAATCTGGAAGAATTTGCTTCCGTCTCAAGTCGGAGCAGGCCTTTGCGGACAGACGGTCCGCTTCAAGTGAGTCGCAGCGTCATCCAACGTGTTCTTCGAGAAGGCATCGGCCTTTTGAGCAATGATATTTTGGAGAACGAAGCTTTTAGAACCAAGAGTCTGGTGGACACCCAGGTCCACTCGTTGTTGGCGGTCCCCCTGGTTGTCCTCGGACGTGCAATCGGCCTCATCTACCTCATTTCCAGCGATCCCACGATTTGCTTTGACGAAAATCATCTCCAGTTGATGACAGCCATTTCCGGCCTTGCAGCCCAGGCGATGGAGAATGCCCGGCACGTGGAGAGGCTCGAAAGCGAGAACCAGCGGCTGCAAGCCGAAATCTATATTGACCACAACATGGTGGGTGAAGGTTCCCGGATGCAGACGGTATATCAGTTCATTGCAAGATTGGCGCCAACCGAAGCAACCGTCTTGATTTGCGGAGAAAGCGGCACCGGCAAAGAGCTGGCTGCACATGCGCTCCACTTGAATAGTTCCCGCGCCAGCAGGCCCTTTGTGGCTATCAATTGCGCGGCTCTGACCGAGTCCTTATTGGAAAGCGAACTCTTCGGCCACGAGAAAGGCGCCTTCACCGGAGCCATTGCCCAAAAAAAGGGAAAATTGGAAATTGCCGATGGCGGGACGATCTTTCTGGATGAGGTCGGCGAGCTTGCTCCAGCACTTCAGGCCAAACTGTTGCGCGTGCTGCAGGAACGCCAATTCGAGCGAGTCGGTGGGCTCCGCCCCATCAAAGTGGATGTCCGCTTGATTGCGGCCACCAACAAAGATCTGCGAGAGGCCGTCCGGGACCGAACTTTTCGCCAGGATCTCTATTTTCGGCTCAACGTGGTTTCTCTAACCATGCCGCCGTTGAGGGAGCGTCGCGAAGACATCCCGCTCCTGGAAAGATTTTTTGTGGAGAAGTACAGCAAGGAGTCTAAGCGGCGGGTGAAAGGGAGCTCGTCCGAAGCGCGCGCTTGTTTGATGAACTATGCTTGGCCGGGCAATGTTCGCGAACTGGAGAATGCGATCGAACGCGCGGTCGTGCTGGGCTCGACCGACCTCATCTTGCCGGAGGACCTGCCTGAAGAAGTGATTGAAGCCGAGCCTGTCATGGGTGCTTCTACCACAAAATATCACGAGACGATCAAGCAGGCCAAAAAGCAGATTATCCTGAAGGCAGTTGAGCAGGCTGAAGGCAGTATAACGGAAGCTGCCAGACTATTGGGTATCCATCCCAATTATCTGCATCGATTGATCCGCAATCTCAATCTAAAAACCGAGTTGAAAAAATAACGTGCGGAAGGAAATGAACGCGGCCCCCATGCCGCGACCAGAGCAGGCCACGATTCCGGTTTTAATGTTGGATTGTTAATTGTTATACTTTTCGCCGCAGTACCAACCAGACCAAATGCGATACGGAAGACAGATCATTAACAGTTGAAGGCCAATATGATTTTTCCTTATCTGAAATGGGCAAGCCCAGAAGGCGGCGAACAAAACTATGTCCTGACTGCGGATGAGGTCTTGATCGGGCGAAAGTCAGATGCCAACATCGTTTTGACCAATCCGTACGTCTCCCGCCACCACGCGAAACTCATGAAACGCGAACAGGGGTATTTTATCTCCGATCTGAACAGCACCCATGGGACCTATGTCAACGGAGAGCGCATTGAAAAGCGCGAACTACGCGGCGGAGACAGGATCTGTCTAGGGCAGGATCAAGTGGAGCTTCTCTATTTCACGGGAGAGGCGGCTACCACCAGTATCAGTTGTCTCAAAGAAGTCGATGATCTCGAAAAATCTATTAACCAACTGGCCTCCATACTGCCTGCTGAGTACTCTGACCTGGAAAAGATTTCCTCAATCCTCGATTTTCAATATCAGTGGAGGAAAACATTCTCTGCGGAGAAAACGTTTCACCATATACTCCACTCGGCCCTGAAAATCAGCGGTGCAGAGCGTGGCTTCATCCTTTTGAAGCAGCCAGAGGGCTTTGAATATGTGGTGGGCATGGATGGGAGTGGTCGAATGCTCTCCCAATCCGACTTTCGAACCAGCAAAACTGTTGTGAGCCGGGTGGCTACGGAGGGGGAAGCCGTTTTCATGTCTGAAGGGATAGCGGGAGAATTTGGTCAGCAAGAGAGTATCCTGGCCATGCATCTGGTGGCCGTGGCCTGCCTGCCGCTTCAATGGATTTCGGCTCAATCGGACACCCTTGAGGTTGAGGGAATTCTTTACCTCGATAGCACTAAGACGATGCATGTGCTTTCCGGTCTGGATCAGAAAATCCTAAATAAGCTGGCGCTGGAAGCCGCCAATGTCTTCGAAAAGCTCGAGGCAATCAAAAGTTCGGAAGAGCGGAAAAGACTCGAGCAGGAATTGGCCATGGCGCAGGAGACTCAAAAGAGCCTGCTGCCGCATTCCTTACCTCAGTTTGAGAATTTTTATATCCATGCTTTTAATCAGCCAACTCGTTACGTGGGAGGTGATTTTTACGACTTTCTGCAGCCCAATAATGGGGACTGGATCGGGGTTCTAGCCGATGTCTCAGGGAAGGGAATTGCTGCCTCTCTCCTGAGTTCCCTGTTACAGGGTGCTCTTCATATGCAGTGCCGTTCAGGAGCAGAACCGGAGGAGGCATTGAACCGGGTCAATCAGTTCTTATGTGAGAAGACCGCGGCAGAGAAGTTCGCTACCTTATTCTTGTTCGCCCTCAATACGGAAGGCTCCGGACGATTCATTAACGCAGGACACAATCCCGCCTACCTGTTCCGGGAGGGCTGATTCTGGGTGCCTTCGATTTTGCTTCCTACCGCTCTTGTCCGCTTCACTTGCGCCGGGGTGACGTTCTGGTGGTGTATTCGGATGGCGTCACCGAAGCCCAAAATCCTCAAGGGGAAATGTTAGGGGAAGAGAGGCTGAAGAAAATCATTCGAGAAGGAGCATCAGCCGGGGGAGAGGTTCTGGAAAAGAGGATTCTACAGTTCATTCAAGAATTTACCCGTGGCATGGCCCAGACCGACGATATTACCTTCATTCTGGTTGAATATGTTTAAGTGTGAGGGGAATGCAGCCCAATTGGCAAGCTATTTCACAGAACCCACCCCAGAGACTTGGTTCCTCTTCTCACCCCTTAATTTCGCACCACTCCTTCTAACGGACTGCTCGCGGCGGCATAGAGTTTTTTGGGAATTCTTCCTGCCAGATAAGCCAGACGCCCGGCATGAGTCGCATAATTCATGGCCTCGGCCATGGCGATAGGATCCTGAGCCATGGCAATGCCGGTATTCATGAGCACTCCGTCGGCTCCCAATTCCATGGCTATGGCCGCATCCGAGGCGGTGCCGACGCCGGCGTCCACGATCAGAGGAACTTCGGTGATCATTTCACGAAGAATCTTGATATTGGCTACGTTTTGGATTCCCATGCCAGATCCGATGGGCGCACCCAGCGGCATAACGGCGGCCGCACCTGCATTGATGAGTCTTCGTGCCATCACAATGTCATCATTAGTGTAAGGCAAAACCACAAATCCTTCTCGTGCCAGGATCTCGGTAGCTTCCAGCAATCCGATGTTATCAGGAAAGAGAGTCTTCTCATCCCCGATCACTTCCAACTTTACCCAGTTTGACAACCCTGCTTCGCGACCGAGTCGGGCGACGCGCACGGCCTCGTCAACGCTATAGCAGCCCGCCGTGTTGGGCAAAACGAAATATTTCTTGGTATCGATCCAATCCAGTAGCGATTCTTTGTTACGGTCTGTGACATTAACCCGCCGCACCGCCACCGTAACGACCTCAGCTCCTGATTTTTCCAGGGCCTCTGCCATTTGTCGAAAGCTCTGATACTTTCCCGTCCCTACTAAAAGGCGTGAAGAGAATTCTCGTTCGGCAATTTTTAACCTGTCATGACTCATAATGACCTCATTCCATGTCCTGTCGGCATATCCTTCAAAAAACCCATGCCTATTTTAATGCAGATGTGTAAGCTTGTCATTGAGGATTTCCCTCATGTTTCGGCCGATTGTCGTTACTGCAATGGTGGTCGCCATCACTTACGCCCCCATCATCGCCCAAAAGCTGGAAGGAAAAGAGATCCAGTTAACTTCTCCCAATGGCAAAGCTTCCATACGCTTTGCCTTGAAGACAAATCCAACTCCTTATCCCAAGGGGATTCGGCCTTATTACAACATTTCTTACGAAGGAAAACTGGTCATCAAAGATTCCTCTTTAGGCATCGTATTAAAGGGCGGCGCGCCGCTGGAGCGGAATTTCAGCCTGATTCGCACAGTCCATTCTACTTTAGATGAGAGCTACTCTCCTGTCTACGGAGTTAAGCGTACAATCAAGAACCATTGCCAACAGGCGGCGATCTCACTAGAGGAGCGGGGCGGCCAACATCTTAGAATGGACATCATTTTCCGCGCCTACGATGAGGGTGTCGCCTTCCGCTATGTCTTTCCCGGCCAAGAGGCATTTTCTCAATTCGAATTGCAGGAAGAAGAATCCACCTTCTATTTTCCCCAGGCGTACACGGCTTGGGCCTTGCAATTGGGTAAATACACAAGTAACTATGAATCCGAATTCAATAAAATTGCAATATGGGAAATCACTCCCCAATCGATCATCGGACTCCCGTTGCTGATTCAAACGGCGAACAGAGAGTTTTGGATGGCGATACTTGAGGCTGCCATTACTAACTATGCAGGCATGTATCTTTCAGGCTTACCTGGAGTGCCAGAGGCTCTGGTCAGCAAGCTTTCGCCCTTGCCCTCCAACAAAGGGTTGAAAGTCAAGGCCACTTTACCTCTAAAGACCCCTTGGCGGGTTTTACTGCTGGGCAAGAGACCGGGAGACCTGATCGAATCCAACTACCTATTACTGAACCTGAATGACCCCTGTGCCATCTCCGATCCCTCCTGGATCAAACCAGGCAAGGCTGCATGGAACTGGTGGAGCGGGACTGTCGCTAAGGGAGTCAACTTCCAACCTGGGATGAATACACCCACGATGAAGCACTACGTGGATTTTGCAGCCGAGCACCATTTGGAATACTTGGTCATCGACGCAGGTTGGTATGTCAGAAACGATGACAGCGGTGATCTCACCAAAATGATCCCTGAGACCGATATTCCCGAGGTTGTGCGCTACGGCAAAGAACGCCAGGTTGGCATCATCCTCTGGCTCCATTGGAGCTTGGTGGATGCGCAGATGGAAAAGGCTTTCCCGCTTTATGAACAGTGGGGTGTGGCCGGGGTGAAGATTGATTTCATGGATCGGGACGACCAGGGAATGGTGAACTTCTACCTACGTGTAGCACGCAAGGCCTCCCAGCATCGGCTCTTGGTCGACTTTCACGGAGCCTACAAGCCGGACGGCCTGCAACGTACCTGGCCCAATCTTATCACCCGGGAAGCCGTTCTCGGGCTGGAGTACAATAAATGGAGCAGCAGGTGCACCCCCAAGCACGACGTGACGCTTCCCTTTACGCGCATGCTGGCCGGTCCCATGGATTACACTCCTGGAGCCTTTCGCACAGCAACCCGAAAGCAGTTTAGTCCCAGACAGCAAGAACCGCTTGCCCAGGGGACGCGGTGCCATCAGCTAGCCATGTATGTGGTCTTCGAAAGCCCGCTACAAATGTTGTCTGATTATCCTGAGGCCTACCGTAATCAACCGGGAATTGAATTCCTGGAAAGAGTACCTACCACCTGGGATGAGACCAGAGTTCTTCTGGGTCAAGTGGGCGAATACATCGCCATTGCCAGAAGACACGGTCAGGAGTGGTACGTCGGCAGTATGACGAATTGGGAACCCAGAACTTTGAGATTCCCCCTTGATTTTCTTAGTCCAGGTCGTTACAGGGCAGAGGTTTATTCTGACTCTGAGGTCTCAGACGAAATACCCAACGATTTGATTGTTCAAGAAGTTCCTGTGTCCGCCTCATACTGGACTGCCAAGCTGGCTCCTGGCGGCGGGCAGGCGATCCGGTTCTTCCCCGCCGCAAGAAATAAGGTGCGCAGGGCTCTGCTGCAGCACCCTACTCAAGCCCAAACAGCCCCCTAACTTGACCTCTCTGTTGAACCACGGTATTGTTTGATTGTTAGGTTGAAACGCTTGATTCGTTCTTTCCGAGGCATTGCACTCGACGGCCAGCTTTATCAAAGCTGGCTACAATTCAGGCATACTCAATTTAGGAAGATCCGAATTCATCCTTCCTTTTTCCTAATGCTGAAAACCGCTCTGTGCAGCTTTCTTATTTTCCTGTCAGGGTGCTCTGTTTTCGGAAATAAACAAGAAAAGGATAAACCCATGGATCCGACGCAGAAGCAAGCCACAATAACTCGGTCCAGGTTCACAAACCGGTTGATTCATGAAACGAGTCCCTACCTCAAGCAGCATGCTCATAATCCGGTTGACTGGTACCCCTGGGGCGCTGAGGCCTTGGAAAAAGCCAAAAACGAAGACAAGCCAATTCTGCTGAGTATCGGCTATTCCGCCTGCCATTGGTGCCACGTCATGGAGCACGAGTCATTTGAGAATGAAGAGATCGCCAAAGTCATGAACCAACACTTTGTTAACATCAAGGTAGACCGTGAGGAGCGGCCTGATCTGGACGCCATTTATATGAACTACGTGCAGATGAGCACCGGCAGCGGCGGTTGGCCTAT
Organism: Acidobacteriota bacterium; assembly: GCA_003224725.1. Classification (GTDB taxonomy): domain Bacteria; phylum Acidobacteriota; class Terriglobia; order Versatilivoradales; family Versatilivoraceae; genus QHZQ01. The sequence continues at coordinate 8,284 of QHZQ01000147.1, read as the reverse complement.
GACCGTATTTCTAACTCCGGGTCAGATTCCCTTTTTTGGAGGAACCTATTTCCCTCCCGACGACCGCTTGGGTCGACCTGGTTTTCCAAAGCTCTGCCTGGCAGTTGCCGACGCTTACAAAACTAAAAAGAAAGAAATTGAGGAACATGGGCCGGAAGTATTGAAGAGCCTGCGAGAGATGAATGATCTTTCCTTGCCTGCCGGCAAGGTGAGCCTGCGAGTCCTCGATGCCGCTTATGAAAGTCTGGCTCAACGCTTTGATATGACGCACGGCGGTTTCGCCGGCGCTCCCAAGTTCCCGGGGTCAATGAATCTCTCTTTCTTGCTGCGGTATTACCTGCGCACTGGGCAGCGCCATGCCCTGGACTTTGTCGAATTGAGTCTGGAGAAAATGGCCCGGGGGGGGATGTACGATCAGTTGGGAGGAGGATTTCATCGTTACTCGGTAGACGACCACTGGCTCGTCCCGCACTTCGAAAAAATGCTCTATGACAATGCACTGCTCAGCCGCCTCTACCTGGATGCCTTTCAGGTTACCGGAAAACCCCTGTATAAAAGAGTCGTGGAACAAATCCTGGATTATGTCAAAAGGGAAATGACTGACCCGGAGGGCGGTTTTTATTCAACTCAAGACGCCGATAGCGAAGGCGAGGAAGGAAAATTCTTCGTTTGGACTGTCGCTGAAGTGAAAGAAATCGTGGGAGAAAAAGATGGCAATCTGTTCTGCCGTTATTACGACGTCACGGCGCGGGGAAACTTCGAAGGAAAGAATATCTTGAATGTCCCACGTCCACTCGATGAGGTGGCAAAGGAGACCAATATTCATCCGGATGAACTCTCTGAAATCCTGCGACACGGACGTGAGCGACTTTTCCAGGAAAGAGAAAAAAGGATCAAGCCACATCGTGACGAAAAAATACTGACGGGTTGGAATGGTTTGATGTTGGTCAGTTTCGTAAAAGCTGCCAGCGTTTTAGACAGGCCAGATTATCTGGAGGTTGCCCGCAGAAACGCCCAATTCATCCTGAAACATCTCACCCGGGACACCAGGCTTTTGCGCGCGTACAAAGATGGGCAGTCTAAATTAAACGGCTATCTGGAAGATTACTCTAATTGGGTAGAGGGGCTGATCGCTCTTTATGAGGCCAGCGGGGAAAAATCCTGGCTGGATCAGGCGGTCGCATTTAGCGACACCATGCTGGAACAGTTCTGGGATGGGACGGGAAGTGGGTTCTATTTGACCGGAAAGGATCACGAAGCGCTGATTACACGCGTCAAAGACTTTTACGACAACGCCACGCCCGCGGGAAGTTCGGTGGCAGTCTTTAATTTGCTCAAACTGGCTATCCTCACCGGAAAGCAAACTTACCGTGACAAAGCCGAGGCCAATCTGGAACGTATGAGCTCGCCGTTAAGCCGTTATCCCAGTGGATTTGGGTATCTGCTCGAAGCGGCCGATTTTTATTTGGGTCCCGTTCGCGAGATCGCAGTTGTCGGTCGGACAGGAGATCCACAAACCCAGAGCCTGGTGAAAGCTATTTATCGGCAGTACGTACCGAACAAAATTGTTGCCTTACTTGATCCCGAAGTTAAAGGCCCAAGTTCTCAACTGCCCCTATTGGAAGGCAAAACCCTCGTGCAGGGGAAGCCAGCAGTCTACGTCTGCCAGAACTACACCTGCAAAGCCCCCGTAACAACCGAGTTAGAATTGGAAAAATCCCTGCAGAATTAGGCTGGTGGACGAGAAGGGGATCGAACCCTCGACCTCGGCGTTGCGAACGCCGCGCTCTCCCAACTGAGCTACTCGCCCATCGATGGTGACTTTTTATCATTTTAAGCCACCACGGGTCAAGCAACGACATGACCTACAGGGTCCCGTCAAAGTCTCGTAACTCAATTGCGTTGAGACACAGCCCTTGCTGACGCGGGCTACTGACTTACACCTCGGTCTGTTCAGTAACCCGACCGTTAGGAAGGGCCGGGACGTTGACGGCACCCACCCATACCCCTTCAAGTGCGGGCTGGGTAGAGGTTTCGAGGTGCGCTACTCCTGATTGAATCCCGTGGCTCTTCTGAAAGCCTCAACGTAGTGTTTGTCTTTTTGGAGAGCTCGGGTCTTGAATTCCTTCATGAGCTGTTCGTAATCCGCCTTCTCCCAATCAGGTCGGTATTTGTTGATGGAAGGTTCGAATTGGCTGACGTGCTTCAAGGCAGCTTCAATCTTCAGGTCAATAAAATTGTCAATGTTGACCCAGTAATTGGCATCATCTTTTAAAGTGTAGTAGAAAAACAAGAGCGGAACCGAGTAGGGCCTGAAGCCATCGTAGAGAAGATGCTCAGGATAGTAGAGGTGAAATTCCGCAGCACGCACGGCATCGATGGTATTAAAGGCGGCCATCCTATGGTCTGTCTTGTGCCAGCGTTCGTGGTTCTCGCCTGGGTCGATACTGAAGAGTGCGTCAGGCCGGTACTTGCGGATGAGGCGCGTAACTTGACCGCAAAGTTCCTTAGGCGGCGCGTATTCTAACTCACCATCATCGTAACCCAGCCAGATAATGTTCTCTTTGGGAACACCAAGAGCCTGGCAGGCAGCTTCCTCTTCGGCTTTACGTATTCGAGCCAATCGTTCACTGGTCATTTCCAGATCATAGGAGCCCTTGTTGTCATTAGTATAAATGACGACGAGGATCCGATTTCTGTTCTTGGCCAACAATGCTATTGTCCCACCGCAGCCGAACAAATCATCGTCAGGATGGGGCGTAACAATCATAACAGTCTTGTTTGTCCAACTTTCTATCCTTTCTTGGGCTGTCACGCTGTTTGCAGCTAAAACAAGACCAAGAAACAAAAATGAACCTCGCAGCGGCGATTTCATAATCCTAAAACCGGCAGTTCAAAACCGCGGAGACGCGGAGAGAAACAGGGATAAAACGTAACGTCCTCCCATTTTTTCTCTCACCAAAACGGTGAAAGAAGTATGGCTACACTGGGTTCAAAAGCCGAAAACCAACCGCCCGGCAATCCCGACTGTTGGCTGTTTTAACAAGAAGCTCTCCGCAACTCTGCGTCTCTGCGGTGGGCTTTTTTCCATTGAGTGCGAGCACGAATCATCTGGAAACGCCTGCCAGCGCCTGATCCAGATCGTCCTTCAAATCCTGAACATTCTCAATTCCAACAGACAATCGGACCAAACCATCAAAAATTCCGATTTCAAGACGCTTTTCGCGAGGAACCACCACGTGAGTGGTGGAGGCCGGATGAGTTATGAGAGTTCGTGTGTCGCCTAAGCTGACAGCCAGGGTACAAAGCCTGACGTTATCGAGAAGGTATTTCCCTGCTTCTAGTCCGCCACGGACAACAAAACCGACAATACCTCCAAATCCTCTCATTTGGTTCCTGGCGACGTCATGTCCGGGATGATCCGGCAAACCCGGATAGAAAACTTTTTCGACCTTAGGATGATTCTGCAGGAATTCAGCGATTTGCATAGCATTGGCATTATGTCGCTCCATCCGGAGTGCCAGCGTCCGCAATCCTCTGAGAATCAGCCAGGCATTAAAAGGGCTCATCACTCCGCCAAGATCCCTGTGTGTTTCTACGGAAATGCTTCGTATCAGGTCGCGACTACCCGCGATAGCTCCACCCATGGCGTCGCCGTGACCACAAAAATACTTGGTGGCAGAATGGATTACCAGATCAACTCCTAATTCAAGAGGGCGAGTGTTAATAGGAGTAGCAAAGGTGTTGTCAATGACACTAAGGCATCCCTGTTTTTTGGCTATTCTTGCAATTGCAGCGATATCCAATACGTTTAGAATGGGGTTACTCGGAGTTTCAATATAGACCAGCCTGGTGTTAGGCTTCATGGCGCGGGCAAAGTCATCCGGCGAAGTCGACCCAACAAAACTCACTTCTACCCCCCAAGCCAGAAGTTTTCGGAAAAAGAGGTCGAAGGCTGCCGAGTAGATGGATCTGGCCGACACAATATGGTCGCCGCCTTGCACTAAGCTCAACACGCAGGTTGAGATCGCGGACATGCCGGAAGCTGTTACCTGTGCCGCCTCGGCCCCCTCGAGTGCTGCAATTTTCTCTTCCAAAGCGTTTAAGGTGGGATTTCCATAGCGCGTATACACATATCCATCTTTCCGATGTGAAAAAAGCTCGGCCCCTTCATTCGCGTTGTCAAAAGCAAAAGTGGTGGATTGATAAATAGGAGTGTCCACGGCACCTGTCCTTGGACAAGTTTCCTCACCCGCGTGTATGACGGCCGTATCAATATAGCGAAACCGCTTTTCTTTGGACATAAATAGTTCCTCCACTCATGGCTGCGGCCAAGAACCCACTGTCAAACAGTTACCAATCTTTACTATCAAGCCCACGGTAGAAACTAGACAAGATTTCCGCCTGGCCTCTTTCCTTTCCCCACAGAACATTATCTTCAATCCGAATCCCTCCCAGGGGAATCCCATTTTTCTTCAAGTAAAGACCTGGCTCTAAAGACGTCACGTGTCCCGGCTGGATGATTTTCTTTTCTCCAGGTCCCAAGATGGGACGATCTTCATGATAGGCAAACCCCAAACCATGACCCAGAAAATGAGTGATTCCTTCTCCGAACCCTTCAGAGCGCATCGTTTCCCAGGCGATCTGGCACAGTTCCTCTCCCCTGCTTCGATTCGGAATATAGGCGGCCATGACCTCTTTCTGAGCTTTAAGGATTGCCCCATGGATTCTCAAATGGTCTTCTCTTGGGCCACCCACTATAAGATTTCTTGTGATGTCTGCCCAGAAACCGTCCGCGTGTACCCCGAATTCCAGCATGACGGGGTCACCTTCTTGCAATATTCTTTCAGTAGCATGATTCGAAAGAGTATCTGCAATAAAGGTTCTTTCTGGACCCGAAGTGATTTGTGGAGGATCGCAGTAAGAGTAACGGATTCCTTTGTAGCCCACCATCTTCAAAACAGCATAATTTACCTCTGCAGCCAGATCCGATTCTCTGATGCCAGCCCCTGCACTCTGGTAAAAGGCCTTTACTCCGGCCTTGGCGACCTCATGCGCCAGGCGGATCTTTTCAACCTCGTGCGCCGTCTTAATGGACTTTAATTGGTTAATGACTTCCGTTGCGTCATGGACGAGTTTGAAAATCTCGGGAAGCTGTAATTTTAGCTCTTCGTAGATAAAGAATTCCGAAGGAATTTTAGTGGGGTTGTAATGGTGCATCCTGGCGTCATAGCCTATTTTGGCAAGACCGAAGTCAGCCTTGCATTTTCTCAGCAAATCGTGAATGGCGGAAATAGGTTCCACTCCGTTAAATCCTTTGCACCAATCATATGTCAAGACATCATCGGCCCAGCTTTCTTCCTGAACAAAGCGTTCCCGCCACCAGGGAGTAATCACAACCACTTTTCTGTCCACGGTAACAATCGCAACCACATGCGTGCTGCCCGGGAACATTCCGCTGGCCATAAGGATATTGTCCGTGTGGAAAAGCACTAAGGCATCCCAATCCCTCTCCTGGAGCGCTTTTTGAATTTGGTCCAAGCGTTCCTTATCAGGTGCTGTCGCCACCCTTCTCTCCTGTCAGATCAAAAATAACCTTTATGGCCTTTCCGGCCAGCATTAATTCAAAGCCGGATTGAAACTCTTCGAAAGGAATCTCATGGGTGATAATCGGATCTAAATTGAGGCGTTGCCGGGTCAGAAAATTTTCACACTGATACCAGGTTTCAAACATCTTGCGGCCGTTGATGCCATAAATGGTGATTCCTTTGAAGATAATTTCCTCGGCCAGGTTAAACGAAATTTCTCGTGGGGGGATACCCAAAAGGGCAGCCCATCCCCCGCTACGGAGTAAGCGTAACCCTGATTTCACTCCGACGGGATTACCACTGGCTTCCAACAGCACATCGACGCCATGACGAGCATTGGTTCGCGAAAGGATGATTTCCTCAAATCCAAGATCGCTGGCATTGACACAAAGATCCGCACCCAACTTTTTGGCAATTTCAAGTTTGTACGGGTTAGTATCGACACAGAATATCTCCAGGGCGCCTGCCGCCCGCGCAATTGTGACCATCATCAACCCGATGGTTCCCACGCCCACAATTAACACAGTCCGTCCGGACACATCATCCACCATAACGGTGTGCATGGCGTTCCCCAGGGGGTCGTGAATGGCCCCAATTCTGTCCGGGATTGTGGGGTCCAATTTCCAAACGTTTGATTCCGGCAATACCAAGAAGTCAGCAAAGCACCCATTGACATCAATGCCAATAATATCCACTCTTTCACAAATATGTCCCTGTCCTGTGCGACAGCAGTAACAATGGCCACAACCGATGTGTCCTTCGCCCGAGACACGACTCCCCACTTCGATGCCGGAAACACATTTGCCAACCTCCACCACTTCGCCCATGAATTCGTGCCCAATGGTTAACCCGAGGCTGACCCGGTTAGCCGCCCAGTCGTCCCAGGTGTAGATATGAACATCCGTCCCACAGATGCCTGCCTTTTTCACGCGAATCAGTACTTCTCTTGCTCCTAGAGAAGGGAATGGGATTCGTTGTAATTGCAGTCCTATGCCAGGCTTACTTTTAATCAACGCTCTCATCCCGGTGTTTGCGGTCATGGGTGCTGGTATTGATTCGTTCTTGGCGGTTTGATCTGAACGAGTCTTGTCACATCAACATAGGCCGAACTGTGAACTTTCTCTGTTTTTCACGTAATTTCGGTGTTCTTTGGCGTTAATCGAGTTTAAGTCGTAGCAAACCCATCCGACTTGGGTATTGAAAAATAGAACGTGGCTCCTTTCCCCTTTTCCGACTCTAACCAAACTTTACCACCGTAGGTTTCCAAGACCCGTTGAACTATGGTCAATCCGACTCCCGTGCCCTCTACATTTTTCAATTCCTGCAAACGATAGAATAGATCAAAAATGCACTGGTGGTATTGTTTGTCAATCCCGATTCCGTTGTCCTTGACATAGAAGAGAAACTCCCTTTCCCTTTCTTTGATAAGCGGAAAACTTGATGGCATTGCCAATTAGGTTGGTCAAGATATGCTTAAGTCCGCGTCGATTATAAGAAAGGTAATCCACTTGGTTCTGATTGGCTACACTCGCGTTTGATGCGTTCTTCATTTCCTGGAGGTCCAGCAGCACTTCATGCAAGACCTCTTTGACATTAATTTGTTCGATCTGAGTTTCGATCCGACCAATTCGAGAAAGTTCCCGGACATCCTTAATTAGCGCTTCCATGTGGCCAACATTGGCCTGAATGCGACTTAAATAATGCTTGCCATGCTCAGACAGTTGCCCCTGGCACTCCTCCAGCAAAAGCGAAGACATGCCTTCAAGAGCCACCAGGGGATTTTTCAGATCGTGAGAGACAATAAAGAGCAGAGACTCCAGTTCCTTGTTTTTCTTTGTAATCATTTCCGACTGCTTTTGTGTTTCTGCAAGAAGTTTGGCGTTCTCAACGGCAATGGAGGCCTGGCTGGCAACCCCTTCAATAAGAGCCTGTTCACGAGCTGAAAAGCGATGCCTCTTCCCATTATGGTCTAACGTTATGGCACCGATCAGATTGCCCTTGGATAGAAGAGGAACCGCCAAAAGCGATTTGATGTTGAGCTCCTTCCCAAGCAAGGGATTGATGATCAGCGCCTTGGAAGTTTCAGATGAAACCACGCTGCGAATTTCATCCACCAGTTTGTTGACATTCGGCATATCCCCATACTTTAACTTGAGGTCTTGGAAGCGTTCTACATTGGCTTCTCCCATCGTGGAGACCCAGGCCGGCTCAAACTGTCGCTGGCATTCGTTCCATAAGAAAATCCCACAACGGTCCACTCCAGTCATTCT
>QHZQ01000147.1:0-268 GCA_003224725.1 Acidobacteriota bacterium | reverse complement strand
CCACCAACTCGCCGTATTCCTTCGGCCAGAGGACCAAATTCTAATTGTGGTCACGCACTGCGACGGCTTTATGGATATGAATGGGCGATCTGCGCCACTCTAACTGAGGCCCCGATTCTGTGCTATAAACTAGTGTGTCCCCATCGTATACGGCGCAGTTGTATCGCTGCTTTAACACTGAATCAAATAGCAGGGTGAAGATTGTATCGATCTTAAAAACTCCGAAGATCGCGCCTTCATATCTGCCATTCTTAAAGATGGGAACTAT
>QHZQ01000658.1:558-3111 GCA_003224725.1 Acidobacteriota bacterium | reverse complement strand
GGCTCGCCCTCCCAATTTTGTCACAGCTCTCCTGGCCGGCCGGTTGTGTGTAGGCCCCCCCCGCTGTCAGGGTGGCGGCGGAATGAAACCGGAGGTTCCACGTGAAACAATGGGGCCAGTCAGAAATACTGCTGGAGAGGTTTCACGTGGAACCTCCGGCCAAAGGACGCATCCTTTTCCTTTGGCCCATCAATAACACCTTTTCCCGAGTCCAGGGGATGGGTATGGGCTCCCCCCAATCGATCTCGGACAATCGGACCGCCACCTGTCGGACCTGTCTCGAAGTGGAGAACAGGAGAACTTTACCGTGCTCCGGCAGCAATCGCAGGCCCAGCCGGGTCAGCCGTCCCATTTCTCCCAAGGCGCGCAGCGTCAACATGGCCGGGCGAATCGGAAAGTCCTCAAGCCGGCACTCTTCCAGGGTTTTATTGAAAATCGTGACCTGAGGCAACGCCAATTCGCCTCGCACCACAGATAAAAAGGACGCTCTCTTCTTGCGAGGCTCCAAGAGATAAACGGTGAGCTCGGGTCTATAGAGCTTCAGAGCCAGCCCAGGAAAGCCTGCACCCGAACCAATGTCCAGCACTGGCGTGTCTGCGGCCCCCAGGCGACGGGCTGCGAAAAAAGATTCAGCAAAGTGCGTCCTCAAGATCTCGGAGGTATCCCTTAAGCCGGTCAGGTTGATCTTGAGATTCCATTTCTGCAGGATTTCAACGTAATGAATGACTGCTTGGACCAAGAGCGGCGATGCTTCCAACCCGCATGCCCGCAGGGTTTGCTCGACCAGCCTGGGAGTGACTGTGAATTCAACGCCCATGGGCGGCTCTAAGCCATCTGGGGTCTTCTGGGGGAGTCGAGTTCCAGGTAAATATGGATGATGGAAAGGGCGGCCGGAGTGACGCCGGGAATTCGCCCAGCCTGACCCAGAGTGGAGGGACGGATACGAGAGAGCTTTTCAACCATTTCTCGGGAGAGTCCCGGAATGTTGTCATACTCGAAATGAGCCGGGATGGTCCTGGATTCGGCTTTTTTCATCTTTTCGATCTCGGAAACCTGCTGGCGCAAGTAACCCTCATACTTGATGGCGGTCTCCACACTCTTCATCTCTTCCCGACTGAGCGATTGACGCAATGGCAATGGAACAGATTCCCAAAAATCTTCAATCCGCACTTCCGTTCGTTTCAAAGCTTGGGCCGCTGCCACCTTGCCTGACTCCAAGGAAACCTTGACCCTCTGCAAATGATCCTTTAGTGCTGCCAATCGTTGCTGCTTGGCTCCGTATTCGAAAAAGCGTTCGCCGGAAACCAGACCGATGCGATAGCCAATGGGAGTGAGTCTTTGATCGGCGTTGTCAATTCGCAAGTGCAAGCGAAACTCAGCCCGGGAGGTAAACATCCGATAGGGTTCATGGGCCCCCTTGGTAATAAGATCGTCAATTAGAATTCCGATATACGCCTGGTTGCGTTCCAGGATCAGGGCTTCTTGGCCCTTCACTTTCAAGGCTGCATTGATCCCGGCAACCAATCCTTGACAGGCGGCCTCCTCGTAACCGGTCGTCCCGTTGATCTGACCTGCATGGTAGAGTCCGCTGACCCTCTTGGTCTCCAGGGTCGGGTAAAGCTCGGTCGGCTCCACATAGTCATATTCGATGGCGTAGCCCGGCCGAATGATCTCTGCCTTCTGCAGACCCTCGATAGAACGAACCAAAGCCAGTTGAACATCCACCGGCATGCTCGTGGAAAGCCCATTGACATAAATCTCATTGGTGTTCAGGCCTTCCGGTTCCAAGAAGAGTTGATGGCGGGGCTTATCCGGAAACTTGACCACCTTGTCCTCAAAGGAAGGGCAGTAACGGGGGCCGACCCCTTGAATCTGTCCGCTATAGAGGGGGGACCGAGCCATATTGTCTCGAATGATTTGATGCACTCTTTCATCCGTATAGGTAATGAAACAAGAGACTTGGGGCTGAAGGATCTCCTTCGTGCGAAAGGAAAAGGGCGTCGGCTGATCGTCACCCTTCTGTTCTTCCAGGTGACCAAAATCGATGCTTCGCCCATCCAATCGGGGCGGCGTCCCGGTTTTCAGCCGGCCCCAGGTGAAGCCAATGGCCTTGACAGACTCGGCCAGCGGGATGGAGGGCGATTCTCCACTTCGACCTGCGGAGTAACGATTCTCGCCGACGTGGATAAGCCCGTTCAGAAATGTTCCGGTAGTTATGATGACCGCCCCGGCCTTCACCTTGCGTCCATCGCGCAACTCGATGCCGAGCACTTTCCCGCCTTCCCTCAAAATCGCCACCACTTCCGCCTGCTTTATTCTCAATGCAGCCTGCTGTTCCAGAACCCGCCGCATTTCCACCCGGTAGGCCTGTTTGTCAGCCTGGGCACGAGGTGACCAGACCGCCGGGCCACGGCTCCTATTGAGGAGGCGAAATTGTATGCCCGTGCGGTCAATCACTTCTCCCATAATCCCACCTAAGGCATCAATTTCACGCACCAGATGCCCCTTGGCAATCCCACCAATGGCCGGATTACAGGACATCTGGGCAATCAG
>QHZQ01000658.1:0-497 GCA_003224725.1 Acidobacteriota bacterium | reverse complement strand
GTGACCGGCACCAACCACCACCACATCGTACTGTTCGTCATACTCGGTGGAGCGGACTGTCATGTTAGCCATCCACTGAACCTACTTGCCAATACAAAAGGTTGAGAAAATGTTGTCCAAAATGTCTTCAACCGTTGTTTCTCCCGTTAAGGCATTGAGCGCTCTTAAGGTCGCATACAAATCCAGCAAAACAATCTCGTGCGGCATTTGCTCCTGCAAAGATTGCCGCACTCGAGAGGTGGCCTGCAGAGCTTCTCCGATGAGTTTCTCGTGCCGAATACTGGTTACAAAGGCTCCTTCCCTTTCCAACACCTTCTCTTGACTGAATTCCCTGACCAGGGTGTCTTTTAAAAGCTCCACTCCTTGGCCTGTCTTGGCCGAGGTCTGACAAATCGCTTTGGGCGTGCCGGTGATATTCTCCAGGCCAATCCGCTGGGGCAAATCGACTTTATTAATTACCAGGTAATACTCCATGCCCTCTAACTCGGAAAGCAGAC
>QHZQ01000656.1 GCA_003224725.1 Acidobacteriota bacterium | reverse complement strand
CGCAGCCCGCTAGTCCAGGGAGAAGACCACGTGGTGCTGCTCCTCGAAACCGAGACGCAAATGGCTGCTCTGGACCTCAGCTGGGGGAGCTGGGGACGTCGTTCCAGTGTGGTTCTGGAGGAAGTCCTGATCGAAGGAGACCAGGGATATGTCGTCATGGATGCCGAAAGCAGGCTGCGGCTGGAGAGTGCCACGCAACAGGCGATTCTGGGGCCGTATGCTCCCGACTACGCGGAACATTACGTCGATAGCTTCCATCAAACAGAACAGCATTTTTATGATTGCCTTCTTCAAGGGAAGGAATTCGAAACTTCCGGGAGAGACAACCTCAAGACTTTGGCTATCACTCTCAAGGCTTATGATTCCTTTGCGAGTGGCGAAGCGCCGAGACTGGCCTGACAAGAGCCGGCCCTTGGTATCCCCGCGGGGATACAGGAGCCACAAGAGTCAGAATGAGGGGCTGGAAAAGCCAGGTCCTCAGCCCGGTACGGGCGCCAGAAGGTAGCCCAGGGTGGACCGAAAGCGGAACCTGGGTTAGCGATCCCCCAAAGGTAACTCCCCCTCTCCCTCGCACACGGGGGGCCGGGGTGAGGAGGTCACAAACCAACCTAACGAGAACGAAATTCTCGTAATGCCCCGCATAGCGGGCTAAGCCAAGGGTTCCACCCTTGATTTCCGGAAATGGACTGTGGGGAACGCGAAACCCAGTTGGTCCCTACTTTGGCAAGGGGCTCCTGGAGCAAACGTCTACATAACGGGTTAACCGGCTGTGGCTCTTGATATCCTGGCACATCGTCCTCATACTCGTTCTCGCAATCCAAAAGCGGCACGACGACGAAGAACGAGAGCGACGACGATTCCAGAAACGAGAAACAGATTCTCGTTTCGTACCACATAACGGGTATTAATTGTAAAGATTCCTGGCGATCCAGGAGTCGGGAAGAATGATGGTATCTTCGCGGTCGGGCCCGGTGGAGATGAAAGAGAATTCGGTCTCCGTGATATCGGAGAGCAATTTGAGATAATCCTGGGCTTTCGGGGGCAGATCACCGTATTGCCTGATTCCAGCGGTCCGGCGATTCCAGCCCGGAACTGATTTATAGATAGGCTCTACCGTTTCAAGGACTTTAATCTCGGCAGGAAACTCGGTGAGCTGTGATCCTCTGTATCTGTAGCCGGAACAGACCTGAATTTCTTCAAATTCATCCAACACATCCAATTTGGTCAAGGCGATGGCCTGAAGGTTGTTGAGAACTGCGGAGTAGCGGGTTGCCGGCCCGTCAAACCAACCGCATCGCCGCGCTCGTCCAGTGGAGGCTCCATATTCATCGCCGCGCTTGCGCACCCACTCTCCAATTGCACCATTCATTTCTGTTGGAAACGGCCCTCCACCCACACGAGTCGTGTAGGCCTTGGCAATGCCGATGGTCCCGCTGATGAGGGATGGGGCCACTCCCGCTCCAATACAGGCGCCGCCGGCCGAAGCGCTGGACGAAGTCACATAGGGATAAGTGCCATGGTCGATGTCCAGCAAAGTTCCCTGAGCCCCTTCGAACAAGACGCTTTTCCCGGCCCGAATTTGCGCGTTTAAGAACTGAGAGGTATCGACAACAAATTTTGCCAGATGCGGAGCGAAGGCCAGATATTCCTCATAGATTTCCTGGGGATCGAGAGGCTGGGCGTTATACAAGGATTGCATGAGACAATTCTTTTCTTTCGTCACACTAAAGATGATTTCTTTCAGCACTTCCTTGTCAAACAAGTCTATGACTCGAACTCCCCGGCGACCTGTTTTGTCTTCGTAGGCCGGACCGATGCCTCGCGAAGTGGTGCCGATTTTTTTTTCGCCGCGGGCTTGCTCGGCCGCCTGCTCCACAGCCCGATGATAGGGCAGAATAAGGTGGGCCCGGTTACTGATGAAGAGATTGCCAGTGACCTGAACGCCGGCGTCCTCCAGCGCCTTGGTCTCCTCCAGAAACGCCTTGGGATCCAGCACGACTCCCTGTCCGATGACGCAAAATTTATCGCCATGCAGAATTCCCGAAGGGATTAAATGCAGCACGAACTTCTTTCCCTTGACCAGGACCGTGTGTCCCGCGTTGTGCCCCCCTTGATAGCGCGTCACAATGTCAAACTTCTCGCTCAGCAGATCGACAATTTTCCCCTTGCCTTCGTCGCCCCACTGGGCCCCGATAACCACCACATTGGCCATTTTCCAATCTCGATTTAAAGATTCTTGTTAATTATTTTGGCAATGGCTTCCTTGCCTGCGGTGCCAACAATTTGCTCCTTGACCATTCCATTCTTAAACAAAAGGAGCGTTGGAATTCCCTTGATGTTATAGCGGGATGACGTGGAAATATTCTCGTCCACGTTCAATTTCACGACCTTGGCCTTTCCCGCGTAATCCTTGGCCACCGCTTCAATGGTTGGAGTCAGCGCTTTGCAGGGGCTACACCATTCCGCCCAGAAGTCCACCAGGACAGGCACTTCGGATTTCAATACTTCCACCTCAAAATCTGCGTCACTCACGTCGCGAGTGATTGCTCCCATGAA
>QHZQ01000024.1 GCA_003224725.1 Acidobacteriota bacterium | reverse complement strand
TTTCTTGGCACCCATCAAGTTTTCATTATTATACATGTATCTCAGTGAATTTCTTTCAGCGAACTTGCCATGAAATAACCTTTCGTCGGTTCCGAAGGGAGCCACTACCTGTCCTTGCTGGGCCAAGCAAATCCCCTCCACCGGAGGGAAGCTGTGAAAAAATTGGGAGGGCGAGCCTCCCGGCGAGCCATCGCTCCAGCAAGTCCTTGCCCCATGAGGCTCGGCGGGAGCCTCGCCCTCCCGATCCCTGCTGGTTTTCAATTTTTTCACAGCTTCAGGGGTGCTGGGGTGGGTTGTCCCGAACCGGCAGGACCCACCCCAAAGGCTGACGCCTTCTGCCCCTCCACAGAGGGGAATCCTAATGGGCGCCGGAAAGCCCACGACATTCGGCTCCCGATGCGATACAATCCCCACTTCAAAAAGGAGGCACCATCTATGCGACGTCTGGTCCTATTGCTTGCAGTCTGCGCGTTCGGATTTTCCGCGGAAACGAAGAAAATTCTCCTCGAGAGCAGCGATCCTGACTTGGTGAAGGAGCTACAGAGCGCCTCTTCCAAGGCGATAGTCATCCCGATCACGGACAAGAACGTGATGCAGGAGATCGGCGACGCCGACGCCTTCATCGGTGACATCAGGCCTGAGGAGGTTCGCGCTGGGAAGAAGCTCCAGTGGGTGCAGGTCATGAGCGCCGGTGTCGAAGGGGTCCTGCACCTCTCCGGCGGCAATGACCTTCGCGACAGTAAAATCATCCTGACGAACAACCAGATCGTGCAGGGCCCCGAGATCGCCGACCACGCCATGAGCTTGCTGCTGATGCTGAGCCGGCATCTCTACACTTTCTACGAGCACAAGCGGCACGAGCTGTGGCAGTCACCGCGGCCCTACCCGGGCATAGAGCTCAACGGCCGAACCGCAGTGATCATCGGTGTCGGCGGCATCGGGACGCAGATCGCGTTCCGCGCCTGGGCTCACGGCATGAGCGTGATCGGCGTCGATCCGGAGGACATTCCCTACATGCCTGTCATAAAGAAAATCGTCAAGCCTGACCAACTCGACGAGGTTCTCCCGGAAGCCGATGTTGTATTTGTTTCGGCCCCACACACCCCTCTGAGTCACAAAATGATGGGTGCACGGCAGTTCGAGCTGATGAAGAAAGATTCCTACTTCATCGCTGTCAGCCGCGGCAAGGTTTACGACATGAACAGCCTCGTCAAGGCTCTTGAGCGTAAGCACCTCGCTGGAGCCGGTGTCGACGTGACGGACCCCGAGCCGCTACCCAAAGGCCACCCGCTCTGGAAGTTCGAGAACGTCATCATCACGCCGCACATTGCTGGACGGTCCGATAAAGACCGCGGCCGCATGGTCGGTACCATCAAAGAGAACATCCGCCGCTTCGTCGAGGGCCAGCCGCTTCTCAACGTCGTTGACAAGCAAAAGGGGTACTAGGGAAGATTTCGAGACGGCTGGTATGGTCGTCCGTTATGTGGATCGAAAGGCGAGTTTTGTTCTCGTTATCTTGGTAGCCACGGTCAATTTGCTTGTGAGACCGCCGTCCCTTGAATTGGCCGTCGGCTTTTCGTTGCGCATTGCTCACCACCACCGAAAATACGCGGTGATCGTGGCTACGCCTGACGGCAGGGATATCAAGGGCGAAGCCCTTCTGTAGTTAGTTTCTCAAGTCGTTTCTCTCTCCTCCAAACGAACAATAAGACCATTGCAGAATTTAGATTTGGAGTCTCACATCCTCGGGTTTCCGTAATGGTTGTTCTTTCCTAATCCGATATAAATTCACAGCAATGATGGCCCCAACAAAGACCTGATCCGCGGCGAAGAGAAGAGATGTTTTCCCAGATGAGAGAGAATTAAACGAATATGTCGCCAGCCCGGTTGGGAAATGGTAGGTGTTGTGAGTTGTAAAAGTTTCAAGACCCGTATCGCAAGATGGTTGAGTGCATCCCTTATTTCCTTACTGCTCTCCCAAGGAACGACCTTCGCCCTGGATCCCAATAAATCCCTAACACAATACCGTCTTGACCTTTGGAAGGAAAAACCGGGCCTGCCCCAATCCGTAGTGACGGACATCCTCCAGACTCGCGACGGCTATATTTGGCTGGCCACGGAGGGAGGTCTGGTCCGTTTTGATGGCGTCCGCTTCACTCGGTTCGAAAAAGGACATGCCAACCAACTTAAGGATAATGAGGTTGAGAAACTTCTAGAAGACCACGAAGGTAATCTCTGGATTGGCACGTATGGAGGAGGCTTGAGCCGGCTCAAAGACGGAAACTTTACTACCTATACCAAAAAGGACGGATTAGCGGGCGATTTTATATCCTCAATCTTTGAGGACAGCCGGGGATGCCTCTGGATCAGCACTGAGAGCGGCTTGACTCGCTGGAAAGATCATAAGTTTACGACGATTCTATCCTTCGGGCTCCCAGAACGGTTAATTCACGAGGATCAGAAGGGGAATATCTGGGTCGGTCAAGATCCAGGCTTATTTCGATTCCAGGACGAGAAGTTAACGGCTTTCACAACCAAAGATGGTTTAGCCGATAATTCAATCACCGCGATCTTGGACGATCTGCAGGGAAACTTATGGCTCGGAACAGCGAGTGGGTTAAATCGGTTTCGAGGTGGAAAATTCACGATTTACAGCACTCAGCAGGGCTTGTCCAATAATCATGTTGTCTCTCTCAATAAGGGCCGAGACGGGAGCCTCTGGGTCGGCACAGTGGATGACCGGATGAACCTATTTAAGGATGGAAAGTTTACTCCATTCAAGCTTCAAGAAGGAGTGATCAAAGACATGACGCGGCCGCCCTATGAGGACCGTGACGGCAACCTCTGGATTGCGACAAACGGCCGGGGGCTTTTCCGATTTAAGGACGGTAGACTATCTGCTTTCAGGCAACGTGATGGTTTTTCAGAGAGCACCCTGTTGGCAATCTTTGAGGACCATGAAGGCAGCCTGTGGGTTGGCACGGAGAAAGGTGAATTATACCGTTTAAAGGATGGGGAGTTCACCAGCTATACCAAGAGAGAGGGGTTATCCAACAATCGAATTAATTCAATTTGCGAAGACCTCAAGGGAAATCTTTGGATTGGCTCAGCGGAGGGACTTAACCGAATTCAAGAGGGCAGAGTTACCGCCTATCTACGGAATCTGAAATCGATGCCGGTTAATGTCAAGTCCGTCTATCCCTCTAGGCGAGGGACCGTCTGGCTTGGCACGACTGACGGACTGTTCCGGTTTAGGGATGAAAAACTGGATCGCGTTATCACCAAAGATCGATTTGCCGGCGATGCCCTATTTACCCTCTATGAAGATCGAGCCGGCTATCTCTGGATAGGGACATTCGCCAGCGGGTTGTTTCGATTCAAAGAGGGTGAATTGGTCCGCTACACTGTGAAGGAGGGACTCTCTCATGACTCTGTCCGAGGGATCTATGAGGATGAGCAGGGTTATCTCTGGATCGCTACCAGAGGTGGCGGGCTGAACCGATTCAAAGATGGCAAGTTCACAACCTATACGACTCGGGATGGACTAGGAAGCAATGACGTGTTGACGCTCTATGGTGATAACGAGGGCTCCCTTTGGGTCGGGACAAGGGGTGGCGGACTGAATCGACTCAAAGAAGGACGATGGACGCTGTACACTAGCAAAGATGGATTGTTCAAGGATTACATTTACCAGATCCTGGAGGATGGGAAAGGCAACCTATGGATGAGCAGCAGCGAGGGAGTTTTCCGCGTTAGCAAAAGGGAGCTGGATGATTTTGCCCAAGGGAAGCGCCAGTTCATTACTTCGGTATCCTATAACACAGAAAACGGCTTGAATGCCGCAAATTGCGAGGGAGGCGTTCAGCCCGGCGGCTGGAAGAGCCGGGATGGAAGACTCTGGTTTTCGACCACCGGAGGATTGGCCATGATTGATCCAGAGCATCTCAAGATCAATGTGAAGCCGCCACCCGTGAGAATTGAAGAGATTCTGGTAGATAATTTGCCCATTGAGCTACGCCAGGGAATGCGCCTACCGCCAGGCAAAGAGAGATTTGAGATTCACTACACGGGTCTGAGTTTTCTCACTCCCTCCAAAGTAAAGTTCAAGTATAAGTTAGAGGGATATGATAAGGATTGGGTAGATACCGGGGGGCGGCGAGTCGCTTTCTATACCCATCTTCCTCCGGGATCTTATCGATTTAGGGTGACAGCCTGCAATAACGATGGCGTCTGGAGCAGAGGAGGAGCCTCATTTGATTTTTACTTGGAGCCACATTTCTATCAGACCATTCATTTCTATAGCCTGTGCCTTCTGGCGGTGGCATTCATGGGGACAAGCCTTTATCGGCTTCGCATTAGCAAGATGAGGGCTCGACAGCACGAATTAATGCGGCTGGTGAAGGAGCGTACCCAGGAGTTGCAAGGTGCTAAGGAGGCAGCCGAAGCGGCGAGCCGGGCTAAGAGCGAGTTTCTCGCCAATATGAGCCACGAGATTCGCACGCCCATGAACGGAGTTCTTGGAATGACCGAACTCGCACTCGACACCGAGCTCACCTCGGAGCAACGCGATTATCTCAATATGGTGAAAGCCTCTGCTGATTCTCTTTTGACGATCATCAATGATGTCCTGGACTTTTCCAAGATCGAAGCGGGCAAGCTCGATCTCGAGCAGATCGATTTCAGATTGCGCGACAGCCTGGGCGATATGATGAAAATCCTGGCGCTGCGAGCTCACCAGAAAGGATTGGAATTAATCTGCCACGTCTCCCCGGCAGTCCCTGAATCCCTGATTGGTGACCCCATGCGTTTACGGCAGATTCTGGTCAATTTGATAGGCAATTCAATCAAGTTTACGGAACAGGGCGAAGTCGTGGTCGAAGTAGCGATTTCAGAGATCTCGAAGGGTTTGGATGAAAACGGCAGATCCGCCGCCAACGGCAATTTCGAGACTTGTAGGTTGCATTTCTCGGTTCGAGACACAGGCATTGGCATCCCGGAGAAAAAGCGGCAGACCATCTTCGAGGCGTTCACTCAGGCGGATGGCTCAACAACGCGCAGGTACGGCGGTACGGGATTAGGTTTGACGATCACGTCCAGATTGGTCGAGATGATGGGAGGGCGAATTTGGGTGGAGAGCGTCTTTGGCCAGGGAAGCACGTTTCACTTCACGGTCTGTTTGAAGGTCCAAGATGAGGCAGGACCGGCTGAGGAAACGATTGACGTCCGGAATTTGACCGCGCTGATTGTGGATGATAACACTACCAATCGGCGCATTCTGGTTGAGATGTTGACGCATTGGCAAATGAGGCCCACAGCAGTAAGCAGTGGATCCGAAGCCCTGACGGCTCTGGATCGAGGCAGGCAAAAGGGAGAGCCGTATGCACTCGTATTACTCGATGCCCAGATGCCAGGAGTGGACGGTTTTGAACTGGCAAAACAGATTCAGCAAAGGCCAGAGCTGGCCGGCGTGACGATCATGATGCTCTCTTCGTCCAACCAGCGTGAAGACGCCGCTCGCTGTCGCGAACTGGGTATTGCGCTCTACCTGGTAAAGCCCATAACCGCATCGGACCTTTTAGAGGCTATCCGAAAGGTCCTTGCCCAGACGTCAGCCCCCCAAGGTCGGTTATCATTGCCCACGCCCCAGGAGCCTTTAACCAAACCCAAGGCTCAGCCGCCAGATTCTGATCAGTTCAGTCTTAACATTCTATTGGCTGAAGACAATGTGGTCAACCAGAGGCTGGCTCTTCGATTATTAGAGAAACAGGGACACAAAGTAACAGTGGCTGGTAACGGCAAAGAGGCCTTGAGCAAGTTGGAACAGGAACACTTTGACCTCGTGCTTATGGATGTGCAGATGCCCGAGATGAACGGATTTGAGGTGACCACGGCCATCCGGAACGCAGAGAAAAAGAGTGGAGCGCACATTTCAATCGTTGCCATGACCGCACATGCCATGACGGGGGATCGGGAACGCTGTCTGGAAGCCGGCATGGATGGTTACGTCTCCAAGCCGGTCCAATCCAAGGAATTATTGGAAGAAATCAATAGAATGGCTTCAGCCACAGTCATAGGAAGGGAAAACCCTTAACCGCATCGAGAATGTGCTGGGTTCTCCCTAGCCCGTGCTGCGGCCCGGTAAACGGTCTCGCCCACAGTTTTTCCGGTCCTCGGGTAAAACGTCTTCGCAAGTGCGAAAGCCTGTAGTGTTTCTGAATTAGCTTTCCAATCGCTGTTTTTCCCCTCAGCCCCCGGGAGCTGTGAAAAAATTCCAAAGCGGGTTAGATTGGGAGGGCGAGGCTCCCGCCGAGCCTCATGGGGCAAGGACTTGCTGGGGCGATGGCTCGCCCTCCCAATGTGTTCACAGCTCCCCGCCCCCTCTGCCCCAGTGGGGCGAGGGGAGAGTAGACTGTTTGAACTTGATTTACTCCGTAGCCCCCAGCCGGAGGAGACGATGGCTGAACGCCGCTCCGGATTTGTTGCGCAGTGTCCTCTGGCGCAGCGTCCGAGATAGAGTCAGGCTATTTTGCTGCCAGCAAGGCTAGAATTTCTTTGGCATGTTCTTCTGGTTTGACTTTCGGGAAGACTGCCGCAATGCGTCCTGATTCGTCAATCAAGAATGTCGCACGCTGCGTCCCCATGTACTTCCTGCCGTAGAGATTCTTCTCACCCCACACGCCGTAAGCCTCAACGATCTTCTTTTCCGGGTCGGCGAGGAGCGTGAAAGGCAGGTTGTACTTCTCGGCGAACGATTGGTGAGATGTTTCGCTGTCGATGGACACCCCGAGTATCTCGACGCCGCGCTTCTTAAATTCTGCAAAATTGTCGCGGAACGCACAGGCTTCCTTTGTGCAGCCGGGAGTGTGGTCCTTCGGGTAAAAGTAGAGAACGACTTTCCTGCCTCGGTAATCCTTCAGAGTCACCTTGTTTCCATGCTGGTCCGTGGCTTTGAAGTCAGGCGCTTGTGTTCCTGCTTGCAGAAGATTCATTCTTGCTCTCCTTCAAAGGGGGAAATGAGGTCAACTCTTTTGCTTTGATATTTTCAAACCTCGCAAACCTGAACCAGCCGGCTTCACACAACGATGGATGAGTTCAGATGATAAGGCGCCTTATTTAGCCCGAAGACGAAATTAACCACCAAGGCAAAAAAGGAGAGCAGTTGTCACGCTACCTGATGAGGATGTCAACTCGCCCGGTGGGATGCATGAAATCGGTTTCTAATGCAATTCCTTCAGTCGAATGCTGCGAAATTCCACCCGCGTATCGTGACCGAGAAAGCCAATGTGACCCTGAGACCGTGCCAGGCCGGGATGCTTCTTCAGGACCTGCGGGTCTTTCACAGAATCAAGGTTGGCATCCACAATCGTTGTCCCGTTGAGCATCACGGTGATGCGACGACCACTAGCAGTAATCTCTTCCTGATTCCATTCTCCAGCCTTCTTTAAGAAACCCTGGCGGGCAGGGACCACGTCATAGATCGAGCCATGGTATTGAGCTGGTCTCAACTTTCCCTGATAGACCGGAGCTTGGTCATCGAGAATCTGAATCTCCATCCCGGCATAAGCTGCATCTCCTTCTAGAGGGGCTCGGATACCAACACCGTTGTTGCCACCTGGTTCTGTCCTGAACTCGAAACGAACGACAAAGTTGGAATATTCTTTCCGGGTGAAAAGATTTCCGCCTCCATCGGCAGGGCAAACCAGGACGTGATTTTCCACAACGTAGCCTCGTCCTGTCTTTCCGACAAGCGTCCAACCGTCTAAGGTCTTACCGTCGAACAAAGAGATGAAACCCGGGTCCTCTGCAATAGCCACCGATCCCGACAGGCAGAAGAGAAACAAAGCTGTTTTCATATTTTTCATAATGATCCAGACCTGAGTAGAACGAAGAATCAAACCTACCTGGATCGCGGAGAGTGTTCCAGTGCGACCGCGATGTAGGGACCATTCTCATCAGACTCGTCTCTGAAGTGAAGTACTCTCCAAAGTCCCGATCCAGCCATGTCAAAGTGAAGTGGTTTGCCCTCCGTGTAGGACTCATACCAG
This sequence comes from Acidobacteriota bacterium, assembly GCA_003224725.1. GTDB lineage: Bacteria > Acidobacteriota > Terriglobia > Versatilivoradales > Versatilivoraceae > QHZQ01. The sequence goes on along the minus strand of QHZQ01000024.1, from coordinate 3,401 downwards.
TCATAACGGGTAGCCCTAGCCGGATCAACCGGTAACCATGTCGTCCCCTCCCTAGAGTACAGCTTTCCAACCAACTGAGTAGGGGAAAACTCCCGTAAGATTTCTATAGCAAACTCGTGCCATCCCGGTGGATGTGGAAGTCCGCCAAGACCCTTTAACTTCTTCATGTTCATGCTGGTGAACTCACCGTACACAAATGTCTTGCCTGTCTTTATGAAAACCATAAATCCTCTCGCACAATTTGTATGTAGCCGCTTCGATTACGCATAATCTTTTCATACTCTTGTATGATCAACCGCACATTTTCCCTCACTTTGAATCGAGACCAAAGGGCATAGTTAAGATCCTTCGCATCAGATAAGTGATTATCTAAGTCGATTGTAACTGGGGTCAGATTCAAGTTAGCTGAATTGGGATAATAGGTACTAACATCCACCTTTGCATCATTCTCTCGGAGGAGTATTAACGGTCTATCTATGCTAACGATCATGCCAAACTCAAAAACAACATTCGGTCTAAAACCGTCTAAAATAACCACAGCGAACAAACAATTCTTGATCAATTGCTTGATCTGCTTAAGAATTTTACGTTTCTTGACGATTCCAGAGCGAGAAGTTGGCCAAATGTCTCTCAGCGGGCACGCGAGATAGCACAATTCCGGCCTGGGTGCCAAGACGCATGATTTCCCAATCCCGCTTCGGACACCCAGGACTTAAACCAGGATTTTGCGGAGAACATTTCCGTGGACGTCAGTCAACCGGAAATGTCGGCCCTGAAATTTGTAGGTGAGTTGGGTGTGATCGATTCCCAGGCAGTGCAGAATCGTGGCGTGGAGGTCGTGGACATCCACTGGATTTTTCACGATGTTGTAACTGAAGTCATCGGTCTCGCCGAAGGTCATGCCGCCTTTAATGCCACCGCCGGCCATCCACAGGCTGAAACAGCGCGGGTGATGGTCGCGCCCATAGTTGTCCTCAGTCAACGAGCCCTGCGAGTAGACCGTGCGGCCGAACTCGCCACCCCAAACCACGAGCGTATCGTCCAGCATGCCCCGTTGTTTCAGGTCCTGAATGAGCGCTGCCGAGGGCTGATCGGTCTGCAGGCACTGGCCACGAATCTCCTTTGGTAAGTTATTGTGTTGATCCCAACCGCGATGGAAGAGTTGAATAAAGCGGACGCCGCGCTCGGCCAGGCGGCGCGCCAGAATACAATTGGCGGCATAACTGCCGGGTTTGCGGGAGTCCGGACCATACATCTCGAAAACTGATTCAGGTTCCTTCGAAAGATCCGCCAGCTCAGGCACCGAGCTCTGCATTCGAAATGCCATCTCGTATTGAGCGATGCGCGTGGCAATTTCCGGGTCCTGGTAATCTCTTAATTGTAAGTGGTTCAGCCTCGCCAGATCGTCCAGGAACCGCCGCCGTGCGACGGTGGAATAGCCCACTGGATTCGACAGGTAGAGCACTGGATCCGAGCCAGAGCGAAACTTGACGCCCTGATATTTCGTCGGTAGAAAACCGCTTCCCCATTGGCGGTCGGCCAGGGCCTGGGAACTGCCGCTCCCTTGAGAGACCATGACAACAAACGCTGGAAGGTCCTGGTTTTCACTCCCCAAGCCGTAGGCGATCCAGGCCCCAATGCTGGGCCGTCCCGCTAACTGGAACCCGGTCTGGAAAAAAGTGACTGCGGGATCGTGATTAATGGCTTCAGTGCGCATCGACTTGACCAGGCAAAGGTCATGGGCCACCTTTCCCGTACAGGGCAGCAGCTCGCTTAGCCAGGTTCCGCTTTGGCCCTGCGGGGCAAAGCGGAAGATTGAGGGGGCGGTCGGGAAGTTTGCCTGGTAGGCAGTCATTCCAGTGAGACGCTGACCCATGCGTATGGAGTCTGGCAGGTCTTTGCCGTGTTGCGCCTGCAGTTGGGGTTTGTAATCGAATAGATCTAATTGCGAAGGAGCCCCGTGCTGAAACAAGTAAATGACCCGCTTTGCTTTGGGTGCGAAATGAGGCACGCCTGGCAATCCCACATCGGCTTGTGAGTCTTTAGCAAATAAGGCGGTGAGGGCAGCCATACCCAACCCCCCGCTAGAGAGGCTGAAGAAACTCCGTCGAGTCAAAAGCAGTTTTCTTTCCTGGATTGGGTCCATAACTCCTCCTGAAAATTCTGATCGAGTGACAGCGGGACCGATGCCGGGCCTGGGATAAGCGGCTCTGCCGCCTGATATGCAGAAAGTCTCTGACTTTCCGCACTTACGCCCTGCAGGCTCTGGGGCTACGCCCCGGCTGCAGACTTCCTCCACACAATGTGATCGAGGTCGACCTCCAAAGGCTCACTGTCTGAATGGGCGGAAAGTCAAAGACTTTCCGCATATCAGGCGGCAGAGCCGCTGAATACCTGAAGAGACTTTTCGTAGCTCAAGCCCCTTCTCAACTGTCGTTGAAGAAACCAGTCGAGTATAGAGGTCGAGGGCCTGTTAGGATCCCTTCGCCTCGATCCGCATAATAAATCCTCTCTTACTGTTTGGTCACGGCTTCGTCCAGATTCAACAGGAGGCTCGCTACCGAAGCATAAGCCGCTAGCTCACGCGGATTCAGGCTCGAATCGGCGGCGGATTCGCCCTGGGCCAGAAATGCTTTGACCTTGTCGGCATGGCTGGAGAAATAGTCCAGATGATACTGAAGGTTTTCCCGCAGGATCTGTTCGTCGGGCGCCGACGGAGCGCGTCCGGCCACCAGGCGAAACCCGTAGCGTAGACGTGAGGTCGCACTACTACCCCCTTCTTTCAGCATGCGTTGGCCGATGAAACGTGCCGCTTCGAGGAAAGTGACGTCGTTCATCAGGTTCAGTGCCTGTAGCGGCGTATTAGTGCGAGTTTCGCGAACGACACAACTTTCTCGCATGGCCGAATCGAAATTGGCCATCATGGGCGGGGCGACCGTGCGTTTCCAAAAAGTGTAGAGGCTGCGGCGATAGAGATCTGCCGCTTTGCTTTGTTCGTAATTGAGGCCTTGCATGGTCAACTCTTCCCATAATCCGGAAGGCTGATAGGGTTTTACAGAAGGCCCGCCGATCCTTTCGACCAGCAGTCCTGCGGCAAACAAAGCCTGATCGTGAACGATCTCAGCCGGCAGCCGGAACCGGGGTCCGCGGGCGAGTAAACTGTTCTCCGGATCTTTCTGGAGCAGGTCCGGCGTTGCTTTCGAGGATTGCCGGTAGGTGGCGCTCATGACCATGAGTTTCTGGATGGCTTTCACGTTCCAACCGGAACGAATGAATTCCGTTGCGAGCCAGTCCAGGAGTTCCGGATGCGAGGGCCACTCGCCTTGCAGGCCGAAGTCTTCGGTGGTCTTAACCAGTCCGGTGCCAAAAAACATTTGCCAGAAGCGATTCACGCTCACCCG
>QHZQ01000023.1 GCA_003224725.1 Acidobacteriota bacterium | reverse complement strand
AACGCAATTGCGACTGTTCGATCCGGCTACGCTGGGTTGCCGGCTTGCGGGCCATCTCGTTGAGCGATTCGCCGCAGGCCAGGGCAGAAATCTCCTCTGAATTCAGAATGCGGCCATAAATACGAACCTCGTCAATGAGGCCGCGAAACCGGCGTTCCGGACCCCAGCCGCTGCCGATGCGCAGAGGGTCCTTGAAAGCCTTGCCGGCATTGCGAAACGGGCGATACAAGGTGTCCAATTGGACTTTCACTTTGGCAGGCTTGCCATCGATGAAGACCTGGACGCCTTCCGCCATGCGAGAGCCACTGTAGGTGACGGCAAGGTGGTGCCAACGCCTGGGCGCCAGGACCTCCTCGGTCTCCAGCCGTATGGCGTCGTCTTCCCAGACACTGGTCAGGTTCACGTGTACCTTGCCCTGATTCAGATGAACTCCATAGCCCCTTCCTTTCGGCTCGTCCACCATTCGCGTGACTATTGAACCATCGGGCGTCGTTTCGGAGTACACCCAGGCTGTGAGCGTAAACCGGTCCTCAATATCAAACCCGGCGATTTCACCGGCGTCGAAGAAAGCACTGCCGTCAAACGAGCCGGCGCGACTGATCCTCCCAGACACCAAGGGGAGCGCGCCGCCGGGATTGGGTGTTTGAGGTTCAGAATCAAAGGGGAATGCTGCCTCCGAGCCGGCGTGGGGAGCCCAGTAACGAAGCTCATTGTGCTGGGCGATTTCGCATTCCCAGGCGCTTTGAGCTTTCTCGATGGAAGGTCCATGCTGCTTGAGAAATTCTTCGACCGCTTGGATTTGGTTCTTCAGAACCTTCAGCTTCTGCTGCTGCTCAAGGGTCGGGGCAGGAATCAGGGGTGGGGAGTTGCCATACTTCATGGCGCGGCCCAGTTCGGGCACGTTATTGAAGTAGGCAAAGATCTGATAGAACTCTTTCTGGGAGAAGGGATCGTACTTGTGGTTGTGGCAGCGCGCACAACCCAGGGTCAGGCCAAGAAACACCGTGGAGGTGGTCTCCACGCGATCGACTACGTACTCGACGGCGTATTCCTCGGGAATGATGCCGTCTTCCGTGTTGGCCCGGTGGTTGCGATTAAAGCCCGTCGCCATTCTCTGTTCCAGCGTGGCATTGGGTAGCAGGTCGCCGGCAATTTGCTCGAGCGTGAACTGATCAAAGGGCTGGTTGCGGTTGAAGGCATCGATCACCCAGTCGCGCCAGCGCCACATCACACGCTCGCCGTCATACTGGTAGCCGTTGGAGTCGGCATAGCGCGCGGCATCCAGCCAGCGCGCAGCCATGCGCTCGCCGTAGCGAGGCGATGCGAGCAACCGGTCGACGACTCTTTCATAGGCATTGAGTGACGTGTCTTTCAGAAAAGCGTCGACCTCTGCTGGCGTCGGGGGAAGCCCCGTCAAGTCCAGGCTCACGCGCCGCAGCAACGCTTCCCGGCCGGCTTCCGAGGAAGGGGAGAGTCCCTCCCGCTCGAGCCGTTCCAGAATGAAATAGTCAATGGGATTGCGCGGCCAGGTTGCATCCTTGACGACCGGCAAGGGACGCCGCTTGGGCGGGATAAAGGACCAATGGGATTGCCACTTCGCGCCTTGCGTAATCCAGGCGCGAAGCTTCTCGATCTCTCCAGGAGTCAACTTCAAACCGGAGTAAACCGGTGGCATCCGAAGGGCTTCGTCCGCGGCTGTGATGCGGCGGATCATTTCACTGGACGCCGCGTCCCCCGGAACTACGGCCCGCCGGCCTTCTCCGAGGTCTGCTGTGGCGGCCGCCTCGCTGTCCAGACGCAAGGGAATACCTTTCGCCGTGGCGTCGGTGCCGTGGCAGTGCAGGCACTTGTCCGAAAGAATCGGACGGACGTCTCGATTAAATTCGATGGTTAGATCCGCAGCCAGACTGTTCCTGGTGCAGAAAAGTACTGCGAATAGACAGGCGCCCAGTCGTATCAGAAATACCCGCAGGCTGCGAAATCGACCGGCCATTCTGGTTCCCTTCCGTCGTTTTTTTGGGATTCTCCGACCAAGGCCTGCTGCTGCCAGCACCCCGGCCAAGTATCGCAAAAACGTCCTTCCTAATCAATCTGCACTATTATTATATAGGTAGACCGACTAATTTTCTGCGGCAAACTCTGCATAAAAGAATCTCTCACCGATTTTTGATTGCGATCCAATCTTGCTTAGATTCGCAGAAAAGAGAGAATTCGTCAGATCAGGGATTCCCCCGCCAGCATAAGGAGTTCTCCTAGTGAAGAAACGAGGGATTCCCCGATCGACATGCACGCTGGAGTGTGTCTAACGCAGTTGCCGACTGTAAATTTCGGGGTGGAGGGAATTCACCTATGCTGCCTGCCAAGAGTTGCGTAGGTCCCACCGGATCACCAGAAGTCCTTTGCAGCATCAACCTTTCAGATGTATACCGTATTTGATTTTCTAGCTGAAGTCGGCAGTTGTTCCAAGAGTTCTTTCAGCATACCTCCGTGCACCCGGTATTCAGCTTGGGCACTCCGTTGACTTCCTGGAAGAAGTAAAGCCAATCCTACATGGTCTTCATGTCCTTCATGGTTATAGAACGACCTTCACACTTTGCAGAAGGCAGTGGGCAAAGGCAGCAGTGACGAGTGACAAGGACGGTCGGAGTTCGTCTACCATGAAGAGCATGAAGGGCATGAAGAGGAAAATTAAGTTCGACCAAACGCAGTGAGAAGGGAATTGCAAGAACAAACGAAACAGTTTAGCTTTAAGGAAGAGTTGCGTGGAGAACGTACTCATCTACGGGTGCTGATAAGAAATGCGCCAGACAACATTCGAACCATCGTCCGTCACCAACAGCGACCCATCTTTCGCCACCGTCACCCCCACCGGGCGTCCCCACACGTTTCCCTCGGGCGTGACGAAACCTGTCATAAAGTCTTCGTACTCTCCTGTGGGCAATCCGTTGCGCAGGGAAACTCGAATCACTTTGTAGCCCGTGCGTCGGGCACGATTCCACGACCCGTGTTGAGCGGCGAACACGTTATTGACGTATCCGCGGGGGAACTGCTGCCCGGTGTAAAAGACCATCTGCAATGAAGCGGAATGCGATTGCAACAGCACATCGGGACTCAGGACTTTGTCACGCAGTTCGGGATGTGCGCCGGGATGGCGCGGGTCCTGGTAGGGACCCAAGTAGTACCAGGGCCATCCGTAGAAGCCGCCTTCTTTGACCCGCGTGATGTAGTCAGGAACGAGGTCATCGCCTAATCCATCACGCTCGTTGACCGAAGCCCATAGGTCCCCGGTCTGAGGGTGGATAGCAATACCGACGGGGTTGCGAACGCCCGTGGCATAGAGACGGAACCCGGTGCCATCGGGGTGATATTCCAGGATGTCTGCTCTCCGCTCTTCCTTTTCATTCGGGTCTTCGTAGACGTTGGAGTGCGAGCCCACGGAAACAAACATCCTCTTTCCATCCTTGGAAAAGGCTATGTCGCGCGTCCAGTGCCCACCACCGCGCAACTGCCCTCCGCCGGGAATATCCGGGACGATCACTTGCGGTTTGCCGCGAGGTTTGAGATCACCGTTTTGATAGGGGAAGCGCAGGACAGCATCCGTGTTGGCAACGTAGACGTACTGCGGGTTAGGGCCGGGAGGATAGAAGGCAATCCCAAAAGGTCTGTTCAAGCCCGAAACAAAAACTTGGTTCACCTCCGGCTTGCTTGCCCCCCCAGCAGCGCGCAAGATGCGAATGCGCCCCGGAATGCTTTCTGCAAGGAATGCGTCACCATTGGGAGCAGTGCGAATGAGGCGCGGATTCTGAAGCCCGCTTATGAACAGTTCCACCTTAAAGCCGGCAGGCACCTGAGGCCAGGCGCTGGCGCTTCGTTTTACCAGCTTGGGTCCGTTATCAACAGAGCGTGTGGCATAAGGCTTCGGCAGGTCCGCTGTCGTGATGCGCCGTCGCACACCCGGCGCATCCGTGGTCCAATCTCCCAATGCGCCTTGGCCCGTAAGCACGGCGTCCGCTGGCCCGTTCGCGACGCGCTGCTGCGAGCGGACTTCCGTGACCAGGGGCGTCAACGTGGCTCCAAGGGTAACAATGAGGAGGATTGCTGCAAAAAATGTTAGGCGATTGATCATTTTCAACCTCCTTCCAAGATTCTTTCATATTAACCCATATTATGCACTGCCGCTGCGGCACCCCCACAACTCCCGAACCTGTTCTCGGGAACGGACTCCGACCAATGGTCCCGGTTACGGCGGAACGACGCAATGTCCAAGCAATCTCCACCTCCCCGGGTCAGACTCTCGTCAGTTTCGAGAGGTGGCGGACGCCATGCTTCAACGCTGGGTTCGATAGTGAGCGTCTCGCCAGTCGTCCCTTTGGGACTCCCTTGCATTTTTGCTCTGTTCACTTGAAGCGCCGGGCTATCTTGGCAAGTCCCTACGGGACAATGGAGATTGTACATTTGCGTCACCGAAAAACGGGGTGGCCCTCACCCGTCGCTTCGCGCCACCCTCTCCCACAAGGAGAGGGAGAACAATAAGCGGGGGTGTGTTCAAACAGACGTTTCATGCCCCGCCGCTGCCACTGTATCAGGAAATCTGTTTGTAGCCTTGAAGTCAGCGCTCTAATGTGTGGATCTCTCCCTCGCCCTCGGGGAGAGGGTGGTTCGCCGGACGGCGGACCCGGTGAGGGTCAACCCACGGGAATTGGTCCTCAAAATGTCCAAACTTTAAAGTCCCTACGCGACAAATCAACGGCAGGTCAGTTGACACCGATAGCGCGCCCGTGCCACCCTGCCCAATCGCGATTCTTGGGACTTCGGAAATCTCTTGACTCGGAAGACGACGACCTAATACCTTATTTGTAACCATCAATTCGGTCCACTGAAAGCAAGACTAAGGTAGGACCGTCGTCCATTAGGACCAACCTGGAAGGAGGACTCTATGAAGCGTCTGTGCTCTAGCTTTTCTCCCTATGGGATATTTGCGATCCTGCTCGTGGCTTCAATGTTCCCAACGTCAGCCACGGCTCAAGCGACATTCACTGCCCAGGTGCGCGGCGTAGTTCAAGACACCACCAACGCCGTTGTCCCGCGCGCCACGGTGACCATCACCAATGATGGCACTCAAGTGTCGGAGAAGACAACCACCGATGAGCTGGGTCGCTATATTTTTAACGGCCTGGCCCCGGCATCTTACACCGTGAAGGTTGAAATAGCCGGGTTCAAGACAGTCCTCCATCCTAATGTTGTCTTACGTATCGGACAGCAGATCGATTTGGATTTTACCCTCGAGTTGGGTGAAATCACGTCAACCGTGGAGGTCACCGCAGAATCGACGCTCCTGAACTCCGTCAGCGCAGCGCTTGGCACGGAAGTCACAAACCGCTACATCATCGACATGCCACTCTCAGGTCGTGGCATCACCGAGCTGGCCTATCTGGCTCCAGGAACGACGGAGGTGCCTGGTATGGGTATTAGCATGTTGGGGGGCACCACCTTTACTTCCAATGGGCAGCGTTACGGTACCGCTGAGGTTCGAGCCGATGGCGCTTTGACCAGCTCCCCCGAAGGTGGCGAGGGTGGCAACACTACTGTAAAATACCAGCCCTTGATTGAAAACGTTCAGGAGTTCAAGCTCCAGAACAACAACTTTTCAGCCGAGTTCGGTAATAATGGCGGCACCGTGATCAATATCGTTACCAAATCAGGTACGAATGAATTCCACGGCAGCGGCTGGTATTTTTTCCAACGTCCCCGGTTTGATGCCAACAGTTTCTTCGCCAATCGGGATGGCGAAGGCAAGGGAGACTATGTGCATGACCAGTATGGCGCATCGGTTGGAGGCCCCATTATCAAGAAGAAAACCTTCTTCTTTACTGACTTCGAGAAAACCCGGGACCGTTCTCCCAATCTCATAGTTAGTACCGTACCCACCGATCTCCAGAAAGCGGGAGACTTCTCCCAGACCTTCAATGCGGACGGTACGCTCCAACAAATCTTCAACCCGAACGC
>QHZQ01000022.1:13315-21322 GCA_003224725.1 Acidobacteriota bacterium | reverse complement strand
GAAGGTTGATGGTGCTAGTCCACGATCCGGCTCCATGCGCCTCGCGGATATAAACGAGCACGAACTCGACTTGATCGTGATACTGCGCGTAGAGCCTGCCCAGAGTCCCTGCCTGAGAACGGAACTTAGGACAAGTGTAGCTGCCCAGGATGACTACTACAGGCCGCTTGCCACGGAATGCGGACAGGTGCACCCGAAGACTGCCGGACGAGGTGTGCAGAGAGAAATCCGGTGCCTGGGAACGAATCGGAAGGCCGCCGCTTTCAGAGGCACCGTCCAACTTGGCTGCGAGGGCGCGCTCGCGCACGGCTTCCGGTTTGAGACCAAGTTCTTCGTCAGCGACGGCGAGGGCGCGGTGGGCGTTGGCGTACTCCGGCCAACGGGCCACGACTTCTTCGAGACGACGGCGCGCCTTTTCCGGTTGCCTGGCGCCGAGGTCTAGTTCTGCAAGGCCGTAGGCGGCTTCGGCTGAGCCTGGACGTACTCGCAGGGCCCGTTCATAAAGCGGCAGCGCGCCCGCATACTCGTGTCGGTGAAGCAGAATTTCGGCGAGTCGCAAATTCGCGTCGTAGTCGTTGGGATCGGAAGCCAGCTGCTTTTGGAAGGCGGTTATGGCTCCCTCGGCATCACCCGTGAATAATAGGGCTTGGCCGTAGTACGAGTAGAGCGAGGCCAAATCGGGATTGATGGCGATCGCCTGGGAGAATTCCTTGAGGGCATTCGGATAATCCTTCGCCATAAAGGCCACCGTGCCGAGCACAAAATGGCCCTCGGCGGAGCCGCCCTCGCGCAGAATGTCATTGACCAGGCCTTCGCCCTTGGCCACGTCTCCGCTGCGGATGAGTGCCGTACCTAGCATGTAGTTGACGGCCCGGTTCTCGGGGTAGGCCGGGACTACGGGTGTAAGCAGGTCGATCACACGCTTCAGGTCACCGAGACGAAGATAACAGTCACCGGCGAGGAGTATAACTTGCAGGTCTCCCGGGATCTGCTTATGAAGGTCTTCGAAGATGTGGACCGCTTCTTCGAGCCGGCCGGACTTGTAATACGCGAGACCGAGATTTGTGAGGAGCCGGTTAGAGGCGGCCGGGGGCGCGCTTTGAAGCGCCAGGCGATAGGCATCAATGGCTTCTTCGAAGTGGCCGATATGGGCAAGCGCCACGCCCAGATTGGAGCGCGCCTCAAAATTAGCGGGCTCCTGGGCAAGGGCCGCACGATATTCACGAATGGCGGCTTCGAAATCGCCTGCGCGCTGCAAACCGACCGCGCGTGCGAATGCCTGCTGCGCGCTTTCTACCGGGTCTGCCGAGGCGCAGGCAACCGCCAGCAATCCAGCCCAGACGAAACCCCGGCACCAGTGCATTTGAAGCTGTTGTAGATGGTTTTTTCGGTGGGCGCGAAACGCCTTGCAGTTTTTCACACCAAAGGATCTTCGGTTCAGACTCCTCGGCCGTCCTTATTTGAGGCACCCGCTCCTGAATCGTGTCCTTACCAGCGGAAGCTCATCAGAAGAAGAACTTGACCGCGAGCTGGATGATCCGGCGGCCCTGCTTATCGGTTACCGTTCCGAAATCCGGCGTATTCAACTTCCCAGTGGTCCCGTCGAAGCCGAGACTGAGGTGGCTCCCGTTGAACGACCAAAGCGGGTGGTTCAGGAAGTTGTACGCGTTAATGCGGAACTGCAGCCTTTTCGACTCAGTGATCTGGAAATTCTTGAAGAGTCCGAGGTCCCAGTTGAAGTAGGCTGGCCCATAGATCGCCGGTAGTACGGTCGGGCCGTTCTGTCCGATCTGCGTCGGGAAGCTGAAGCAATTCGGGTTGATGAACTGATTGGGCCCGAGATTCGACGCCGGATCGCACGTCAGAATCGGGTTTAGCTGGATATTGGGCGTTCCCAGTAGTGCAACGTTGCTGACGACGTGGTTAGTGCCCGGAATGTTAAAGGCGTTGAGATTCAGGTTGAAGTTGGCGTGACTACTGAACCCTGTGAGGTTGGCGCCGCTCTGCCACTGCGTAATGCCGGAGAGCTGCCAGCCGTTGATCAAACCACCCGCGATCCTGCTGTGAGTGAAGTTGCCGAGCTCCACCGAATAGGCTGCGTTGAAGATATGCGTACGGTTGGACGGCTGCACACCATAATTGTTGTTCAGGTTGAACTGGTCGGCGAAGTTCACGATCCCTAAGGCCTTGCCGAACGTGTAATTCAGGTTGATGGTGTACCGTCCCTGCGTCCGTACCCAGGTTGCCTGCAAGGAGTTGTAGTTTGCATATCCGTTATTGGTCGAGAGATACAAATCTGCGAAACCTTGCAGCGGCCGGAACGCATCCGCGTTAAGCGCGTTCGGATCCGCGCCCCCGTTTTTCGATGACAGCATGGCGCCTACTGGAACCAGGTTGATGTTTTTGGTGTTAAAACCCAAGGTAGCGCCGTTACCGGTGCTTGGAATGTCGCGCGTCTGGTTCCCGACGTACGACACCTCCAACAGGCTCGACCACGGCAGTCGCCGCGAAATCGTAAAGCTGTAGCTGTCCGTATATGGCTGTTTGTCGTCTTTGCCGTCTGTTACGGTGGGAGACAGAGCCGCATTCGTGAAATCGATGGTGTCCAGATTTTTCGCAAACAATCGTTGCCCTATGGTCGACGGATAAAGGTTGACGCTGTACACAGCCTCGCCTAAGTCTTGGGGGCCTCCGAAGTTGCCAATGTGGTAGTAGTAGCGGCCCCAGCCGCCCCGGATCACGGTCTTGCCACTGCCCGTGAGATCATAGGCCAAACCGAAGCGCGGTTGGTAGAACAGGGCGCGGGTGGGAAAGCCGCCGATAGGCACGCTCGCGTCACGCTTGTGCCACAAAAAGCCACAGTAGTCCGTAGGTGCGCAGCTCGGGCTGTACTTGGAATAGTCGAAAATGGCCATGCCAAACCCGTTCCGGTCGTTCCACGGCTGAAAATGGGTGAAGCGAACACCGAGATCTAGTGTCAGCCTCTTGCTGACCTTCCACGAATCCTGCACGAAGGCCTCGTATGTGTTGTAAGCCGTGTCGTCATGGGGATTGTAATTGGTCTCGTGATATTCATCACTTATGTTTCCGGTGACCAAATCGGCAAACAGGTTACCGTACGTGTACGCATTCGATGGCCCGACTGTAATGAAACCGTTCGTGTCGCTACTCAGGGGTTCGGCGTTGCGGATGTATTCCCAGAAAAACCCTGCTTTAAAGGTATGTTTGCCCCAAACCTTCGACACCGTATCGCTTAAGCTGGGCATGTACTTAGTGGCGTAATGATAGTTGGCGCCGGTAGTGTCCCAACCGCCGGCGGGATTGAAGACCAGGGCGGCTTCAGCAGGACCCCAGGCCCCAAACGACGGAATCTGTGACACGCCATTCTTATACAAGCCTTGGTAGTTGTAGCCTAACGCACTCCGGTCCACCTTCTTCGGATCCTGGAAATAGGTCGGGAAGCCGATGTAGGTGTATCCGAAAACGAACTCGTTGGTCATCGACGGGCTGAACACGTGGGTTAAGGACGCCGTCACCGAATCGGACCGGTTCTTCCCTGCCAGCGGCGTTGGGTACGGAACCTGATCGGCGTTGCGCCACCAATACCCAACCGGAAACAGTTGCGTCTCGCGCTGCAGATTGTAACGCACAAACAGCTTGGTGTTGTCGCTGATGTTGTAATCCACTCGCGACATCCACTGCGTGTTGTTCTGGTTGAAGATTGCTGACTGTATGTAGTTGTAAGGTTGGTCCAGATTCGGAGTGTGATTCGCTGCGGGGTACAGCTTCATTAAGGCCACCATGTTGGGGTCGATCATGCTCGCTGGAATGATTCCACCGGGGAACAGAGCTTGCCCTGCCGCGTTGAGCTGCCCCGGAGGAGCGCCGGAAGCGGTGTAGGGGCCGATTTTCGCGATTTCGGAGGGCGAAAAATTGCCCTGCAACATGCCTGGGGTGGGCACCGTTGCCCGTAGCAGTCCTGTGTCGAGAACTTGGTAGAAGTACTCGAAACCTGTAAAAAAGAACAGTTTGTTGCGATTTTTATTGAATCCAGTGCCAGGAATCAGCACCGGACCGCCGATGGTGACACCCGGATAGTAATATTTGTTCTCGGGCCTCGCCGTTTGGGTTGCGTTGTTCAGTGCATCATTAGCGTTCAAAACGTAGTTCCTTGCATAGAAGAAGCCTGAACCGTGGAAATCCGTGGTGCCCCACTTCGCCACCGAACTTGCCACAATGGGCCCTTTCTGGTTCTCGGCGCTGAAATTCGACATCTGCACTTTGAACTCGGCCACCATGTCCGAATTGGGATTTACCGGCGTGTCGCAGTTGCAGCCCGGATCGGAAACGTGTGCTCCGTCCGCGGTGATATCCAGCGAGTTGCTGGGTAGACCGTTATAGGAGAATGCATTATTTAGCGGGCTCTGGCTGCCGGCGTCGCCGTTGCCGTTGATGCCGATGACTTGACCATCGTAGTTCGCTCGATTCGATGTGCCGTTGTTAAGCGCGAAGCCCGGCATGATCTTGATGTACTCGGCGGCGTTGCTCCCGATCTGGACGTAGTTCTGCAACTCCTTGTTCCCAAGGGTGGCCGATTTTTCGCCCGAGTCAACCGTGGCGAGTTGCTCGACTTCTGCTTTGACCTCGATGGTTTCCGAAGTGGAGCCGACCTTCAGGGTGACGTTTATATTGCGCTTCTCGCCTCCGCCCAGCGCGATGCCCGATGCTTTGTAGGTCACGAAGCCCTGAGCCTCGAGGGTGAGCTCATATGTGAAGTCACCGGCGGCAAGCGAGGCGAAGCTGAAGTACCCATCAGAATTAGTGACTGTGTCACGCAGAGATCCTGTGCTTTCATTGCGCAGTCGCACCTTTGCGTTAGGGACCACCGCTCCCGATGGGTCGGACACGACACCCGTCAGAGTGGCGAAAATCGCCTGCCCGTAGGACAGGGAACCGAACAACATGTAGACGATAACCCAAGACGCGAATCGCTTCATGACTGCCTCCTTCTCAGAAGCAACAATCGATTATTTAAGACCTTAAAACATCTAATAATCACTGATTTCTCCTTGTCAAGCTTTTTTTGGATTTTTTGGTAAAAAAGCAAATCGCAGATAGCCGGACTTCCCCTCCCAGGTCGTTTGCCCGCAGATCGGAGGGCTATTGTTGGTGCTTCGTCATCAATTGTTGGTAGGCCGCCAGAGCCATTTCCCGAGTAAGAAAACTGACCGGCTGGGCTGTTTTGAAGAGCGCGAATAGGACGTTCTTTGACATCAGCGAGCCCTCCTTGAGGAATAATAAAGGTCGAGAGATTCGCGCAGCCCGCGGTGCTGTAAGTTCCTTCAGGGGGATGAATGATCGAGGGAGTCACGCATCACGCACCTCGGAGTTGCCATCGATGACGTAATCGAGTCTGCTGGAAGACGCGGTGAAAACTGCGCCAATAAGGCAAAATACTGCAAGTCGGTCCGCTCGTGGGGTTAATTCCGAGCTGTGTCGCACCAAGTGGTACAATCTCACCAAGCGACGCCTAAGCTCTCTGCCCAACAGCGTTGTCTCGGACTAGATGGCTACCGCGGTAATGCCTCAGCGACGGGTGGCGAAAGGCACAACAGGTGGAGCGGGCGCCCCGCGCACGCTAAATGAACGCGCGACGGAGCGCGCGTTCCACCCCTGTAACTGAGGCATTACCTTACCGCGAATTTATCATGCTTGTCCTGGTTTCGGTTCGGTGACTTGCAAATGGGCACGGACATCGAAAGGACCTGAATGCCTATTGTAGTGATTACCTCTGAGGTTGTGCTTGACACGCAGAGTCCGCACCTCAAGATGTTGCACAACGCTGGCATGGATGTACGCTTTTCGCCTCGGCGAGCATTGACTGGAGAAGCAGAAACCATCGAGGCAGTGAGAGGCGCGGCAGCGACCATTGCCGGCAGTGAACCGTATACAGAATCGGTACTGGCAAGCTTGCCGGAGTTACGAGTCATCTCCCGCTCGGGAGTCGGCGTCGACCGAATTGATTTGGAGGCTGTTACCCGACGCCGCGTGGCTGTGGCCATCACGCCCAGCGGCAACCATGAGGCCGTGGCCGAACATGCGATGGCTTTGTTACTGGCGTTGACCCGATCGTTGCTGAGGCAGAATCAAGAAGTGCGGCGGGGCACTTGGAATAGAGCTCCTCTTTTGCCGTTGCGTGGGAGGACTCTTGGTCTCATCGGTATGGGACGCATCGGTAAGAGTGTTGCATTGCGGGCAGCCCAGTTTCGACTCCGGCTGTTCGCTTACGATCCATTACCTGACGTGGCCTTTGCGCAGACCCACGGAATTGAGGTGGTTGATCTTGATACGTTGTTAGAGCAGGCCGACTACGTGACTCTCCATCTGCCACTCACGCCCGCTACAAAAGGTCTTATCAATCGCAAGACGCTTTCTCGAATGAAGCGTGGTAGTTTGCTGATAAATACGTCACGCGGAGGGTTGGTGGTAGAAGAAGATCTACTGAGCGCACTCCAGTCCGGTCATCTGTCAGGCGCGGGACTTGATGTATTTAACCAGGAACCGCTTTCCTCTGGGCACCCTTTGCTTCGGCTCGAGAACGTCTTGGTCACGCCGCATGTGGCAGGTGTCGACCACCAGTCTGCCATCGACATGGCGGTCCAGGCAGCCCAAAATATTATCGACCTCTATCATGGGCAGTGGCCTGAAGGCTCAATCGTCAATCCTGCTATCCAGCCTGGCTGGCAGTGGTAAGTCACCTCAATGAGGTTAGGTCTTACAATTGGTTGGAGACCAGCGCCAAGGCAGCCCTTATTCCCAATGAGTCATCACTTTGTGACATGGGTTACCCGCTCCAACTTCGGAATTCAGGCTTATTTGTCCTCCAGCTCAACGAGGCAGAATTGAAAATATTCATTTAAAGTGGACTGGCTGATGATGAAGGGGCTGCCGAAGTGAGTTAATATGCCGGTGAACCTGCGAGACCTGAGCCACTGACAAATCTCTCCGACTTCCCAGGATTCAGCTCTCCTGAGGAGGTAGAATCCTGTGAAAGTCCGTAGCGTCCTGCAGCGCAGCGGCGACCTGAAGAATTCGACCTTCTTCGAACGGCTTACCCATAATCTGGAGTCCCAAAGGTAGTCCCGCGCTGTTAAAGCCGCAGGGAACTGAAACTGCAGGTAACCCCAGAAGATTCGCCGCTCTGGCCAAACGCGTGGTCGCAAGGCGCACCTCTTGCACCTCGCCATCGATGACGACGCTCGTCTCGCCGATCTTCGGGGCGGCAATAGGTGTGGTTGGGGTCATCACACACTCGACCCCTGCAGTAACTTTGGACCATTCGCTCATCATTAGCCGACGAAGCCGTTGAGCATTGACATAGTCGGTTGCCGACAGGAAGCACCCCTGCTGCAATAATGCTAGTAGCTCGCTGCTGAACTTGTCGCGCTGTCCTAGATAGGGTTGCATCAGGGCTGACACCTCCGAGTGCAAAATCACCCTGTGGACAGCATTGATGGCATCATAATCGGGTAAAGAGATTGGTACAATCTTGGCGCCAAGACGCTCGGCCGTCTGCGCCATACGAGCTACCGCCTGAACCACTTCACCGTCGACTCCTACGGCATTCAGATTCTCAGGCCAACCAATTCGCACACCGCGGATCGACGCCTCTGGCGGAATTGAATAATCTTCCATTGCTTCCCGACTGGAAGAATCATCTCGAGAATCGTATCCGGCCAGGACATTCAACGTCACAGCCGTATCACGAACCGTTCGAGCAAGTACGCCTGCATGGTCAAGGCTGAAATCCAGCGGCAAAATCCCGTATCGACTGATGCGTCCGAAGGTAGGCTTCAGGCCTACAGTACCGCAGTATGAGGCAGGAATACGGACTGAACCTCCGGTATCATTCCCTGTGGCCATAAAGACCAAATTTGCCCCAACGGCAGAACCCGAGCCTCCACTTGAGCCGCCAGGAATCCGTCTCAGGTCCCACGGATTGTGCAC
>QHZQ01000022.1:0-13300 GCA_003224725.1 Acidobacteriota bacterium | reverse complement strand
AATGATGGCGCCTGCTTCTCGCAACCTCTCCACAACTGCTGCGTCATAGTTTGGAACGAAGTCGGCAAAGAGCTTGGAGCCCCCAGTCGTTCGGATGCCTGCCATATAAAAAACATCCTTAACGGCAACCGGAATACCGTGCAGCGGTCCTCGGTCGATCCCGGCGGAACGTTCCTTGTCCGCCTGAGCAGCGCTGACGCGCGCCTCTTTATCCAGCACCGTGAGGAAGGCATTCAACTTCGGATTTTGTCGAGCGATGCGATCCAAGGATTCGACAGTCAATTCTACCGAAGAAACTTCTTTCCTCCGCAGAGCGGAAGCCGCTTCAAGAATCGTCATTCGTTCTCCTCGTCAAGAGCGCGATCAATAGCCTCTGCTTCCGTCTTTGCGCCTAGAATCCCCTTGGCTTTGAGGAGTTTCCTCGGATCAAAGCTGACCGTTTTGCGATTCTTTTTGCTAGTTGCCATATTTCCTCCATCGAAAAGATACCAGGAGAGAGCCCATGGGTGTTGAACAAGTGAACTTGGATGGTCTTTGGTTTAGCCAGGATAAGAATAGGATGCCACGAGACAGAGCCCAACAAATTACAAGCCGAGCTCACCGAAGCTTATCTGAACCACTCCTCTTCATTTCATCCCAAAAACTTTTCCAGTCAGGCATCGATCAGACAGCTCGGAATTCGAGATTATTTTAGCGAATCTTTTGTCTCTGTGGTCACGCCGGCGCGCGTTGCCCGTATCCAATGGTCTGTAAATTCAGAGTGCACCATCACCCGACCTTTTGGCATGTGGCAACTCACACAGTTGTCTTTCGCAACTGGACACACGGCCGACCGCTTGCGCACCTCCAGCCGATGACAGCCAAGGCAGATCTTGTCATAATGAGTCCGTGTCGCGGCAATATTTGCATGTGGATTGTGGCAGGTGCTGCACTTTAAATTAGCATCCGCTTCATTAAAGCAACGGCTTAAAACCATTCGCTGGCTGGGGAAACGAACGGTCAAAGCTTTTTGTTGAATATAGCGGATAGCGTCAAAGTCACTGTCAGCAGGAGGAGGACCGTGACACTCACCGCACAGTTGAGCCTGGGAGAAACCATCGAGCCTTCCTGGATGAAAGATCTTTCTGTCTGATAGGTTGCCGCTGGCCATGGATCGAATGTGCTCGAGCCCGGGTCCATGGCAACGCTCACAGCGAATTCCCATTTCTTCCCGTTTAGGTATGGGACTTTCGGCTGTTGAGCCCGTGGTGTGACAACCAAAGCACCTGGAGCGCTCCTCTTCTCCAAGGCTCCTGCCAAGGCTTTCGCTAATATCCTGGGCAATACGCTCACGTGCTCCGGCCGTGAGATCGAAGGTTCCCAAAGTCTCATACCAGCTCAAGCGGCCTTCAACAAATTGTCCGTTGTCTCGTCTACCAACAGGCGTAATCCCCTTGGCGCCCGCGCCAAACGCCCACTCCAGAATGATCTGGTCTTCTTTCCCGTCTTTTCTTACGCTCAGTTCAATATTTCCGTCGGGTTTGCGAGACAAGAATAGTTCTGTCTGTGAGGAGGGGTCCATTAGCCTAAAAGGCAAACATGAGGTAATTTTCTCGATCTCCTTCAAAGGCCGAAGGGAACGAGCATGGTTGCTGGCTTCCTGGATCTTGTAAAGATTTGCATGACAGCCCTGGCAAGCCCGGGAACCGGCGTAAGCCGACTGTTGGCCCCAGAAATGTTGTGGGGTCCATCGCGTTCGGGCAGGACCTTTGGACGGAAGGACGGCATAAAGGAGAACGAGCATGCACATCATTCGACTTGCCATAAAAAACCGTTCAAGGCTGGCAACTGCCACCTTTTCACTACTCCCTGGCACCGGCACTCTTCAAGAGTTGAACGACATCATTGTGGCCTTTTGAGGCTGCGACCATCATTGCAGTTCTGCCGTCATCGGTTCTTTCATTCACCCTGGAACCACTGGACAGGAGCATTTGGACAACACCCAAGTGGCCTTTGGCAGCCGCAAACATCAACGCTGTTCGTCCATCCGTCGTTCTTACGTTCACCTCTGCCCCCCGGGCCAGCAAAGCCTGCACTATACCAGGGTGACCTTCTCCTGCTGCCACCATCAAGGGAGTCAGATTTCCAATGGGAGAGCCCTCACTCCTTTTGGACTTTACGTTCACGTCGGCGCCTCCAGACAGTAGAACTTTCACGGTGGCCGCTTGACCTTCGGCAACGGCAAACATCAGTGCGGAATTACTGTCATCGTCTATATGCAAGGTCGTACTCCTGCGAACATCAAATGCACAGACCCCCTGTGGTCCTCCCTGTCAAGGGGGACAAAAAGAATGCATCCCATTCCAAAGGGCGGACTGGAAGACGGTTAGGACCGATCATATTTCCATCCGCCGCGGCAGTCCGGAAAACTCTCGCAACACGATTTTATCGGCCTCCAAATTTATCCGAAGAAACAATTCCCGATCCTTCCTTGACATGAACAACCTGATCCGCAGCCACATCTTGAAAAAGCTCGATCCTACCGCTGGGCCAGCGGACTTCAATCACATCGGCCCGAGCGGCTTCTCCCAGGCCATAATGCAAGCGAAAATCATTCACCGAATAATAACTGGACTGGCTTTGCACCTCCTGCACTTGGACTCTCGATCCGCACTTAACCTTGACACGAGCTCCAATAGCCGATCGATTGGATGATGTGCCAGTCAATTTAACTTTTATCCAGTGATGGCCTGGTGGCACATCGGCTCGCAGCAAGGAGGGCGGCTCATTCATGTTCATGACGAGCACGTCTATGTCGCCGTCATTATCGAAGTCACCAAAGGCACAACCTCGGCTTGAGTGAATGGTATTGAGTCCCGGCCCGCCTTGCTCTGTTACGTTGAGGAATTTCCCGTTACCCAGACTGCGGAACAGGAAACGAGGTGCTTTGTAGGGGTAGTCAGAATTGGCTCTTTCCACTTCCGGATAGACATGACCCGCCACATAAAACAGGTCCGGCCAACTGTCATTGTCAAAATCGACCAGCCCGGTCCCCCACTGCACATACCGCGTTACGACATGGAGACCGGCGGCGATGGCCATATCGGTGAAATAGCCCTGTCCGTCATTTCGGTAGAGTGCTGGCATTTCGTCGGCAAACAAGGTCTTGACAATGTCAACCGCACCATTGCCGTCATAATCGGCGACCGCCAAGCCCATACCCGCCTGTTCGCGGCCATCCTCACTGTAGGCGACGCCTCTCTCAGTTGCAACGTCGGTGAAGGTTCCGTTTTTGTTGTTGCGATAAAGGATGCTCGGGGTGGAATCACAGGCTACGTAAATATCCTCCCAACCATCATTATTGAAATCCATCGCGACGGCTGTCATCCCATAATACCCGCTGGGATTGACGATGCCTGACTCTTTGCTCAGGTCTGTAAATGTTCCGTCCCCATTATTGTGGTAGAGGGCATTAACAGTCCCCTTGAGTCCTCGTGGACCACAAAAGACAGGCACTCCCTTCCAGGTGCAGTTAGTACCTTTGCCGGGCAGAGGTAATTCAGTTAGATTGACGTTTACATAGTTTGAGACGAAGAGGTCGAGCTTTCCATCTCGGTCGTAATCAATGAAAGTGCAGCCGCTATTCCAACGCTTCGGATCG
The DNA here is from genome assembly GCA_003224725.1 of Acidobacteriota bacterium. Taxonomy (GTDB): domain Bacteria; phylum Acidobacteriota; class Terriglobia; order Versatilivoradales; family Versatilivoraceae; genus QHZQ01. Next base: position 9,660 of record QHZQ01000022.1, on the reverse strand, counting down.
CCACCGACGCCTGCTTTGTCAGTGACATCGGAAAATGTGTTGTCTCCATTGTTGCGATAGAGCGCATTCTTACCCCAGTACGTCAGGAATAGATCGTCATACCCATCGTTATCGTAATCACCAATACAGATCACGTTGGCCCATCCAGACCGCTCCAGTCCCGCCTGTCGGGTTATATCAGTGAAAGTCCCGTCGCGGTTATTCCTATAGAGATGATTGATCGGCTCCTTGCCTTTGGCAAAGCCTTCCAGCCGCCATCCATTAGGCACAAAGATGTCCTGCCAGCCATCGTTGTCAAAATCAAAAAAGGCTACCCCGCAGCCGTTGGCTTCGACAATGTACTTGACCGTGTCGATTCCGCCGTAAACCACGGTGTCCGTTAGTCCGGCAGACTTCGCAACATCGTGGAAGGTGAGAATCCGCGGTGAAGTGACTGCAGACGAAGATTTCCAACCATAAAACTCTGCCGGGATGATCAGGAGCGAGACTAGTAAGAAAGAAGTGAGCGGCAAGACGAGCTTCGTGCAAAGACTCACTCAGCTGCTCCAAAATTCGCGGATACCAGAGATCACGGAACTAGGAAAGAGCTTCATCTGAAAAACTTATCCAATTTTGGTGCCGAAGGCAATCGCACCTGATGTCCTGACCCAGCTCCGCGAAACTGCAAAGCGCTCATAGGGGCGAAAGAGCCACTATCCTGACCTCGGGCTTGTATGCGTTCATTGGCATCAGAATCAGCCTTAGCTGAATCTCAGTATTCCCCACAGTTCCAGTTCTGGAAGAGTCACCTCGACCCAGTCCCCTTTGAACTGGACGGGCAGGCTAGCTGGAGGAACCTTCTCCATAAATAAGGTACAGCGATCATGCTTCCGACCGTCAAACAATTCTTTGTTCAGCCTTACCCTGATATTTTTCTGCACTACCATCTTCTCTGTTTTGGCATCAAACGAGCGATTGAGGACATGACAGACCAAAGGGAACGACAGACGGTCCGGATTCACTCTCGGCAGAGCCCAGATGTCTCTGGCAGGTTCGACCGCGACAAGTGGCCTCACCCGTGACCGAACGCTTTCGACATCTGTCCACCCAATCACTTTGCCCTGGCTGGTCCATACGTCCAGCAACTCTCGCTGCTTCCCCCGGACCATCAAGGGATTCTGAACAATCAGGAATTCGTATTTCGCCAAATCCTCCAGTCTCATTTCATGATCCAACGGCTCGCTGCCGGCAACCGCCATTCCAAAGGGGATGTTGGCGTTCGCCAGAGCTAGACAGATTTCATGCAGAGTGACCGGTTGCTTTTCCGGAGTTTGAGGCATCTGGGCGCCGGCACCAGCCAGACGGGTGGCCCGGTAATCGTACAGCAGACCGACCTGGGTGACCGCTTGGTAGTCATCGAACAATTCTGGATCGTCTCGAACAAACTGATACAAGGGCGCAATGATCTCGGGTTTTGCTGGATAAGCCGTGCTTTGCGGTTCCTTGCCGGGCGGCTGAACGAACCCCCACTCCTTGTGCGGAACAATGAAGTTTCCACCCAGTGCATAGGACTCGGCGATCCAACCGCGCACCAGATCGGGAATATCGTGGTTGGTCAGCATCACCCAGTCCTTGTAGATGCCCGTAGCAGCGATGGCCACGCCCAGAGCGTCGCCCATTTTATAATTCAGTAAGGGCTTGCCGCCAAACTTCATTTCGGTGGCATCTGTTCCAATTTCAGCCGCGATGTAATCCAGATAGGGGGCAAACACAATGTGCGCGCCCACCACCGGAGCGTTGGCTCCCACAGGGATAGTAGCGACCCGTTTCTTTCGGACGTAGTCCATGACTTGCCGGATGTGCTCCACAGAGCTGCGCAGTTGAAAGTTCTCAAATTCGTAAGCCAGTGGACGGTCGGTCCGGCTCTTCAGAAATTTGCCGTAATCGAAACTGTCAATGTCGTGGATGCCAGCAGCTTCTATTTGATCCGAAGACATGGCTTTCTTCAGGTAGTCTCGGAAGCCTTTCATGCAATATTTGCAGAAGCAACCCTTGATGCGCAGCACTGTGGCGGTTCCTAGCGGATCGTCCACGTGGAAGGCGTAAGGCTTAATGGCCATTGCCAGATCTGTCTCGGCCAATTTCTTCTCCACAAACTTCGGGTGGTTGGTGCAGATTTCGCCCTTTTCAGGCGGAAAAGGATCGGGCGGGCGAACCCACGGATAGGTGAGCAAATGGTCGTCGGAATCTCGCCATAAAGCTTCCTTCCAGTCAGGATCCTGCTCTTGAAACCATGACAGATTACCTGAGAATCCGCTGATGCTGGCTCCTTCTGGGACTCCCACTTCCAGAGATTTCTTTTGCCTATCCAGATATTTTGGGATCTCATCTTTCGTTGCCGGGGCCCCACACCATCCGTAAAGAAGCGTGCCGTGCCACATCTTGTATTCTTCCGGGCTAAAGACGAACGAGAAGACCACGTCGGAATGTTTGAAGGCCCGTTTACGCTTGGGTACAGCCAGAAGGACCCTTTCAGTTGGGGACGGAATGATGAAGGGGCTGGGGAGCAAAGAAAGCAGGCACTGAATGGCCGCGCGACGAGAAATTGTTTTCATGGATTTGACTCTCCGAAAAGAAAAACCCGAGGACAACGCAGTCAGCTCGTGACCCAAGCGCACCGGACAAAAATAAGCCCACGGGAGGCGCCGTGGGCTATTGGGCGGGCACATCAACTGTAGGCCTCACCACTGCATCCGCAACTTCAATTGCACCCTTCTGGGACCAAAAGGTTGAGATGGAGTAATCTCTCCGAAATTCGGCGCGTTCACCGACTGCCCGAAGGCGCCGCTCTCCCAGGTATGCCGGTTGAGCAGATTGTAGGCCTCAGCTCCCAACTGGAACCTGATCTTTTCTCTGATGACAAAATTCTTGGTTAGTGACACGTCTTCGGTCTGCCAGCCGCATTGCCGGGCCTGCGGATCCATTCTGGGAGTATTTCCGATCTGGAACTCACCGGCAGGGGCAAAGGCTAGTGGCCTCCCCGTTCTTGCGGCCTGCTCTGGATTTCCAGCATTAAAGAGATAATTCTTTTGTGGGTTACCATACTCCAGTTCGCTGCAGGAAAGAGAGCTGCGAGTAGGCACTCCCGCCACCCGATTGGCGATCCCACCAATGGTCGGAATGGTTGTATTGAACGTATCCGAGAAAGAAGCCGGCGCCCCCCTCTGGTATTGATGTAGGCCTGAGATCTCCCATCCGCCAGCGATGGCATTGGCCATTTTGTTGCTGTTTGCCAGGAATTTCTTCCCGCGTCCAAAGGGCAATTGGTAGGTGTAGCTCAGAACCAACCGCTGCGGTATATCAAAGCGATAGACACCTTTGTCTAACTTGCGGTTATTGGGGACCGATGGAGCACCTCCAAAGCCACCCGGCGCCCATTGGGAGTCGGTCATGAATTTCGATACGGTGTAACTGGCCAGGAACGACAGCCCATTCGAGAAGCGCTTCTGGGCTTTGATAATGGCCGCATGGTAGGATCCCGAAGTCCCAGTGGTGCCATCGTCAAGAATGTCCCCATATTGAGGGAAAGGTCGCAGAGCTTGATAAAGTGGCTGGCTGGTATCGAACCCGGCGTATGGTGCTGTAAACCCTGCGGCCACTAGCTCAGGCGAATTCAGCGGCTTGTTGAGCAAAGGGCCAAGGCCCCAATACTGCTCCGGAAGCCAATTTAGCGGCAATCGGTCATTGAGATGGCGGGACTGAGTGGAAAGGTAGGAAACTTCGAACAGAATATTGCCCCGCATCTCGCGCTGGAATCCTAAGCTATACATATAGATATCGCCCGGGCGTCCAAGCCCCTCGTGTTCATAGGCCTGGGCGCCTTGACCGTTGCGAAAAGCAGGGTCGGTATTGGGTACATTGCCCAGCACGTCCTGGGGGAAAGGATCGTCCCACTTGTAATATAAACCGAAGCGATCAGCAGGCAGTCGAGGCTCGCCGGAAGCCTGAAATCCAGTCCGGTCGGCAAAGCTGGCATTCACGTTTTGAATCGGGGCAAATATAATGCCACCAAAGCCTCGAACCACCGTTTTAGAATCGAGTTGATAAGCAAAACCTAACCGAGGACCAATTTTATTCCAGTGAATGTCTCCAATCCGGTTTGTTCCAACTCGCCCAGGCCCCTTGCCAAAGAAAATCAATGCTCCTGGACGTCCTGCCGCACCTGGATTGGGCCGCGTGGGATCAAAAGTGGTCAACTGTCCGTGGATTTCTGAAAATGGAACATTGATCTCCCAACGCACGCCGGCATTAACGGTCAGCTTGGGAGTCATCTTCCAGTCGTCCTGCAGGTATCCGGCATAGTAAGCCTGCCGGTGCCCCAGGATGACCGGATCGGCAACGTGGGCAACGTTGGGGAGACCGAGAATGAAATCAGCGAAGGAGTTCCCGCCCGTGTTATCTGTGTCCGAAGTCGTATTGCGAACGCCATAAACGGTAGGCCTGGGAGGGATGCCACCAAAGTTATAATATCCCGACGGGTTAAACGTGGCCGTGCTTCGTGAGTTGTCATTGTGATTGAAACGAATGAAGTCGAAACCCGTTTTGAAAGTATGCTTTCCTTTGTTGAGAATGATTGAATAGTCTAAGGTCTGATTCGTCAAAGCATTCGCGCCGCCCAGAAGGTTACAGAAATTGAATGCTCCTTCCTGAGCGCGGTTAATCTCAATATAAGGGCAATTCGGGTCTCGGGTACCGCTCAGTCCCGCCTTCTGACCCAAATTCTCTCCGTAGTTCCTGGGCTGATTGGTGCTGTAGCTTCGCGTGACACCATACAGCACCTGTTGGGAAACGTGTGGGCTAAAGATGTGGCTCCAATCCATACGAATCCGATTGAAGTTTTGTGTGGATTCAGTTCCAAAGGTATCGCCTAAGACTGACCCGTTGACGGAACTCGGCTGTGCGAATTGCCAATAGCCCGATATGCGATCCTTTTGGTTGAGATTGTGATCGATCCGCGTTGCCAGGAGCCACTGAGTCGATTTACTCGGGCTGACCACACCCACAAAATTGTTGATCGAACCTGCGCCTGCCACATTCGGCAACGGCATCAGATTGAGAAAGTATTTCGAAACATTGCTAAACCGGTCGGGTGAGATCTGGTTATTCGGAAACTGGCGCCGCCGTGGGTTACCACCAGCATCCGTGTATGGCGACAGGATGTCAAAAATAGGGAGAATATCCGGAGCTGAAAAGTCGCCCTGGCGCATGGCCTCGGTGGGCACTGTGGTCACGCCTGTTGAAGACCCGGCGCTTCGAGTTCGGAGATCAGAGTAGTCGACAAAGAAGAAGGTCTTGTTTCTCCCATTGTAGAGACCGGGAATAATCACTGGGCCTCCTGCTACCCCGCCAAAATAGTGTTGCTGGGTAAGATTCCGTTGGGCAGCCGCCCATGGCCGGGCGTCCAGCGCATAATTCTGAATATAATCATAGGCAGCGCCATGAAAGTCATTGCTACCCGATTTGGTGGCAAACGTAATCGTCGGCCCCCCGGTCCGGCCATATTCGGCCGGGATGGAATTCAGCAGCAAGTTAAATTCACCAATTGATTCCACGGAAGGCAACCCAGGGCTGCCAAAATTTTCGCCGGCCCCGGTGAGTGAAGTATCGGGCGCCTGACCGTCCAGCAAGACGTTGTTGGTTCCCAGACGTGCGCCTCCGATGGTTCCCTGCAGGGCGTTTTGCACGCCTGCAGACGTTTGGATATAGGCCGCCGGATCGCGACGGTTGAGGACAGGCAGGTCATCCTTGAGTTTTTGTTCAATGGAGTTCGAGATGACCGAGGCGGTGGTCTGCAAAATCACCGTTGAAGCCTCCACATTCACTTCACTGGCGACTTCAGCAACATTCAACTCTACGTTAATAGTGGTGGTGGTGGCGGCGACAACCAGCACGCCGGTGACGTTATAAGGTTTGAATCCCGTCGCATTTATTTAGATAGGTAACTGAGTACAGTCCTTCTTCATTGGAGGCTGCTTCAAGTGAGACGCCCAACTCAGGGTTCTTGGCCTCAATCTTGGCTCCCACAATCACCGCACCGGTACTGTCCGTGACGCGACCGGTGATTGTTCCGCGCTGGGTCTGGGCGACAACTCTGTCCCCGGCAACCCATAGCAACAGCAGGATCCACAATACGTTCCATCGATGTTTGGCACCCATCCAAATTCTCCTTTCTCTTGGCCAGCCTTGAGGCTTCAAAGTCTGGCTCTTAGAGTCTCATTCCCCAGTGGTTGCCCATCAAGCAAGGCTACCTCGACCGAGTACATCTTACCCTTCGCGACACAATTCTCCCTACCCTTAAAGACAATCGATTTGCCGCTTTTATGAAGGGAGGAGAAAAATTTTCTTTAGAACGGATACTTCTCGGAAGAAAGTAATTCACGGCTCCAACGTCTCCTCCGGGCTCTTTCGCAGACCTTCGACACGCTCCAAGAGCTTTCGACGTTCGTCCTTTTCGTTTTGTTGAAAGATCTGGGTCTCGCGTTCGGCCAGGTCCAGACGTCCACGCTTTCGGTAAATTCTGGCCAGCACATAGTGCAACCGGTTCAGGCCGGGATCATGCTGGAGGGCGAGCTTATACTCTTCTAGAGCCTTTTCCATATTCCCTTTAAGTTCCCAGCCCCGGGCCAAGGCAGTTCGCGTTTGGGCGTCTGAGGGATCGGCTTTAAGTACGTCTTCCAGATACGGCCACCCATCGTCCGGCTCACGCAATTGAACGTAGATACGGCCAATACGCGACTTTGCAGCACTGGAATAAGGACTAATCTCCAGCTCCTTCTGGCAGGCTTCGAGGGCTTCGCCATACTTCGAGTTGGAGAGATAATGATCGGCCAGCGAGATCCGCAATCCCGTCATGGTGGGAGTCGCGTCAATCGCCGCCAGGTATTCCTCCAGGGCTTCCTTTTTGCCCCGGACATCCAGCGTTCTGGCCCGCAGGTAGTGAGCACGACTTGATTTAGGATATTCATCCAGCAGCCGGTTACAATAAATCAAGGAGAGCTGCTGGAGAATCTCCCAACGCAGCATCCGGACGGCCGGCGCAAACTCATAGGGGAGAAGACGCTCATTGAAGTGTTTCTCTGCTGCCATATAATCATCATTCCAGGCGAGGGCTTTGGCAATCAGGTAATCACGCAACCACTCCTTTGGAACCGCTTGAATGTCCTCGAGCGATTTGATGGCATCGATCCAGCGAGCTCGCATTAAAGAATCAAGCACCTGTTTCCATCTTCCACTCTTGTCAAGACTCATCTTCTTCTTAACCATTTGCCTGACATCACTGTTCACCAGCGGCAGTAAATGGTCTTCCTCTGCAACAGGCGGAAGGGATCGAACCAATTTCTCATAGTCCACTTTGACGCCAATATCTGCAATTTCCCTCCGCACCAATCCGTCAGTGCCCAAAGTGGCGTGTCGCTCGGAAGGAAGGAGTTGGTGGTAACGTTCCAGAGACAACCGTGACGGAACCCCCTGGCCGAGAATGGCCAGTACGCGCCCCAACGAAAAGAAAATCTCGGCATGGCCAGGGTCCAGCTTTGCAGCGTCTAGATATTCCTTGGTAGCCATTTGAAAGTATTCCTGAGCATCAAAGATCTTGGCCGTCAGCAGGTGGCCGTACTTCCTGTCAGGAGTTTCATCGCTGAGTACTCGGGCTTCCTGATTGGCCAGTTTTTGATAATTGTCACCCAGTAAATAAAGGATGTTGTCTTTTTCTTCGGAGCTTTCCAATAAAGATTTCAGATAAGGTAGGGCCGCTTCGTACTTTCCGAGCAAGCTGTAGGCTGCGGAAAGGTAGCTGCTACTTTCGTTCGTGGGGTATAACTTGAAAGCAGCTTTCAGGTGCGGGAGGGCCTTTTCAGGTTGCTCGACCGCCAGGTAGGAGATGCCCGCAAACAGGTGGGCGCCCGGCATTACGGCTTTCAGTCTTATCCCCTTTTCAAGAGTGGCAATAGCCGCTTCATACTGGCGCTGCAGATAGAAAACAAGGCCGAGGTTTTGGTAGACCTCTGGAACCTGGCGCGGGTACTTCTTGAGAATGGCCTGATATTCTTCAGCGGCTCTGGGTAAGTTTCCCGTTGCCTCGGCCCCTTTGGCTGAAGAAAAATGTTTTTCGATGAAGGTCTCTGCCTCGGATCCCAAATCGGGAGGAGACTGCGCCAGTAACGGGATGTTGAGAGTTAGTATCAAGAGAGCGCACACAGAGAACAGACGAACAAATCTGAAGAAAACGGAGCATTTAAAGCTAAAGGCTCGATCCTGCCAACAATACTGGTTTGAGCTGGCATTAGTCATGGATTTCTCTCACGATGTTCCTGATTACTCGTCCCAGAAACGAAACGACGGTGGGTGAATGCATTCCCATTACTTTGGCAATCTCTCGGTAACACAGCCCCTCTGCCCTAAGTTCCAGACATTGTCTCTCCTGGACGGACAGCCGTACCAAATAGGCTTGAAGCCTTTTATGTTTTTCCTTCGCAAGTGCCTTCTGTTCGGCGTTGGGAGATAGATCTTTGTTCAAATCCAGGACATCAGGGTCCACGGGATCCAGGGGAACATTCCTTTTTTGCTGGTTAATTGCCAGATTATGGGCTACACGGAAAATCCAGGCTCGCACATTTTTCACCACCTGACCCTTGTGAAGACAGATGTACAGACGCAAAAAACCCTCCTGTGTTAGATCTTCGGCTTCGCCCGGATCGCCAAGAATCCTGAACAAGTATCGATAGACACGATCCCGCAAAAGGTCAAAGATTTCTGAGACCTTCTGCTTCAGGCTGGAGGCGTTTTCCATGGTCCGCAAAAGCTGCTGATCGAGCCAGAGCTCCCCGGCCAGGCAATGTTTTCCCCCCATAAGTGATCCTCTAATCGTTGTGTAGTTAACGATGGATAATAGGGGAAATGGAGAGAAAACTCAATCTTCTCATATAGTTTTTGTCGATGGAGCGACGTAACCACGAGGAATATCTATCGCGAATTCCGAAGTTGGGGTCTTCAATTCACCAGGAGGGCTCACTGAGTCTCGCCCCACGCTGGGAGGGCCCGCCACACTGAGGAGTACGATGCCAGTTTCTTGGCGGGACGAGGCTCCGCCGAGCCTCCAGCGCCCAAAAGCGGGTCCAACTTCGGGATTCGGGATTAACTGTCCCATCGCTGCCCTCTCAAGCCTGCCGGCAATAGCACCGGCATCGAAATGTTCTGACCGACCGTGAGTCCCTGTCAAATCTTTATACGTTTCCTTCACTGATTGTTGTCACTCATGAATGCGGCAGCCTGTTAAGTTTTACTGGCTGAGCTGGCACTCTCAAAGAAAAGTTATTAATCTTAGCCCGACCGGGCCGACAAAGCATATCAGAACTTGTTGAGTCCCGAATACTGAATGGTACCAAGGCGAGACGTGCCGGATGATCGAATGAACCGGCCGACGAAATAGGAAGACTCAGGGGCTGACCTGGAAAAAGTTAAGGGATAGGGAAGTAAGGGGGAAGTAAGGTGAGGGAGAGCGTCGCGGCTAGAGAAGTTAATGAAATAATAAACCGAGGAAAGGAGCCGGGGAAATGAACAAGGAAATACTTAGAGATGAGTCAACGCCAGAAAGAAAAAAGTTCTGGGAGGCAGTCGATATGG
>QHZQ01000021.1:19430-24659 GCA_003224725.1 Acidobacteriota bacterium | reverse complement strand
TTCATTAATGTCTCCCATGAAAGTCCCCTCTCGGGAGGGGGCAGATGGCGTAGCCTTTGGGGTGGGTCCTTCCGGTTGGGGACAACCCACCCCTGCACCCCTCCTGCGGAGGGGAATAATTTTCATCGCCTGGGGTAATCCGAAGGATCATGAGAAACTCCTGAGATGTGGTATTTGATGAAAGCCAAGCCGTGACTGGGCTACGCATCACTTGGATAGGAACCCTTGACGCAAACGTCGCGAATTCGCTGCCTTTTTATTAGCCCCGTGCATTAGCGCGCGCTTTCTCTTGGGACGAAGAAACCCTGGTGGGTGCCCGCCACCCCGCGCTGAAGCACGGGGCTTAGAGATTAGACATTTTGCGATTTCAACGGCAAAAGGCGGTAGTGACAGGCATTCCTGCCTGTCAAACTCGTCTCTGAAGCAGCTCAAGACAGGCAAGAATGCCTGTCTCTACTTGAAATGTCCAAACTCTAGACCCCGCGCTGAAGCGGGGGGCTAATGAAAACGACCATGTATCAAACCAACCCGGACCATCGGGCTCAGGTGAAATACGCCATTGCAATTGCGAAATCCAGAATTTAGCTTCGTTTAATTTTGGATCCGTGACAAGGCAGAATTCGGCCATCAGTCCAAGCGCTTGCGGAACCGCAAGGAACTTAATCCCAACACGGCCAAGCCGATGGCTGTTAGGGCCAGCATTTGTGGCCACAGGATGGACACCCCGGTCCCTTTCAGAAAAATTCCTCGGACGATTTCTACAAAGTATCGTAGCGGATTTACATAAGTCAGATACTGAATCGCGAGCGGCATATTGTGAATGGGGAAAGCAAATCCGCTTAGCATGAAGGCGGGCATGAAGAAAAGGAAGGAGGCCATCATGGCTTGCTGCTGGGTTTGCGAGATAGTTGAGAGGAACAGGCCGGAACCCAGAGTAGTCAGCAGGAAGAGCGTGGCGCAGCCCAGCAGCAACAGGCTGCTCCCTCGAAATGGAATATGGAATACTAATAGGGCGGCTACCGTCACCAGTATCACTTCCAGGATTCCAACCAGCGCAAAGGGCAGAACTTTCCCCAACATTAACTCAACGGGTCGAATGGGCGTAACCATCAATTGTTCCATCGTGCCAATTTCCTTCTCCCGGACAATACTCATCGCGGTGAGCATGATGGTTACCAGGGCGATGATGTTTACGACCACTCCCGGGACGAAGTAATTTCGGCTCTGCAGATTCGGATTAAACCACACGCGACTGCGTACAGCCAGGGTCGGCAGGGAAAGACTGACAGGACCGCCGACAGCCGCCGATCGCCCAACCAACTGGTCCGCTCGTTGTTGAGCCAGCATCCGGCTAGCGTAAGCGAAAACAGTCTTGGTAGCATAGTTGGAAATGATCGATGCCGTGTTGGAATTCGAACCTTCCACCAGAATTTGGACGGCCGCCATCTGACCACGTTGAATTTCCCGGCCAAAGCCTGGAAGCACCCGCACCACGGCCTGGACCTTTCCCCGATCCAACAAATCCCGAACCTCGCTTTCCCGAGTCAGCATAGCGGTCACTCGAAAATATCGGGATCCCTCAAAGGCCGCCAGCAGACCGCGACTGGTGGATGTGCGATCCAGATCCATCCAGGCGATTCGTCCGTTCTCCACATCCAGGCTAACCGCATAGCCAAAAATGATGAGCTGTATGAGTGGCGGCAGAATCAAAAGTACACGCATCCTGGGCTCCCGGAGAGCCTGGTAGAATTCTTTTCTAATGATCTCTCGAATTCGGTTCACCATAATTCCCGAACTCTTTCATTAGCCCCGCGCTTCAGGGCGGGGTTGGAAGAGCTCGCTTACTGCGTGTCAAAAATAAAGCATCCAAGGGGTCCCCGCGCTAAAGCGTGGGGCTAATGAAAACTCCGTGCATTGTTTCTTGTAGGTTTTTAGAGCTGAAGACCTGTATCATTCTCACGACAGTTTTTGCCTGAGTTTTCTCGTGGCCAGGAAAAATACAATACCGGCAAAGGCAAACAACAAGACAACTTCTCCCCATAAGACTTCGATCCCAATTCCTTTGAGAAATACTCCCTTAAGCACCGTGACGAAATAGCGCGCTGGTACAAGATGGGTAACAACCCGGATGACAACAGGCATATTCTCGATCGAATAAATGAACCCCGAAAGCAGGAAAGCCGGCAGAAACGAGCTCAGCATGCCCATTTGGTACGCCAGCAACTGCGATCGCGTCAAGGCTGAGAGCAGAACTCCCCAGCAGAGCGCTCCAAACAGGAAAACACACCCCGTGAGAAACAAAAAGAGTGGATTACCGCGTAACGGCACATGGAATATAAACACACCGACACCAATGGCTACCAGCATATCAATCAATCCCAGCATGAAAAAGGACGTCATTTTGCCCAGCACCAATTCCGCCGGTCTCAACGGAGTCGACAGGAGTTGTTCCATGGTTCCCATCTCCCACTCACGAGCGATCGTCAAGGAGGTGAGCAGTGCCGCAATGATCATCAGGATGACGGCGATTAAGCCGGGCACGACATAATTCCTCGATTTCAATTCACTGTTGTACCAGACTCGCAATCGCGCATCCAACGGCGGGGTCAGGTGCCCTCCGGCCTTTCGATTGAGGCCTGCCGACTGTAGTTCAAGGGCATAGGTCTGTAGCATTGCCTCAGCGTATCCCAACGCGATTGAGGCGGTATTTGAATCACTGCCGTCAAGCAGGAGTTGAACCTCTGCTTCTTCACCCAGCAGCAGTTTGCGCGAATAGTCCTGCGGAATAACCACTCCCAGAAGACATTGGTCCAGGTCGACCTTCCTTTCGATAGTCCTGTATTGGTTTACCAGACCTAGCACCTGAAAGTATCGCGAGCCCTGAAACTGCCTGATCAGCTCGCGGCTCTCCGGGCTGTGATCGGCATCATAGATGAGAGTGGGGATACGGTCGACATCGAGCGTCAAAGCGTAGCCAAACAGCAACAACATAATCAGGGGAAGCCCCAGGGCCATGGCCAGACTTCTGGGATCGCGAAGAATGTGCAGGAACTCTTTGCGAGCCACAGCCCGCATTCGGCGCAGGTTCATGAGGCCTTCCGTTCCTCCTCTTCAATCAGGGCGACAAACACATCCTCCATCGAAGGCGCGATAACTTCCAGCCGGCGGACCTCGATTCCCCGCTGACCCAGAGCTTGCCGGATGCGGAGCATTGCCCCTTCCAGGCTCTGAACCGAAAGGTGGAGTCCGGCGCCAAACACCGCCACATCCAGTATCCCCTGCTCTTTTTCCAGCGCCTTCATGCTCTCCACGAGATCAGACGAATCCAGATACATCAAATGATGGGAATGTAGCTCTTTCTTTAAAGCTGCAGGCTGACCCAGGGCAATGATCCTTCCCCGGTACATCAGGGCGAGGCGGTGGCAATACTCCGCTTCGTCCATGTAGTGGGTGGAAACAAAAATGGTATGCCCTGCCTCAGAAAGTTGATAAATGAGATCCCAAAAGTGGCGGCGGGCAATGGGGTCGACGCCCGAGGTCGGTTCATCCAGAAACAAAATAGGAGGCTGATGTAGAATGGCGCAACCCAATGCGAGACGCTGCTTCCATCCACCCGCCAGCAATCGGGTCATGCTATCCCGCTTTTCTTCCAGCCCGGCCATGTGCAGGACTCACTCTTTACGCTCAGCCCGGAGCCGTTCCGGCACTCCGTAGACACCGCTGAAAAAGTTGATGTTTTCTTCCACTCGTAAATCGTCGTAAAGAGAGAATCTCTGCGACATGTAGCCGATATTTTCCTTGATGGCTTCGGATTCAGTCTCCACGTCAAATCCACCTACTCTGGCTCTCCCACCGGACGGGGCCAGCAGGCCACAAAGAATACGAATGGTGGTAGACTTGCCTGCGCCATTAGGTCCGAGAAATCCAAAAATCTCACCTTTGCGCACTCTTAGCGAGATGTGATCGACCGCCACGAAGTCTCCGAATCGTTTAATCAGATCGTCCACTTCCACTGCCCAAGCTACGGTTTCAGCCGCTGGCATTCTGCCTCCTTGCGTTCCTCGAGAGCAACTGTCCCCATACTTAAATGGCCTCGGAGGGGTGCTAGGGTTACTTGGTGGCGACGAAGTTCAAACTTTGGTCAAGTTTGTTAACCTGCCGTCCCCTCACCCCCTGCCCTCTCCCCTGGGGAGAGGGTGGCCGCAGGCCGGGTGAGGGGTCAGCTGCTTTAGGAGACCCGACCCTTGGCGGTAAGAGGTTGCTCGCTACAAATTAGCGAAATGTCCAAACGGCCTTACGGCGGTCAGAGACCTCTGCCACAACCGATTTTTTCACGGATCACGAGACACCATTACCATTTACATCGCCGCCAGCCCCGCCCGATAAAGCATCATGAAATTCAAGAAGCCTTCCGAATCAAGGCTATAAATACATCTTCCAAAGACGGGGGGATCGGCTTGAACACGGCCGGCCCTAATCCCTTCTCATCCAGCATCCTTTCGAGTTCGGCTGGAGAAGTCTGCATGGGTGACAAAAAGATATGCAGTGTTGCACCAGAAGGCTCCACGCTAAGTACCCCCTCCGCGGCCTGGAGAAACTCTCTGGCAGCCCTCTGGTTGGGGCTCTGTAACTCGTAGCAGATCTCTTCCAAATGTGTCTTGAGAACATGCGGAGGGTCACAGCGAATCAGGTGTCCCTGGTGTAGCAGACCGACCCGATTACAACGTTCTGCCTCGTCCAGATAGGCCGTGGTCACAAAGACAGTCATGCCTTCCTTGACCAGTTGGTAGAGGATGGCCCAGAAATCGCGGCGCGACACCGGATCCACACCGTTGGTGGGCTCATCCAAGAAAAGAACCTGCGGGTGATGAAGCAAGGTACACATCAGGGCCAGCTTCTGTTTCATCCCGCCCGAAAGCTTCCCGGCCTGTCTTTTCCTAAAGGGTTCCATCCGGGTCATCTTGAGTAGGCTGCCCATCAACTGACTCCGTTCCACGCCGGCAATTCCGAACAGGTCAGCATAAAAGAACATGTTTTCCTCGACGGTCAGGTCCGCATAAAGAGCAAATCGTTGCGCCATATAGCCGATCCGGTCTCTTACAGCGTCCGGGTTGCGGGCCACATCGTAGCCAGCCACCCAGGCCCGGCCATCAGTGGGATCCAGCAGGCCACAAAGCAATCGGAGGGTGGTGGTCTTCCCTGCTCCATCGGGACCAACCAGTCCGAAGA
>QHZQ01000021.1:9772-19392 GCA_003224725.1 Acidobacteriota bacterium | reverse complement strand
CATCGCAGGATTCTGGGAATTCATCACAAATAACTCCGAAAATAGCATTAATTGAGAGAATCGACTAAGGACACCGATTCAAAAATATAGTGACGTATTTCGGTGTGTCAAATGGCTTCCAAAGAACTCGTACTTTTTTCGCCAGACTGACGAGCCGGAGCAAGAGTATGGGCACGAATCGAATAGGCCACTGGTTTCTGATTGAAGCACTAGGGTTACTTGGTGGCGAAGAAGTTCAAACTTCGGTCAAATTTGTTAAGCTGCCGTCCCCTCACCCAGGGAGCTTTCTCAAAGCTCCCATGCCTCTCCCAATGGGAGAGGGTGGCCGAAGCGACGGCGGTCGCGGAGGCCGGGTGAGGGGTCCGTGGCCGATAGAACGGCACTCCTCGGCGATCCGAGGTTGCTCGCTACTACTAGTCTGAGCGATGGCTGGTTTACCCAGCTCCTATCTTTCGATCTTCTCTTCCAGCAGAATCACGGCATCTGCCGGCATATTCGATTTCAGCTCATGTTCGGGATTGGCAATGTCAATCTTGATCCGGTAGACGAGTTTCACCCGTTCCTCAGGGGTTTGAATCTGTTTCGGGGTAAACTCGGCTTCGGATGCGATGAAGGATAGACGTCCCCAATAGACTTTGCCGGGAAATGAGTCCGTGGTTACTTTGACCCTAGCGCGGAGCTTGACCCGGCCCAGGTCTTGCTCATTGATATAAGCTCGGAGCCAAGGGTGGTCGAGATCGCCCACGGTAACAACTGTGGTGCCAGCCGCCAACACTTCCCCGACTTCCGCTGCCTTTGCCAGTACCACTCCGTCAATGGGGGAGACAGCCACGCTATCTTTAAGTTGAGACTCGAGTGCGGCCAGTTCCGCGCGAGCCTGATCAATTTCTGCCTTGCGTGTCGCCACTTCCTGTTGCTGGCGTTTCAGCTCCAACCGTGAAGCTTCGGCCAACTTCAAGCCAGCCTGGGAGCGGGCCACCTGAGCCCGAGCGGCTTCGATGTTTTCCCTTCGTGGCCCCTCAATCACCAGCGCCAACTGCTCCTCGGCCTGCTTTAAGGAGGCTACAGCACTCTCATAGCGGGTCTTAAATTGATCATGGTCGGCGGTGGAAATGTCCTCGTTCTTGTAGAGGAGCTGAGCTCGCTGCCAGTCCTTCTCAGCTTTCTCTTTTTCGGTCCGGGAGCGTTCGGCTGCAGCGCGGGCCTGCTCAATCTCCTGGGCCCTGGAACCGGCCAGAAGATCCCTGAGGCCGGCCCGGGCCGCGTTCAGTTCGGCCTGGCGCTGCTCAATCTGCCCGCCCACAGTTTCTCTTTGATATTGGATCGAAGTGCGCAGTTGAACAAGCCGGGACTCGGCTGAGGCCAGCACTGCCCGCGATCGATCGCGTTGGCGCAGCAATTGCTCCTGGTCCAGGCGAGCGATAAGCATATCTTTCTTGACAACCGCTCCCTCATCCACTGGGCGTTCTTCCAGCTTTCCGGGAATTTTAAAGGCGATATTTACCTCTGTAAGTTCGATATTGCCGGAAAGATCGATGGTCTGGCTGGCATCACTTTTCAGCCAGCCAGAAAGCCAGATAGCCGCCGTCACCAGCACCACCAGCGCGAGGAGCAGAGGAATGAATTTCTTATCGAGCTTCATGGATGCTATCTCCCTCCCATTGGTTTCGGGAAATGAAGGCCGTTGCGAACCTGCAAAACCAACTTTTGCCAACCACGAATACCCTCAGGGAAGCAGGCGGCGAACGTTGCCCATTGCCTGACCCAGGTCAATCCGCGCCAGGTTGTAATTGAAAAGGGCAGCGATCTGGTTATCACGAGCACGCTCCAATCGGGCCTGGGCGTCGGTGACTTCAATGCCGGTGGTTAGTCCTGACTGGTAACGGCGTTGAGCCTGGGCCAGCTCGCCCTGAGCCAATTCCAGTCCCTCCTCGGCGACCTTTACCTGCTGCTCGGCCGAAGCCAAACGGTCGAGACCCAGCCGAATCTCTAACTCTATCTGCTCCCGCAGATCCTTCGTCTTGATCTGTTCCTGCCGAAACTGTGAGAGACTCTCGGAGCGGCGGGCCTCACGCCGCCCTCCATCGAAGACTGGAACTCTCACAGAGACACCATAGGTCCGTGTTGGAATCGCGCGCTCGACACCGGAGCCGATTGATCCATAATCGCCAAAACCCAGCACGGAAGGCAGTTTTTCCCACTTCGCAGCACCATAGTTCAGTCGGGCGCTCTGTTCCCGTTGCTGCTGGGCTTTGAAATCCGACCGCGACTGAAGCGCTTCGGATAAGGCCCGTTCTAGAGTCATCGGTTCCATGGGAATGCTCATGAGTTTGTCGGTGAGCTGCAGTTCCCCACCTAGTTTCAAACCAATGGCCCTCAGCAGTTGGAGATGCGCTTCGCGACGCTCGTTTTCGTCAACCAGCAGTCGCTGGCGCTCATTGGCAAGCTGCACCTGAGCTCGGATGACCTCTATTCCCGTGCCCGCGCCGGCCGCCTTCTGGTCCTGGGCAAGCTTCAAAAGAGTCTCCCCCAGTGTCACATTCGCCCTGTTGGCTTCCACCTTGGCTTCAGCTCGAAGTCCCGTCAAATAAGCCCTGGCCACCTGGTTAGCCACCTGGTCATCCGTGCTTTCCTTTTCCATTCTGGTGGATTGAAGGCCCGCGCGCGAGGCTTGGAAGCGGCGGATCAAACTCAGATCGAAGATACTTTGGCTCAAGGTGGCGCGGGCGTCGAAGGTATTGAATGGACCTACAAATTCTGGCGAAACAAAGCCAGGTAGTGGAATAGCGATTCGAATTCCAAAGGCTGCCAGATTACGGGTCTGGTTCTGCAGGCTTACAGAGGAGTCCAGGTTTGGCAGCAACGCCGCTCGCGCTTGGGCCGAGCGTGCCTGTGCCTGTCGAATCAGCTCTTCGGCCAGTTGAACTCGCACATTGCCCTGCGGCGCCAGGGCCAGGTCAATGGCTTGCTTCAGGCTGAGTGGCAAGGTGGCGTGGGTTGGAGACTCTCTCTCCTGTAAAAATCCCCTCTGGGGAGGGGTAGAAGCCGTAGCCTTCGGAGTGGGTTCAGACAACCCACCCCTGTACCCCTCCCGAGGAGGGGAATAATTTTCATCGCCTGTGGTGCCGCAACGCGGCATGATTAACTCCTCGGTTTTATTCGTGACTCCGCCTTGGGACCAGGAAGTTGTTGGACCCAGTGCCAGAGTCAAACTCATACAGAGACGAAGCAACGCTGGAATTTTGCCCTGGGTATTGCGACCTGAAGTGAATTGATAGTTCATCGTGACAGGCTCCTGCTATTCGGCTTGGAGTGGCCGGCATGATATTGGGTCCTGGCTTTGTCAGTCAGTATCCCTTCAAAAATGACTTCTCGTATCGTGTTGAGTGTCTGGCGCGCTGTCATTGGGAGTTGGGATAAGGTTTCCGGATTCATGATCCGCTGAATCAAGGTCGTGTGGATTAGGAGAAGAAGCTGCGGGTTGAGCTTTCTTTTGATGGCTCCCTTCCTGATTCCTTCATTGAAGACGCTCCCGAACGTTGCCAACACGGTCCGGTTTCTACGTTCTTCCACTTCCTTCCAAATATAGGGAGCATTTCTTTCCAAGTCACGGATGAAGGATTGTCCAAACTCCGACAGATGCAGTGCCACAAATGTATAAATTTGCTGCAGCTTTTCTACAAAATCCCTGCCCCTTTCCTGCACGATCCGCTGGAGGCCGTCCTCAACCTCTTGAAGCTTCAGATTCAGCAGCTCTCGCAGAATTTCCGTCTTGCTGGGAAAGAACTTATAGATGGTCTTTTTGCTGACTCCCATTTCCTGTACGATCTCATCGAGTGTGACCTTGGTGAATCCGTGCCTGAAGAAATGATCGCGCGCCTTGTTGAGGATTCGATTGCGGGTCCTAAGCTCATCCGACATCAGTAGCCAGTGCTCCGTTGGGAAACTTAAATAGTTTCCTTAGTTTCCAGAGTTTTGACTCTTTCTCCCTTCCTGTCAAGATTTTTTTTCAGATTTTTACCAGACCCGAAGTTCGAAGTGAATCGAGATGGATTCTCGATTAGCTCCAAACCCTCACCCCAGGGAGCTTTCTCAAATCTCCCGCGCTTCCCCCAAACCCAAAGGGCTAAGCCTTACCCACAATTTTTTGAAGCTGAATTGGGCTCTTTTCCTCGGATGATGCCAAGCAGGGTACCACCAATCCCGAAAATCCTTGCCCTGCAAGGGCAAAATTAAGCAGTCGGGAGCCAGCTAGCGCCGTCCCCGGAAGCATGGTGAAGCCGCGCCGACCTTGGCGGGGTCGAATACAGCCTTGCTTGCGGCGTTCGGGGGTGTGAGTTATGCCACCCTTCAGGGCCACAGGCGCTTCGTCGTCAGCTCTTCCTCCCACGAAACGTTCATTTCAGCGGTCCATTCCTCGGCAACCGGGTTCTGCTCGGTTCTGTCTCGCCTTCGAAAAATGGCCAAACTTGAAAGACAGATTCAGTCTTAGCCGGCATTTTTTTGCAATACTGTGACAATTTCTTACATTAGCGTGACAATCAGCGAACTGAGCTTCGCTATCTTCCGTAGAATCTTGTAAGGCTGGTTTGTAACACTGAAAGAAGAACTGTGAGCCATGCGCTATGGCGGTTGTGGCACAGCAAGGTGATGAAGTATCCTGGCCGCCCGGGCCATCGTGGGCTGTGTGACTGGGCCTCAAAGAGTCAAGTCTTATGATACTTAAGAAATTGGGCACCTTCGGACCCAAGTAAGGAGTCTACTTATGCGATTTCGTATCTTCCTGATCTTGTCCCTTCTGACCGGGTCAGAGGGACTGCACCTGCAGAAAACCTTCGCCCAGGGGAATACAGGTTCCATCGGCGGTGTGACCCTGGACAAGCAACATTTGGCGATCCAGAAAGTCAGCCTCGCAATTGAGAATCTTCAGAGCGGCTTGAAACGATCTCAGTTCAGCGGCTCAGATGGATCCTTTGAGTTTTCCGGTCTGCTGCCAGGCGAGTATCGACTCATCGCCGAGATCTCAGGCTTTCAGCGCAGCGAGCTGCGCATTCCCCTCGAAGTCAACCAAAGGGTCCGGGTGGATGTGCTGCTGGCGGTTGGCGGGCTGGAGCAGGAAGTGCAAGTTCTCGAGACAGCTCCTTTGCTCCACACTAGCGACGCTTCTGTGGGAGAGGTGGTTGACCAGGAACATGTCTCAGAGCTTCCTCTGAACGGGCGCCAGTTCCTGGAGCTCTCCTTACTGGTTCCCGGAGTGCATCATTCACACGGAACCCAAACCGGAGAAACCAACGCGCTCTACTGGCGTCCGGGACAGAACTCCGCAGTCAGCATCAGTGGTGGCCGTCCCAATTCGAACACCTATCTGCTGGACGGAACGGTTAACACCGACCCCAGTTTTAACACCTACGTGATCAGTTTGGCTCCGGATATCATCCGTGAATTTCAAATTCAAACTGGGACTTACACGGCGGAACTGGGTGGCGCTGGCACGGGTCAGGTCAACGTGGTGACGAAATCAGGCACGAACCAGATTCATGGTTCCGTTTACGAGTACCTGCGCAACAGCGCTCTGGATGCCCGCTTGTTTACAAGCCCCGCAGTGCTGCCGCACTTTTCTCAAAACCAGTTTGGCGGGACGATAGGTGGCCCCGTCCAGCACGACCGTACTTTTTACTTTGGCGCTTTCGAAGGTTTTCGCAGCTCGCAGCACCAATCCATGATCATGTCGGTGCCAACCCTGATGCAACGCATGGGCGACTTTAGCGAAGGGCCGCTCATTTTTGATCCCACAACCACTCGACCTAACCCTGATTTCGATCCAAGCCGGCCCGCCAGCGCGACCAACCCACGGCAGATTCGGTCTGCTTTTCCAAACAACCAGATTCCCATGGAACGCATGAATCCGGTGGCGCAGGCTGTCTTGACCCAGTTCGTCCCTAAGCCCAACCTGGACGGCGCGGGGGGAATAGGAGGCATGGCGATGGGGAACGGGGTAAACAATTTCCTGGACACTCGGGCTCAGTTAAATTCCTTCAATCAATTCAATGGCCGCGTGGATCATTCGTTCGCCAACGGCGGGAGTGTCTTTGGCCGCTACAGCTTAAGCAACGAACGGGGATTCACTCCGGAAAATCTTCCCGGGTTTGGCGCCTATCATGACAACCGGGTCCAAAATCTCACACTGACGTCCACCCATCCATTCTCACCCAGCCAGGTTAATGAGTTTCGCTTCGGACTCGAACGCATGCGCTTGCACCGATACGCCGAAAACGCCAATGGTCCTGATCTTGTTGCAATGCTGGGAATTCCCGGTGTGGGGTTTGGCGGCCCGGAGGCTTACGGACTGCCGCGCTTCGTTGTGCAAGGATTAGAGCCTTTCGGCGATGCGCTCCTGGCCACGCCTTCTCGCTATTGGAATACGATCTTTCAGTGGAGTGACCGCCTCACCTGGATTCATGGCCCTCATTCCCTGAAGTTCGGCGCCGATGTGCGAAGGTTCCGCTGGGACATGCTGGGATTCTTCCAGAACCGCGGTTTCTTCCAATTCACTCCGGGCTTCACTACACAGACCGCCACCAACGATGGTACCGGCAATGCCCTGGCCAGCTTCCTGTTGGGACTTCCTGTGCTCTCTCAGCGGCAAGCCGGAATCCCGTCCATGAATATGCGCCAGACTTACTTTGACGGGTTCATCCAGGATGACTGGCGGATTTTGCAGGGCTTGACCCTCAATTTCGGTCTGCGCTATGAGCTTTCGACGCCGCTGGCGGATATCCATAAGATCTTGACCAACCTCGACTGGATCAATGGCGTTCCGATGGCTTATGCAGGCGGACAAACGGGTTTCCCCCTGGGTTTGGCTTTCATGGATCGTAACAACTTTGCGCCGCGCCTAGGCTTGGCCTACGCGCCGGGACAGGGGAAGACGGTCTTCCGGACCGGCTATGGTATCTTTTACTCTTACCCAGACATGAATCTCTGGTGCAATCAGGTCCACAACGTGCCCTTGGTCTTTCCGGAGGCAGTGCAGAGCGATAACTTCATTCCCGCCGCCAGTGGCTTTGGGTTTGCGCCGCCGTTGTTGGGAAAGACCCTCGTGAGCTTCACGGCTTTGGATCCACACGCTCGCACGCCCATCGTGCAGCAAGCCAGCTTCACTCTTGAGCGGCAGCTCAGCGATAGCACGATGATCCAGCTGGGCTACGTGGGAGCTTTTGGCAAGAAACTCGATCGTGCCCGCCTGGTTAACAATGCTCAGCCGGGCCCTGGGCCTGTGCGGCCGCGACGCCCATTTAAGACAATTGCCTTCGTCGAGGGCACGGAATTGCCTGAGAACCTGCCCATCCAAAGCATGACCTTCCCCGTCGGAGCCATCAATCTGCTCGAGAATTCGGCCTCTTCTTCATACCAGTCAGGATTTATTCTCGCCAAGAGAAAGTTCTCAAAGGGTCTGACTTTTCTCTCGAGTTATACCTATGCCAAGAGTATGACCGACGCGCCGGCCTTTCGTTCGCCTGCCATGGAATCGGAAGTTCCGCAGGACAGCTTCAACCTCTGGAATGAATGGAGTCGAGCGGGTTGTGATATTCGCCACCGCTTTGCCACCAGCTTGATTTACAGATTTCCCCTCACCTCGGGTCAGCACTTCTCCCACGGTTTCCTGAATACGATGAAGTACCTCCTGGGCGACTGGCAGATTGCTACCATTTATCAGGTCCAGAGTGGCTTTCCGTTTACCGTAGGCGTATTTGGCGACACTGCCAACGCGGGTTCGCTTCTGAATATCAATCCGGTTCGAGCCAACGTCGTTCCGGGGGTCTCGCCAGAGCTCCCGGCAGGGGAAAAGAATGCCGATCGCTGGTTCAACACTTCAGCCTTCACCACACCGCCTGCTTTCACGTTTGGCAACGTCGGGCGGAATACCTTGGATGGTCCTTCGTTGAACAAAGCCGATATCGCATTGGAGCGACATTTCTCACTGGGCGAAGTCCGCCAGCTCCAGTTTCGAGCTGAATTCTTCAATGCCTTCAATCACACAAACCTTGACACCCCGGGACGCTTTGTCAACACTCCGCAGTTCGGCATCATCACGATGGCAGCCACGCCTGCCAGGCAAATCCAATTTGCACTACGGCTGAGTTTTTGATTCGAAGCTTTAGAGTGAAGGGAATGACACATTGCCGTCAGATCCGTGCATCAAGATAAGCATGCGGCTCAACAAATGAGTTGGGTTGGGTGCAACTAAGAGTGGGACGGTCAAGGTGGGAGGTTTCCTGCTTGAACTCGCTCTGGTCGCCGCGCGGAGCGCGCCTCCCACATTCTTAACTTAAACCTTGCTCTCAGCTTAGGGGTGAGAGTTTCCTGGTAGTGTAATTGTTTGCGTTGTGCGTGGGAGGTCGGAGGACAGCCAAGGAGACTTTGGGCCGATTCGGTAATTTTCAAAGCCAGCATTCATGGAATGCTGGCTTTTTTCTTGCTAAAGGCTGGTGCAGCAACCAGCAGTCATGTGACTTCTCCGCTCAGCGTGTGACTGTCAACGCCTCGGCCAGCTTGAATGTCATGAGGGTTTCGGAAGGATATTTCAACTGCTTGCCTTTGGTAGCCAAAACGTAGCCGGTACTGCCACCTCCTCCAGCAATGGCACCGATGGCAGCTCCCTTCTTCCCACCCGCGATCGCACCAATGGCCGTTCCAATGGCAGCCCCGCCTCCGATAATGGCCGCATCCTTCTTTTTCTCAGACTTTGCGGTTTCAGTGAACGGTTCTGTCTCCACCGGAATAGGACTCCCTTTCTTTGGCTGGATTTCCGTGAGTTGAAGTGATATCGAGGCAACGCCACTGACCCGACCAGGCTCTTCTAAACTGACAATTTTGCCTTGCACGGACGTGTCTTTGCCAAATAGGGTGACCCCATTGACAATCAAAGGCTCTGCCAGACTGGCAAGGAACGTGTCTCCGGCTTTATTGGTTTCGGTGCTGACGCCATCAATGAGTTTTACCGGAATGCCGGTTTCTGCGGGAAGAGTGTACTTCTTAGCGGCCGGTGAAGCGGAAACAGGACCTTTAGCTGACTCTTTATTCCGGGACGATGCCCTGGCGAACCTCGCAGCGCCTTCCCGTCCCTTCACTGTGGCAGTTGTAGAGGTATTCGGGGAAGCTTCAGGTGCTGCCTGGCTTTGTAACGTGGGTGTCGTGCTAGCGACGTCTTGTGGGTTGGCCTCACTTTGATTGGGCGCTGTCTGGCATCCAATCCAAAGGCATACGCCACACAGGCTGAGACATAACAATATTTTCTTCATATAAGTGAACCTCACATACGAAATTTGAACTGTGTCACGTTTCGGCCTTGGAAACGCGTTGCTTTAGCCATGTCGTTACTCGAAATCAGCAAACGTTTATTGCCGAGCTCATTACTTGCTCATAGGGTGGGTGACCTCCAGGCTGGCGACTTTCCGTGAAACCAGCAGACTATAGGAAAGCATTCCCACGACCAGGATGGCACCCGTGATGCCCAGGGCCAGAGCGAAAGACTGCGTTGTGTGAGCGATGTATCCAGTCAGCACCGGCGCTATGATACCCCCGAGGTTGCCCCCCAGGTTCTGAATGCCAGACACGGT
>QHZQ01000021.1:8318-9747 GCA_003224725.1 Acidobacteriota bacterium | reverse complement strand
CCCCAGCCCGGCAAGCGATATGGTGAGCAGCCACACCGCGTTCAGCTTATCCTCCACCATCCCGGCCGGAATGATCAAACACCCAATTCCCAGGCCAGCGGTGATAAACGCTTTGCGGACTCTCGTTTCAGAATAGCCCTGCCGCACCAGCCAGTCGCTGGCCACACCGGAAAGAAAGATAATGATGGACATCAGAACATAAGGAACTGAGCTGTAAATCCCCATTTCTCGCGGACTGAATTTGCGTTCCATGACTAAATAGCCCGGGAGCCATGTGACATAAACGAACCAAGCGTAGTCGTAGGCGAAGAACCCGAGAAAGATTCCTAACACGCTGCGCTGCCGGAGCAACTTCAGACTCTCGACAAAAGTAGCTTTTTGGCTGGCGGCACTGGTGAAAGTCACTGGGGCTGCTGGCTCCCTTTCCCAGCGCCCCAGGAATCTGTTCCAGGGAAGGAGCCAGAGCATGGGAAGAATTCCGGTCCACAGAAAGAAAAGTTTCAGACCATAGTTAGAAAGAAAGAATACGCCTGTAACGCCTACCAAAGCCTGTCCCAGTCGGACTCCGGTTAAGTAGGTGGAGGTTACGGTCCCGCGCTCTTTATCCGGGAACCATTGTGCCACCGCTCGTGCGCTGGCGGGGAAAGCCACTGATTGACCGACTCCCAGAAGCAGGCGAAGCAGTGTGAGCGTAACGAGGTTGTGGGCGAACCCGGTGAACGCGGAGGCTGTCGACCACAAGGCAAATCCCAGACTGTATGACCGTTTGACGCCATAGCGATCCACCAGCCATCCCGCCGGCAATTGCATCATTGAATAGGACCAATAAAACGCGGATAAGAGAATGCCCATGACCGAAGCCGAAAGATTCAGCTCTTTGAGCATGAAGGGCGCGGCCACAGAAAGCGTCCCACGATGGGCATAACAGACCATCATGGCTATGGCCAGCAAAGCCATCATCCACCAGCGGCTCGGAGAGTCTCTGAGATTGGGGCTAGTACCGGGTTGTGATTTCTGCTCAGTATGATTTGTCAGCCTGGCCGAATCCTTCTTCACGGTCCATCCTACGAGTCTTGAAGCCTTCTTGTGGGCGCAGAACTGCCCAGTCCTTCTATTCCTGGTCCAGTTGTTCAATCAGAGATTGCTTACTCATGGCTACGGCCCATGCGCTCCCGCAGCTTTTCGAGAGCTCGGAACTGAAGCTGTTTGATCGCTCCCTCACTTGTAATTGCCCAGCCCGCAGAAGCAGCACAATCTCATTAGCATCTCAAGTGTCTCGAGTTTGGACAAGTCTTTCCCCGAAGGGGATGGACCTCTCTTCCCAGGGTTGTGCGCAACGCACTACCCTGGGAAGAGAGGTCCGGTTCCACTCGCTCCATCCCTGAAAGGATGAATACACTGAGGCATTTGTTATCTATCCCCTGCAGGG
>QHZQ01000021.1:4713-8292 GCA_003224725.1 Acidobacteriota bacterium | reverse complement strand
TCGAGTTTGGACAAGTCTTTCCCCGAAGAAGACGCTTCGTTGCATGAATCTCGATTGAGCAACGAAACGCTTAATTCACGCCCAAGCGTGTCGCATTGGGGTCTGGTTCGTATAGCGTCGAAATGTCCAAACTCCAGAAGTGTGATTGAAGGGGTTGAGCCGGAAGGTTAGAGTTCAAGCTCTAGCTTCCTGTTTGGCGAACGTTGGAGTCTAACCAGGGACCGAACGATTTACGTTTTTGGGGACGAACACTTAAGTCCAGCACAATTTTGTCGCAGGGGTCGGTTTCTTCCAAATTGGCAGAGCCATTACTTTCCCGCTGGCTGCTTCAGGAACGTCCCGCGCTCCAGCTCCTCGAACGCCTGCCGGAGCTGCTCCTGCGTGTTCATCACGATCGGGCCGTACCACGCCACGGGCTCCTCCAGAGGCTTTCCCGAGACCAGGAGGAACCGCATCCCGTCGTCGCCGGCCTGTACCGTTACCTCGTCGCCGCGGTCAAAGAGTACGAGCGAGCGGTTTTCCGCCTCCGCGGGAGGCTTCGTGTCCGCCCATCCGACTCCTTCGGTCGGCACCGCGAGGGGGCCGGACGCGTTGCAGAACTTCCCAGCTCCTGCAAAAACGTACGCGAAGGCGTGGCGCCTCGTCTCGACAGGGAGGGTCTTCCTCTTGCCAGGTAGAATCGACACATCGAGGTAGATAGGGTCGGCCGCGATCCCATCGACGGGGCCGGTCGCTCCCCAAAAGCTTCCACAAACGACGCGAACCTCGGTCCCATCGTCGTCCGTGATCAAGGGGATGTCGACCGCTTTCACTTCCTGTTAACGTTGCGGCGTCATCTTGAGCGAAGACGGGAGGTTCGCCCATAGCTGGAAACCATGCATCCGGCCGTTTTGTTCGCCCTTTGGCATCTCCTGGTGGATGATCCCGCTCCCCGCCGTCATCCACTGGACGTCGCCGGCGGCGATGGCGCCCTGGTTCCCGATGCTGTCGCCGTG
Source organism: Acidobacteriota bacterium (assembly GCA_003224725.1). Classification (GTDB taxonomy): domain Bacteria; phylum Acidobacteriota; class Terriglobia; order Versatilivoradales; family Versatilivoraceae; genus QHZQ01. Next base: position 7,297 of record QHZQ01000021.1, on the reverse strand, counting down.
CTCGACGGTTCCCGCAAGGACATACGTGATTGTCTCGATCCCGCGGTGGGGATGCCACGGGAAGCCAGCTAAGTAGTCCTCCGGCCGTTCATTGCGGAAGTCGTCGAGGAGAAGGAACGGGTCGAAGTCGGACGTGTTGCCGAAGCCGAACGCGCGGCGCAAGTGCACACCCGCACCTTCGAGGGTTGGCTTGGCTTTCACGAGTCGCTTAATAGGTCTAAGGGACACATTGACCTCCAGTGCTGAGAAGAACAATTAAGAATACCTGTTCCAAGGACCGTCGCGCAAGCAAAAGTGAATGACAGATACCTTGATGGGGAAGATCCCTTCAAGGTGGACAAACTCCTGCTGATCAAGTCTGGGCATAAGAACTCAACCATTCTTTATACTGTGGTATAGTTATCCGATTCGTTTTCTTCGTCTCCTCTCGGTGCGTTATTCCTCGAAACCTTCTTGATTGCGATACAAGTTGCTCAAGCCGAATTTTTCGAAATACTGGGTAGCCGACAGCGATGCCGTTAACTCAATTGACCGTTTTGAGGCCCTCCTTTGGTTTCGCAGTCGCGGAGATGAGTGCCTCAACTGCTCAGGGCAGGACTTCTGGCGCCACGATGGACCGCTTATTTTGAGAATACGCAAAGGACAATAGTTGATTTCGTTGAAGGAATGAGGGCAGCCGGAGTTAGGGGCGGGCCCTCACCTTTTCGAAGGATTCGGTCCCCGAGAAGGTCGTTGAGGGGTTGAAGTATTCACAGAAATTGTTCACAGAAATTGTGTAAAAGTATGTGGAAAAAACTCTTTCCGTTTACCAAAGATCCGACAAACAAAGGGGAAACAGCAGATTGCACATTCTAATAGGCACTTTTGTAATCCACTAGAAATAAGTAAGATATGTTTCATTTTCCCCATCTTTTGTTCCTCCAAGGACTGCCGATCCGCGAATCCTTGACTAGGCGGGACTTTTCCACAGATGTGCCTTTGAAGCGCTTTCTGGAAAAGGCTCTTGGGACAGGGCCGAGCTCATGCTCTTTCTCGCCACCATGAGATAGAGACGGGGCTCATCCCGGTACGTAATCACCTCAAGCCCAAGAGGCCTGAGAAGAGCTTGAAATTCCTCCCCTGTGGGCAAGGATTCGATGAACAGGTCGGTCGTCACTCGAAGCTGATCGACAAAGGTCCGTCCTTCAGGATGACTGACGACGAGACGGCCGCGTGGTCGGAGCATTCGGGCTGCGTTTTGACAGGCACGCGGCTTATCTGCAATGTTGCCGTACATGGCGTTCATGAAGATGACGTGCACGCTGGCGGGGTCAAGTGTTAGCACGGCGATGTCGGCCTGGAAGGTCTGGACTTCCGGGTACTTCTCCCGGACGCGTTGCAACATCCTTTCCGCCAAGTCGCAGGCTAATATAACGGAGGGATGATAGAGCTTAATCAAGGGAACTAAAACTCCGACCCCACTTCCTACATCGAGCACGACCTCTCCGTGACACAGACCGCCTGCCGAGACAATCTCGTCCAGACGTTCCATGACGTCCGGTGGCTGAGGAGTATCGAAGACATCCACCAATTCATTGAAACGGCGGCGCTGGTGAGCCGCCACCTGTCTTTTTTCCTCGGGTCGCATGTACAAGTGGTTTGGTGGAATTTCTGGCCGTCCAGATTCCGTGTCAATTCTCTATGGAAGAGGTTCCAAGGCGAGAGATTGGAAGTACATCAGGTTGTGATCGGAAGCGGCGGTGGGCCGTATGTTCACGGTATAGGCGCCTGCTTGAGGGATTTTTACCTTACCCAGGTCGAACGTCTTGTATTGATACCAGTCACCCGTCGGCTCCACAACTGCAGTGAGGGATTGCGGGCCAACCGCCACCACGTACTTGCTTCCTGCCCAGTCGCTTCGGGCGGCATAACGAATGCTCACCTTGTAGCTCCCCGTCTGGCTCACTTGCAGGTACCAGGTAATCGAATCCTCGGAGTTGGTCCACTTGGAGATATGAAATTTTCCGTCACGGTTGAAGCGCTTCACCGCCTTCCCCGCGGTCACGGCCCTTAAGTAATCTAACTCAAACGGCGAATCACTGCCCTGGGTGATCACTGGCGGGTCAACGTTGGGCCGGCCGGAAATCTCCATCACTATCACTGTGTCGTTCTCATCCAGGCTTCCAGGTGGGAGAGATATCGATAGGGTGCCATGTTGCCGGCTGACTGACAGCTTTCGGGTTGGATCCAGCAGCGGGTAGGCAGTCTGAACTTCGTTGTTCAAACCCGATATACGGAGGACCGCATCGGCGGGCCAACTGAACACGTGGAGGTAGACTTTCTGCCCCTGGAGGGTACAGCGTCCCCACACGAATTCCTCGAGGGGACAGGCTGATGTCCCGTAGATGCTCTCTCCATTTTTCTGCATCCACGCGCCCACCTTCTCCAGCGTGGCAACACTGGGCGGGGGGATGGTGCCGTCGGCCATGGGTCCGATGTTGAGCAGATAGTTGCCGCCCTTGCTCACGATCTCGACGAGCCGTTGGATCACGTTGCCGGCCGTCTTCCATTGTTGGTCGAACTGGCTGAATCCCCAGGTAGTATT
>QHZQ01000021.1:0-4698 GCA_003224725.1 Acidobacteriota bacterium | reverse complement strand
GTTCATGTCCTGGTAGTCGCCCATCAATTCCTGTCCGTAGTTGCCCACGCGTCCGTTAATCAGGCAGCCCGGCTGCAAACTGCGGACCAGATTGACGAAGTCCGCTGCCTGCTGCGGTGTGTTAAGGCCACGGTCGAACCAGACCAGGCCGAGGGGGCCGTAGTTTGTCAGCAGTTCGCGGAGTTGAGGCTTGGATTTCTGTTCCAGGTATCGCTCGAAAGTTTTTTTGGATCTGTCGTAGTCCCAGTTGTTGCCATAGCCATCCGGGTGGTCCCAATCCTCGCGGTGCGAGTAATAGACGCAGAACCGAATTCCCGCTTTCCCGCAGGCCTCGGAGAGTTCTTTCAGAGGATCTCGCTTGAACGGTGTCCAGTCCACCAGGTTGTACTTGCTCACGCGAGACGGGTACATGGCAAAACCATCATGATGTTTGGCCGTGATGACCAGATACTTCATGCCCGCTGCCTTGGCCAGACCGACCCACTGCTTGGCATTGAAGTTGACGGGGTTCATCCGGCGCGCCATCTCCCGGTATTCCTTTACCGGGATATTGAATCGCTGCATGATCCATTCGGATTCCGTGCCCACCGGTACGCACTGCCCATTCCATTCACCCGCCAGAAGCGCATACGGCCCCCAGTGGATGAACATTCCGAACTTGTCGTGACGGAACCACCGAATGCGTTCTTCGGCACTGAGGGGGGCGTCTGTCGGTTTTACCTGGCCATTTAACCTCGATCCCAAACCGGTTCCCATCAGACCGGCCAAAGCCACTATGATTACGATTCGATGCCTCATAGTGAGGGTCCTTTCACTGCGCTTCCAAAGCCTACAAACCAAATTATGCACCCCTGGGATTAGCCTCGGAGAGGCGCAAGACGATAGCCCACGGCGGCAGCCGTGGGACAAGGCAGATGGATGAATGAGCCCCGGAAGGGCGAAAGACAAGGTGTAAACAATTTGTCTCCCATGCGGAGTCTTTCGCCTCTGCCGGGGCTGGGCTCCTGGATGACCCTGACCCACCGAAGAAGCCGCGGATGCATGAGTACAAACATGCACCACAAGACGGGACTTAAGGGCTCCCGCAAAGAGTTCAGAGATAGGTCGGTTTTGCTCAAGGTCGCGGCTCCACTTTGCAACACCTCAGACGCCCCTGCAAGCGCACCCATTGTTCTAAGACATAGTTCAGTTTTTCAGCGTCGGCCTGATCGGCCTCCTCCATGTCGAGTGAAGCCGTCAAAGCAGCCAGTTCCTGCAAAGTGGGGTTCTGGCGAATCTTGCCAGTCGCTTCCTGAAAAATGAGACCGTTTTCGAGGTTGGCAGCATCCGCCTTGTAAGGCCCGTGCCAGCGGGAGGGGTCCTTCTCCATTTCGGGGAAAAGCAGTGGAGCGGTAGCCGTCATCAAGTTGCTGGAGGAAAGCCCGAGCAATGCCTCAATGGTGCGAACAGCGCTCGCCGTCGTTAAGAAGCGGGAATCCACCTGGCCGGCCTGCTGGGAACCTTTGTTGTATTTGCTGATGAAGAAGGCGATGCTGCGATGGGAATCCACATGGTCGCATCCGGCCTGGGCATCGTCTTCCAGAACGACAATAGCAGTGTTGCTCCAGTAATAGGGGTTGTTGGAAATGGTCTCCACCAGCCAACCCAATGCCAGGTCGTTATCAGCCACGCTGGCATCCGGAGTGGGACCTCCGGGAGCCACTCCGCGGGTATGGTCATTGCCAAGGCGCACAATGCTCAAAGCGGGTAGCTTATCTTCACCCGTTTGCCGTTGTCTTTCGGCAATGCGGTCAAAGTCTCGCTTCCAAACCATGAAGCGCAGGACGTCGGGATGCAGCAGGTCGAAATCGGGATAGAGCGGTTGAAAGGCACCTTGAAACACCGTCTTAGTCGGAATGGTGCCGCCCTTCACGTTTCCCTTGACATCGAGTTCAGCAAACAGCGGCACTCTCCAGGGAAAGGGGCTGTTTTTCCCTATACCTGGATGGACCAGGTAAGAGGGGAGTGGATCGCCTTTTTCAAGCCATTTCAGGGGTTGCGGCGGGTTGTCGCAGTACTCTCCGTACATGCCGATGGTTTTGCCGGCAGCTGCCACGGTGTCCCAGATATACCCTCCCTGGGGTGAGTCCACGTCGGCTTGATTATGCAGAATCGGCAGGGAGTCATTGTTCCGGCCTTCCGAGTCGTACGTGAAGTTCTTGGTCGAATAGTTGATTTGCCACTGTTGTTCATTCCAGCCGCTGTTGATTCCTGCGGTGCTCCAGGTATGACCGTTGAAGCTGACCTCGGCACTATCGAAAAAATTATCCAGCATTCCGAATTCGCGTGCCAGCCGGTGATGATTGGGAGTGAATGATTCTCCAAAATACAAGCAGGTCTCGTCGGCATCTGTTCCTTTCAGATCCCCCAAGACCTGGTCATAGGTCCGGTTTTCCTTGATGACATAGATCACGTGGCGGATCGGATTAAAGTCAATGGCCTGCTGGGCTGCCCTTAGAGACGCTTCATCGATCTGGTTGTTGCGTTTCACGGATTGGCTAAAGCCGTTGAGGTTGCTTTGGATCTCGGTCAGGCCAATCTGGTGCAGCGAACCCTTCAACAAAGTCGGACCGTAGGCCCCGGGCCGCTGCCCTGCTGGGAAAGGACGATTCGGCTTATTGGGTCCGGTCCCTTTACCTTTACCACTCGTGATGTAGAGCGTTTTTCCGTCCTGGCTCACTTCGGTGGTGTGGGGATACCAAAGAGTTGGCAGATAGCCCCTCACCACGGGATCAACCAAGGAAGGGTTAGCGCTCTCCACGTCAACCACGGCGATTGCATTGAGCAATCCCGTTGACACAAACAGCGTCTTGCCGTCCGGAGTGAAGCTCAAGTGGTTGGGCCCCGCTCCCCAGAGTTTTAATCGACGCATCTCTTCGGGCCGGATATCCAAATTGCCGACCACAGTGCGGTACTTGGGAGAAGCCGGATCATTGTCGATGACGGCGACCAGATCGCTGTTTTCCACTGCTGCATAGATGGCTTTGCCCGAAGGGTGCACAGCCAGGTGGCTGGGATGGCTGCTGGGCGAAGAGGGGCCTGCTTGTTGATTTCCGACCGGCAAGGAGGTCACCTTGCCTGTGATCAAGTCCACCACCGCTATCGCCGATCCATTATAGAGACTCACATAAAGAGTCATACCGTCTTGGGGGATCGCGGTTGCGTAAGGATACTCCGACGGTAGAGCCGGGCGATCCGGACGGGTGTGCAGGTTAAAGCGACGCCTCACCTTGCGCGTTTTGGTGCTCAACTCCAGAGCCGCATCGCTGAGCGTCAAGGCGGCGTAAATCAAGTCCTCGCCGGGGTTTTCAGGATCAGGCCGGACACAAATTCCGGACGGAGTCGGAGCTGGATTGTTGAGCTTGAGACCTCTGGGTAGAGGTACATTGGCGGGCGTGATTTGAATCACACCGGCCGGATCGAGCCCCCGGTCGCAAACGTTGTAAATCCGGATGCCATTCTGGGTGCGATTCCCTAGCTTCTCATCCTCCTTGGTCGAGGCAATCGACACATACAGTCTCTGTCCAGTTGAGCTAAAGGCTATTCCATAGAAGGGAGTCGTGATGTCCACAGGCCCGTTGAAAAGAAGTCCGGTGCCGGGATCGGTAAAGTCAGCGACGCGGCCAGTCACGCGATCATAAAGGGCCACTGATTTGCGAAAACCCGAGGCCGCATGGCCGTATCCGTTATTCAAGAAAGCCAGGTACCGCCCATCCTGGCTAATCGTCGAGTTGATTGGAAATGCGTTAAGGTCCGAAATAAAAGTGCCCGCCGGAGGCTCCCACAGAATCTTGCCTGAAGGTAAATGCACTGGGTACCCCGAGTCTTGCGAATTTGCCGAAGGGGCAAAACATGCGATGAGGCAAACAGAGTAAAGGATAAGGTATTTCATCTTAGGGACCTATCATACCAGAAGTTCCTTGAAACCTTCGTTGCGGTCTTGTCAATTAAGTCTCTGTTACGCCGTTATGTAGATCGAACGAGAATTTTGTTCTCGTTTCTGGAATCATCGTCGTTCCCGGCCTCGTCGTCGTGTTCAGACTTTGATTTCGAGGACGACGACGAGCACGATGTGCGGGGATATCAAGGGTGAAGCCCCATATGCGCCAACCTAATCGGATCATCTGGTCATTCCCGAACCCCCGGTTGGACACGTGGCTCCGAGAACATGGAAACGCCAAGAACGCAAAGACCGCCAAGAGCAGGGGCTTTCCTGCTGAACTATTTGAGATTAAGTGCGCGTCTTTAGGGCTGATCTTCACTTGGAGACGTGATTCTGTTACGCGACGTCATCCAGCGCGTGATTAGAAACCATCCGGAACAACGGGAGCGGAATAGAAATTAAGGCGACAGACCAAGTTGCGTTCTCTTTTCTTGGCGCCCTTGGCGGTCTTGGCGTTTCGTTCTTCCGGCCGTAGGGGGAAAACTTCATAAAGTTAGCGCTTATGGGGTGAAGCCCTTGAGCGGTGGTTAATCGTCAGCCAGCACTACCCTCGGTCGATGAACAGTTCTTTGCCGTTTCGATAGAGGATACGATCCAGTAGAACCCGGGCTTCCTCCTCCCGCAAGCCTGGCCTGTGAGAGCTAAAGGTGCGGGCAGTCAAAAGATGATTCTAACACCCAACTGGATGTTTCGGGGACCGCTCACACTCCCATTCC
>QHZQ01000664.1 GCA_003224725.1 Acidobacteriota bacterium | reverse complement strand
TTACCTTTGGTTACACCTTTATCGATTTCCCGAACCAGTTTGAAGACCCCACTAAAGTATCTCGCAAGGCAATTGGCTACAACCACCCTGGCTTGTTTAAGAGTGGGTTGGACCAGATCCCTTCGTTCACAGACTGGGGAAGCGGCATCGCCAGCATTTTCGCTCCCGGGGGGTTTGATCCGGTCCTGTTTGCTACCAAGCACCTGACTACCTTCGGAGACAATGTCACAAAGGTCTATCGGACCCATACTCTCAAGGCAGGCTTCTTCTATGAAAACATTATCAACAAGCAACCGAATAGTGGCAGTTCTAACGGTGTGTTGCAAGTGGCCAGTTGGGGCAGCTTAAATACTGGGAACGACTATGCTGACTTGCTGTTAGGTCACCTGGCGGGATATTCGGAGCAAACAAAGAATCTTGTGAACGATGCGGCCTACAACGTGGTGGAGGGCTTCCTCCAGGATAGCTGGAAGGTCAAACCCAACTTCACATTGGAATTGGGTCTGCGGCTTTCCCATCTGGGCCCCTGGTATGGCCGGAATGGAGCGGCCTACGCCATTTTTGACACCTCAAGTTACAGCAACAATCCAGCCGATCTAATCAAATACACTGGCGTGCTCAGCCATAACATCGATCCCAACGTTCCGCTCTCAGGAGCCTCTGGGCAAAGTGTGGCCCTTGGACCCCGTGTGGGAGTGGCTTATTCATTGTTCAAGAACACAGTTCTGCGAGGCGGTTACGGGATCTTCAATTACCACGACGCGCAGCAGTCTGGGGCTCTAGTATATCCGCCCACAACCCTAACGACCAATCTGGGCAGTATACTCCTCAGTGACGTCGACAACGGCGAGCCGGAACGGCAGAAGACCGGTCTCACGGTATTAAGTAGGAATGATGATAAGCAACCCAGGACGCACAGTTGGAACTTCACCGTCTCCCAGCGACTTCCCAAGCAGATGGTTTTGGAAACTTCCTATGTGGGAACACATACCCAGTATTTGATCGGCAGCAGGAATCTAAACTCAGTGCCAGCGGGTGCAACGCTTGGGAAAGCCGGCGCTAATTTTGATGATTACCGGGCATTGGTCAATTACGGAAACATCAGCTTCCTCGACCACTTTCAGTATTCGAACTACAATTCCTTGCAAATGCTACTAGCGCGCCAGACCGGCCGACTGACTTACTCTGTGGCTTATACCTTTGGCAAGAACCTCGGCTTTCAGAATCGGAATGGCCAGGTCGGAGCTGGGGAAAATGTGGATGAAATCCGCAGCCGCGACTATGGGGTTATTTCCTACGACCGGACCCATGTTCTCAACATCGCGTATAGTTGGCTGATGCCCAATTTCTTCAAAGGCAATGTTGTCGGGAAAGCGCTGATCAATGGATGGCAATTCTCTGGAATTACCATTCTGGAAAGCGGAGTGAATATAGGCACGAACTCTCAAAACACCAACTTCAATGTGAGTGGGACTGACGCCAATGGGGTCTCGATTGGTCAGGCGTTGATTACCGGGACCGACGCCATCCAGGTCCAACCGCTGCTGCTCTGCGACCCCCGCGAGGGGCTTGCGGACGGTCAGTACATCAACGGGGCTTGCTTTGGCGCTCCTTCTCCGGGTCAGAATGGGGTGTTCCAGTTTCCCTACGTGCGCGGGCCAAGGTTCATGAACCATGACCTGTCCATCTTCAAGAATTTTCAGATTGGAAACAACGAAAACCGCAAGCTCCAGTTCCGGTTCTCTTGTTACAATTTCCTGAACCACCCCCTTGACACCTTCGTCAATAGTGACCCGAGGCTACAGTTGAGCTTCGATCACGGCAACCTCACCAACGACCTTTTCGGTTATACTTCTGGAAAATACGGCAAACGGATTGCGCAATTTGCCATCAAGTTCATGTTCTAAACCTATCATCCGGAAATTCCCTTTGCACCGGAACTGCCAGTTTCCTAAAATGGTAGTTCCGGTTTTTTTTGGAAGCGGCTAGTCCCACTAGTCCCACTAGGTGGCGGTGAAGTTTAAAGTTTGGTCAAGTTTGTTAACCTGCGGTCCCCTCACCCCCAGCCCCTCTCCCATTGGGAGAGGGTGGCCGCAGGCCGGGTGAGGGGTCAGTCGCCGATGGAGCCGTAATCCTGGGCGGTCTGGGGTTGCTCGCTACTTAGCTGGCAGCGGCGCGACGGTCTATCTCCTCATAATATAATAAGTGTCTTCTCCTAATTGTTTATGCGAAAAAAACTGGTAACTGGTTTACTTGCCTTGTCGTTATTCGGATTCACTCCGCAAAGTCTTCCTCAATCAAGCGCAACAAGCGAAGATGCGCTCAAGATCGGTGTTACCGAGGTGCTCCTGGACGTGGTAGTCACGGATAAGAAGGGTCGGCAGATAAAAGGCCTCCGGCCTGAGGAATTTGAGGTCTTCGAGGACGGCGTTCCTCAAAAAGTCATGGCCTCGCGCGCGATTAGTTCGGGACTGGAAGCCGATGAAGTCCAAAAAGAAAGCTCCAATCAGGGAAAGGTGGGGCCCCAGGTTGCTGCCGGATCCCCGAAAGTCACACGGCAGATCAATCTCGTGACT
>QHZQ01000663.1 GCA_003224725.1 Acidobacteriota bacterium | reverse complement strand
AGAGTTCGAGAGCCTTGCGGTAGCTGTCCTCGGCCGAGGAGAGGTTGCGGAGTTTTTCTTGAACCTGACCCAGAGCGGTCCACGACCTGGTCGAAGAAGGCTTTAGCTCAATCGCATGTTGCAAGGACTTTTGGGAGTCGGGCAATAACTCGCGCTCGTACAAGGCCCGGCCATGCAAATAGTTGAGCTCCCAATTCTTGGGTCCCAGTTCAGTAGCGTGTCGGAAAGCTTTCTCGGATTCCTTCAACATCCCTCCCAAAGCGTAATCCAGACCCAGCAGCTTATAAATCTCGGGATTGTCTGGCTCCCGCAGGGCCGCTTTATCCAGCCACTCAATCGATTCATTCAATTTCTGCAGACGCATGGTGGCCAGGGCCAAAAGCATGAAACCATCCAGCGACTCGCGCTGGCGAATGGCCCCCAGTGCCGAGCGCTCGGCCAAATCATAGCGTCCCGTTAGGTTGTAGATTTGAGCGAGAAGCAGATGTCCAGTCTCCCAATTTGGAGAATGTTCCAATTCACTTTGGACAGCTTGCTCCGCTTGGATATATTGATGGGCGTCAAGCAACGTCTGGATGTTGTCAGGAATACGGAGCGGTGTGCTCTGGGCCTGTGCGAAGACCAGACAGGCCAGTATGAGAGGAATTGCTGAAATCATTCCAGGGTACACCGACCGAGTGTTTGAGAGAACAAACCAACTGAATGTCGGAGCCGCTCTCCGAGCGGCGACTCTTTGCCAGAGGCTGGCTTGGGATGGCGGCTCCCACAACCAAAATGACCAAGGTCCAAACCACGAATTTGAAACGCCCATTTATCGTGGCTACCCGTCTAATACCATGAAGAACATGAAGACCATGAAGGATCAAAACACGAAAATCCTCAGAACATCCGCTAACCGCTCCACATTAAAGTGGATCAGGAAGCCTTGTTTGATGCCTGACAGTCTCTCAAGTAAGTCAGTAGTTTTGACCTCCTGGACCCCTTGACGGCCTCTTCATGCCCTTCATGCTCTTCATGGTCGACGGATTCAAAGTCATCTGCACTCACCGGCACGCGAGACTAAAACACAAACTTCAGCGAGAGCTGGAGTTGCCGCGAGAAGTTCTTTCGGCCGAAGAAGGTCCCATAACCAATGGCCCGACCACTTTGGATGCGAGGCGTATCATAGAAGGCCGTACTCGGGTCATTGAAGACACTGCGATTGAGCAAATTAAAGGCGTCCATGCGTAATTCGAGCCTCTTGCTCTCCCTTACCTGGAATTGTTTGGTGATGGAAAGATCTTCATTAAAGAACGGGAAGCCTCTCAGGTCTCCATAGGTGCGAGCAGCGTTACCCAGCGTGAAAGGTTGCGGGTCACGGAACGCGTCCGGATTGAACATAAAACTAACTCCTGGAGAAGCATTTGAGACATTGTTGCGAATTGCGATGTCTGGGACGCGATCATACCTTCCCTCATTGTTGAAAATCACGTTAGCCAGGTTATTCGGATAGTAAGGAGAAAGAGGCAAAGCGGCGCCGCTGGCGTATTGGAAGATGCCGTTAACTCGCCAGCCACCGACTACTTCTTTAGCCACTCGTCGCTGCGCGTGCTTAGCGAAAGGCAATTCATAACCAAAACTCAGCACCAGGTTGTGAGTGCGGTCTCCGCGACTGTTGGTGAATGTGGTGTCCACTGCCAAGCCGCGTTCCAGGGAAAGATTCTTGGCATTGACAGCGCCCAGAACTCCAAAGCCGCCCCAGCCAAAGGCATCATCGACCGTCGTGATGTTCTTGGAGAGTGTATACGATATCAAGAAATCCAGACCATGAGTGGTGCGTTGCATAGCCTTTACCTGGAGGGCATTGTAATCACTTTCTCCCACGGTTGCCTGGGGATCTGAGATGTCATGATACTGCGGGTATGGGCGTAATGCCTGAGCCACCGTTCCCGTGAAGCCTGGGTACGGATAGGGAACCCCCAGTGCCTGCGCCTCAGCCTCGCTGTCGATCTGCTGCAGCAGCTTGTCGCCCATGGAAAGCACGCTGTAATCGTTTTGATTGAGCTGTTTCAAAAAGCCCGCGATCAGCCGCGTCCCGTGGTTGCCGACATAGGCGCCTTCAATCGTCAAGTTGGGTGTGATCTCACGTTGCACTGTGAAATTCCAATTGTAGATTCGGGGAAGCTTGCCGCTTTCCCGGCTGAACACGTTGATGCCCTGATTGTTCAGCAAGGTCGGATCGAGGACTGGAGGTGTGGCATTTACGGACGGAAAGCCGTTGTCCAGTGAGAACAGATACTGACTCG
>QHZQ01000661.1 GCA_003224725.1 Acidobacteriota bacterium | reverse complement strand
TCTTGCAGAGGGCTTACGATCAAGTGATTCATGATGTCTGCATCATGGATCTTCCGGTGACCTTTGCCATCGATCGGGCGGGGATCGTCGGTGCGGATGGGCCCACTCATAATGGGCTCTACGACGTGGCTTATCTACGCGCCGTTCCCAACATGATCGTGATGGCGCCGAAAGACGAAAACGAATTGCAACACATGATCTACACGGCTATTGAAACCCCTCACCCCACAGCGGTGCGCTATCCTCGGGGCAATGGTCTCGGGGTGAAGCTGGATGAACAATTCCGCCTGCTGGAACTGGGCAAAGCTGAAATCCTGCAAGACGGTCGGGATTGTGCCGTCCTTGCCATTGGCACCATGGTCCATCCTTCATTGAAAGCAGCAGAAAAGCTCGCGGCCGATGGCATCTCGGCTACGGTGATCAGTGCCCGGTTTATCAAACCTCTGGACGAAGAGCTCATTTCTTGCCTGGCTCATGAGAAGTCTTTCTTGATTACAGTCGAAGAAGCGGCCCTGATGGGGGGATTTGGAAGTGCCGTCATGGAATTGCTCGAGTCCAGAAATATCCAGGGCTGTAAGATTTTGCGCATTGGTGTTCCAGATCGCCTCATTCCTCATGGCAGTCCGAATCTGCTTCACGCCAAGTACGGTATTGATGCTGATGGCATCTACGAAAAAATTAGGACGTTTATTGAGGGTCACTACGCTTCCAAGCCACGTCACCCACAAAAGTTAGGCGTGAAGGTTACCCCCTCCCGACAGTCTTAGTCTCTATTGGAGTCCGCCGCCCAGAAGATCGCAGCAGACATCCAGGATCGTGTCGAGTGTTGTATCCTGTCCGTATCAGACTAAAGCGGTGTCCAGCCACTGTACTCCCAAATCCATGAAAGAACGAATTGACAAACTTCTTTATGACCGCGGGTTGGTAGAAAGCCGCCAGCAGGCCCAAGCGTTGATTCTGGAAGGTGCGGTTCTGGTGAATGAGCAGCGCATTGATAAGCCAGGTATCAAGGTGGATCCTTCCTCCTCCATCAGATTGAAGCGCCTCCCTCGAACTTATGTTTCCAGAGGGGGCACGAAGCTCGAGACCGCTCTCGATACCTTTGCTCCAGACATCCACGGGTGGATCTGCCTGGACCTTGGAGCCTCGACCGGAGGATTTACCGATTGCCTTCTGCAGCGGGGTGCGTGCAAGGTTTATGCTGTCGATGTCGGCCATAATCAACTCGACTGGAAACTTCGCAGTGACCGCCGGGTTCTCGCCATCGAGGGCCTGAATGCGCGCTATCTGAAATTTGAGGACATTGGCGAGCCAGTTGATCTTATTACCCTGGACCTCTCCTTCATTTCGCTCACGTTGGTTTTGCCCACCCTGAGGCCTTTTGCAAAACCGAATACCAAGATCATTTGTCTCATTAAGCCTCAATTTGAAGTGGGCAAAGGCCAAGTGGAAAAGGGAGGGCTGGTTACCAATCCCAAGAAACATCAGCAGGTCATCGAAAAAATCAAGTCAGCCGCCGAGAACTTGGGATACAGGGTTGAAGGGATTCTCGACTCCCCCATCTTGGGGGCGGAAGGCAATAAGGAGTTCTTTATCGCTTTGAGTGTGTCAAAGTGAGCCATAGGCTGGCAACGAGAAGAAGCCTGCCTCGGACTCGTTGAACTTAAGGACCCTGATTCAAGAATACAGTGACCTATTTTGGGGGTGTGTCAGATCGCCTTCGGAAATCTGTAACTTTTTCTAAGCCCCGCGCTTCCGCGCGGGGTGGCGTCGCGCACAATTTTGCTCGTCCGGGCTCGCCGCGCCCCTAAGCCAATGGGCGCGGCGAGCCCGGACGAAAGGCTTCTAGGCAAAATTCTGCTTGACAGAGCCTTGTTTGCAGGAATGTAATAGTTTTGTTCCTGCATCGCCAAACTTCCGACATTCAGCAGATTCGAACCGAAAACGATCGGCTTCTTCTGAACCAGGTTCGGTTTCCAATGTGTTCGCAGCCAGTTACAGAGGAGATCATGCGATGGAACGCTCTCCAAGAGAGATAACCCAGATACTCCTGGAATGGAGCAACGGCCGTCAGGAAGTGCTTCACGAGCTGATGCCCCTGGTCTACGATGAACTTCGCCGGCTGGCTGCTCATTATCTCCGCCGCGAGCGTCCCGATCACACGCTACAGCCCACGGCGTTGGTCCACGAGGCCTATTTGAGGCTGGTAGACCAGACCCAGGTACGCTGGCAG
>QHZQ01000020.1:23322-23795 GCA_003224725.1 Acidobacteriota bacterium | reverse complement strand
TCTGTCCCCGAAAGAAATTGGCACGTGCCTGGATACTTCCAGGCAATACCCGCCTGTTTTGCCTTTTCTGCTTGATCTGATAACTCTGCTTCACTACAAAAACAATAATAGGCCTTTCCAATTTTGATTAATTCTCGAGCTTTCTCTTGGTAGAGTTCAATCCGCTCACTTTGTCGGTAGGGGCCCATGCTCCCTCCGATATCGGGCCCTTCTTCCCACTGCATGCCAAGCCATCTCAGGTCTTCGAAAATGAAGTTTTCGAAGCGCTCTTCCGAGCGTGCCAGATCCGTGTCTTCAATTCTCAGGATAAATGTACCTTGATTCTTCTTCACAAAGAGCCAATTGAATAGGGCCGTTCGGGCGTTGCCCACGTGCAAGTGGCCCGTGGGACTGGGTGCGAAACGAGCTCGAGCTGTCATTGAGTTTTGCAGGAGTAAGGGTACTTTGAGTTAATCGAGGACTTGGCGAGAGGC
>QHZQ01000020.1:4107-23307 GCA_003224725.1 Acidobacteriota bacterium | reverse complement strand
GGCTTGGTGATTTTGATGTTCTGTTCGCTGCCGCGCAACACGACCACTTCATAACCAAGTCGCTCCACCAGGCAGGACTCATCCGTGGCATAAAAGTGGTCCGTCTGTGCTTTCTCGAAAGCTTCTCTTAGTAGACCATAGCGGAACGCCTGAGGTGTTTGGACCAGAACAATTTTGTCCCGGGGAAGTGTAGCCACCACCAGGTTTCTTTCGATCTGTTTCACCGTGTCGACGCAGGGAATGGCCAATATGGCACTTCCTTTATGACTCGCTTCTCGAATGACCGCTTCCAGAGACTCAACATCTACAAAAGGTCGCACAGCATCATGAATGACGACGACCGTCGACTCATCTTCTATTTCCTTAAAGCCGTTGTAAACCGAATCTTGCCGATGAAGACCGCCTGCAACTGTCTGTACAATTGTGGCAAGCCCCTCCGTCTCTAACAGCGATTGAAACTGAGCCATATCTGCTTTTCTCAAGGGAACAATGATTTTCTGGATAAGTTTACAGCGTGCAAACTTGCGGAGGGTGTGGATGATGATGGGAGAGCCTTCGAGACTCAAGAACTGCTTCGGGCTCGGAGACTTCATGCGGGTGCCTGTGCCGGCTGCAGGAATGATGGCGACGGCCCTCATTGGCTCACAACTTCAATTTTACTGGATCTTTCTTCGTAGCGGCCGAAAATCATCTTGCCAGCGGTTGTCTGAAGAACACTAGTGACTGAAGTATCAATGGTCTTACCTATCATCTTTCTGGCATTATCCACCACAACCATTGTACCATCATCCAAGTAAGCAACTCCTTGGTTGTATTCTTTTCCCTCTTTCAATATGAACACCTTCATGGTTTCCCCAGGAAGTACCACAGGCTTCAATGAGTTGGCCAACTCGTTAATATTGAGAACCTCAACACCTTGTAATTGGGCAACCTTGTTCAGGTTGAAATCGTTGGTAACGATCTTGGCTTCCGTTTCTTTGGCCAGTTCTATGAGTTTTAAATCAACCTCACGGATGTTTGGATAGTCCGTCTCCACTATTTGAACTGTAATTCCCGCCATTTTCTGAATTCGTTGCAAGATATCCAGGCCTCGCCGACCCCGGTTGCGTTTTAAGGAATCCGCCGAGTCAGCTACTTGCTGCAGCTCGCGAAGAACAAACTGAGGAATGATTAAGATTCCGTCGACAAAGCCTGTTTCGCAAATATCTGCAATTCTCCCGTCAATGATGACACTGGTATCGAGAATCTTATAGCTCTTCTTAGTTGGGCGTTCTCCCCCAAAAATTCCACCGAGTGCTGCGAGGTTTAATAGATCACCTTTGTTCGCGCCTGAAATGAGACCAATATAAGCCATAAACAGGAACAACCCGATTTGTAAAAAAGATAAAGTTTTGGGCTCGATGGTCGTTTTTGCCAACATACTGCTAATCATCGTGGCCCCGAAGATTCCCAAAATTGATCCCGCAGCAGCCCCAATCAACCTCTTCAAGGAGGCCTTTCTGAGTCGGGCTTCAAAGAGGATGATCGCACCCGCGCCAAACATACCGAAAAGAATGGATAAATTCCGAGGTAACCCAAAAGGTTGAAAATAATATGATGTCACAATTAATACGATGGCAAAGACAAAGCGAATGATTAATATTTCGAGCAAGCAGTCCCACCTCCAATCGTTTTATTAAGAAGGTAAATTCATGAGAATTAATTCAAGCATATAGACTTTGATACACAAGTCGGTGTGTTAATTTGTTTATCGGACTATAATTCGTCTTAGTTAAACAAAACATCGAATGACTCTTGCACCGATTCAATCGCAATGAGTTCAATTTCTGACTCCAAATGTGATAATGGGAGGCTATTTCTTGGAAGAAGGCATTTCTTAAATCCAAGCGACGCCGCTTCACGAATTCTCAAAAGTGCCTGGCTAACTCCTCTTACCTCCCCGGCCAAGCCAACCTCCCCAAAAATCACGGTGCTGGGATTAACGGCCAGATTCCGATAACTTGAAACAACCGCTGCCACGATGCCTAAGTCCGCCGACGGCTCATCCACGTTGAGCCCTCCAGCTACGTTGACGTAAACGTCACTGCTGAGGAGATGAAGTCCCAAACGCTTTTCCAGCATGGCCAACATCAGCGAGACACGGTTCGGATCAACACCCGCAGCCATCCTTCGCGGACTGACATAACTGGTGCCGCTGACTAAAGCCTGCAACTCTACCAATAAAGGTCTCGATCCTTCGACGCAACAAATAACGACGGATCCGGCTGCCCCTTTTGGTCTTTCGGCTAGGAAAAGTTTGGAAGGGTTTTCGACAGGTACCAAGCCCTCATTCGTCATTTCGAAGACCCCCAATTCATTGGCGGCTCCGAAGCGGTTCTTCACAGTTCTAACGATACGATGACTGTGATACCTTTCGCCTTCGAAGTATAGCACTGTGTCAACAATGTGTTCAAGAGCCTTCGGGCCGGCTAGGGAGCCGTCTTTGGTGATATGTCCGATCAGAAAAGTGGGAATTGAACGATGCTTGCTCAAGAACAAAAAT
Source organism: Acidobacteriota bacterium (assembly GCA_003224725.1). Classification (GTDB taxonomy): domain Bacteria; phylum Acidobacteriota; class Terriglobia; order Versatilivoradales; family Versatilivoraceae; genus QHZQ01. Next base: position 20,765 of record QHZQ01000020.1, on the reverse strand, counting down.
TGAGTGGCAACTTCTCGCACCTGACTAATGGATCCCGGAGCTGAGGGTAGCTTGTCAGAATACACAGTCTGAACGGAATCTAAGATGATGATTTGCGGAGCTAATTGATTGATACACTCTAGAATTCGCTCCAGGCAAGTTTCAGTCAGCAAAAAAAGTTTTGTGGGTTGCATACCAAGCCGGTCGCCTCGCATTTTGATCTGCTTTTCGGACTCTTCGCCGGAGACATACAACACGGTGCTTTCCTGCCTTTGCAGCAAATTGGCGACTTGAAGAAGAAGCGTCGACTTTCCAATTCCAGGGTCTCCTCCGATCAGAATGAGCGAACCTGGCACAATCCCGCCTCCTAAGACTCGATCGAACTCGGCGATTCCGGAAGAGAGTCTTGTGTTCTCCTGGCTAGCCACCTCGTTGAAGGCGATGGGCGAAAGGTCACCGGGACCTCTGGATATACCAGGGGAGCTGCTTGACGTAGGTGTCCTCTCCTCGATCATCGAATTCCACTCGCCGCAATCCGAGCATTTCCCCATCCACTTGCTGGCCATGTATCCACAGTTCTGACAAACAAAATGAGACCTTATTTTGCTCATAGATTGCCGCCATTAGGGCTGTCCATACTTAGGCTCCAACGTAGATGCGAGGTACTCTCCGGCTGATCCCGCAAAGAATTTCATAAGGAATGGTCAAGGTCAGTCGGGCAAGATCGTTGGCTACAACTTCCAGAGTCCCTTGCTTTCCTATCAAAACAACTTCATCGCCCACTTGAACGGAAGGAACGTGGGTAACATTGATCAGAGTCAGGTCCATGCTAATCCGTCCTACGATTGCAGCCTTATGACCTCGAATCAAAACACTTCCCTTATTCGATAACAAACGACTCAATCCATCGGCATACCCAACCGGCAATGTGGCGATTAGACTTTCCTGATCGGTCTTGTAAGCCCCGCCATATCCAATAGACGTCCCTTTATGAACTCGTCTCAGTTGCATAATCCGTGTCTTGAAGGAAAGCACGGGTTGAAGAGGCATCTCGACAGCTTGCTCCAATGGACTAATCCCGTACAAAACCAGTCCCGGACGAACCCCATCAAACCAACCGTAACGGAGGTTTAGAATCCCGGCACTGTTGGCCACGTGGCGCCATTTCAATGGGAAATTCTTGAGTTCGAGACTCTTTACGATATTTTGAAATCGCTCTATTTGAATCCTGTTGGAGGGACTTCCAGCAATTTCTGCCGAGCTTAAGTGAGTATAGATCCCTTCACAGATCACCGATTGCTCCGAGGAGGAATCTTCCACGGTTTCTACTGCCTTTGTCCAATCTACCCCCAAACGTGACATTCCCGTATCGATCTTGAAATGATACGTTGCTTTTGTCTTTAGACGATTTGCCACCCGAGCCAAATCCTGAACCATTCGAAGGCTGAACACCGCAGGGGTGAGGTTATTATGCACAATCTCTTCTTCTTGGCCAGACCAGAATCCGTTGAAAAGCAATATTGGACAGCGAATTCCCATCTTGCGCAGTTCCAACGCTTCTTCCAGAACGGCCACGGCAAGAGAATTCACCCCGCATCTTTCCAGCCGTTGAGCCACGGGGAGGGCCCCATGGCCATAGGCATCGGCTTTAACAACCGCCATCACTCGACCCAGGATCTCTTTCACCATCCGAAAATTAGATTCCAGGTGATCAAGGTTCACTTCTGCCCAAGTCGGACGCTTTCCTCGCATGAATTTCTCTATATCCATGTTCTGGCGGTAACCAAATTTTTTTCGAGGCAGAATCAAGGAGTGATGATGTAACGGATAGGAGGGAATCTGATCACAGATCCATCTGTCTCGGAAATCATCCTCCTGATCAGGCTCAGAAGAACTCAGCCAGAATCGAACTCCAATGGAAAGTCTCGTCTTACTCTCGCCAAAGATTCTCAAAACGAGTGAATTCTCTGAGGAAAGCAAGTTTCACAGACCCAATTGGGCCGTTTCGCTGTTTCCCAATAATGATTTCCGCAATTCCCTTATTTTCTTCGGATTGTTTATAGATTTCTTCGCGGAAAATAAATGCCACTAAATCTGCATCTTGCTCGATGGATCCGGATTCCCTGAGATCTGAAAGCTGAGGCCGGTGGTCGCCACTTCGGGTTTCCGGAGCACGACTCAATTGCGACAAGGCAATGAGTGGAATATCCAACTCTTTAGCCAATCCTTTCAGACCTCGAGAAATGCTCGAGATTTCCTGCTGGCGACTTTCAAACCGGGCTTTGCCTCCCGACATCAATTGCAGGTAATCGACAATCAACAGGTCCAGTCCATGCTCTGCCTTGAGTCTCCTTGCCTTGGCCCGCATTTCCAGTAAACTAAGCCCAGCAGTGTCGTCAATGAAAATCTTTGACTGAGTCAATACGCCAAGAACGTGCGCAATCTTACTCCATTCCTCTTTGTTGAGAAAGCCGGTTCTTAGTTTGTGTGCGTCTATGCGCGCTTCCGAACAGAGGATACGCAACAGAAGTTGGTCACTGGACATCTCCAGGCTAAAAAGACCGACTGTTTTCTTGGCTGCGACAGCGGCGTGGGTTGCTATATTCAGGCTGAGGGCCGTTTTGCCCATGGAAGGGCGGGCTGCAATAATGACCAAGTCGGAGTTCTGGAGTCCTGAAGTTAAGTTGTCGAATTCGGTGTAACCGGTGGGTATACCGGTCACCATTTGTTTTCGACTGGCTGCAGTTTCAATCTTCTTGAAACTCTTCTTGGCAATCTCGTTGATGCTGACAAATCCTGAGTGAATCTTCGACTCTGCCAGATCAAATATCACTTTCTCTGCCGAATCTAAGATGGCATCGACGTCTTCCTGCTGGTCGTAACAGGTGTTGATTATTTCATTCGATTTCTTAATGAGATTTCGGAGAGTTGATTTTTCGTGAACGATTCGTGCATAAAACTCAAGATTGGCTAATCTGGGAACTCCATCGATCAAAGAGGATACAAATGAGGCTCCACCTACGGCCTCTAACTGTCCCCCATTGCGGATTTCCTCCGTAAGTGTAACGAAATCGATGGCTTTTGATTTTTCGGTGAGACTGAGCATATTCTCAAAAACCAGTTTATGACTTCCAGAATAGAAGTCTTCCCTGCTCAGCATCTCGATGGCTTGATTAATAAGAGCGTTGTCTAAAATGATAGCGCCCAGCACACACCGCTCGGCTTCGATATTATGGGGTAGACCTCTTTCAAGGGTGATATCGGTGGGCATCTTGAGGGAAACTTACCACTAGGGTTACTTGGTGGCGAATAAGTTCAAACTTCGGTCAAATTTGTTAAGCTGCCGTCCCCTCACCCCCAGCCCCTCTCCCAATGGGAGAGGGTGGCCGAAGGCCGGGTGAGGGGTCCGGGGCTATAGAATCGCACTCCTGGACGGTCCGAGGTTGCTCGCTACTTTTAGTTATAAACCACAACACTCTAAAACTCTGCAGAGAATATGAATGGAATGACTTAATCTTCCTTAGAAACTACCAGACCTACAAGAGCCGTGACCTCTCGGTGCACCTTGACGGGAATATCAAATTTGCCAAGAGACTTGATAGCCTCTGTCAACTCTATTTTGCGCTTGTCAATGGTGAAGCCTTTGGCTTCCAGCGCTTCCGCAATATCCATCGAGGTCACCGAGCCGTACAGAACGTCATGCTCGCCGACCTTGCGGCTTAAGTTCAGGGATACCCTGGAAAGTTGCTGGGCCAGCGCTTCGGCTTCCTGTTTCTCGACTGCTTCACGACGCACCGCGGCGGCCTTTTCCTGTTCGATTTGACGGATATTGGCGGGAGTGGCGACCATAGCCAACTTCTTGGGAAGCAAAAAATTGCGAGCATAACCATCGCTCACGTGCACGATGTCTCCCTTGGTCCCAAGCTTTTCAATTTTCTCTCTCAAAATAATGTCCATAAAATGAATGCTCCCTCGAAATAATTTGCCTTCTAAGCCTTATGAAAGACTTCAGTCCGCCGTAAAGGGCAACAGGGCAATGTTTCTGGCTTTCTTAATAGCCTCCATCAGCTTGCGCTGATGCGGAGCACACACACCAGAGATTCTTCTTGGTAATATTTTTCCACGCTCGGGAATGAATTGAAACAAAAGGCGGGAGTCCTTGTAATCAATGTAATCGATCTTCTCGACGCAGAATTTGCAAACTTTCTTCCGCCGGATGAATTGCTTTTTGGGCTGCCCCCCTGAACCAGCGGGCCTGGGTGCATACGCCATGAATCATCTCCTTATCCTTATAACATAACAAAAATATGACTATTTTAGATGCCGGTAGCAGTGGCTTCGGGCTGAACTCCCCGGGATTTTCGCCGGACTTTCTTTAATCGAATCGCTTTGACCTTTTCCACTCGCTTTAAGGCCTTGTCCACACGTACCGTTATATATCTAAGGACTGAGTCGGCAACTCTCAAGCGGCGCTCAAATTCTTTTACCACCTCACCGTTGGCTTTGATATTGAATAGAACATAAAAGCCTTCTTCAAATTTGCCGATTCGATAGGCAAGTTTTCTTTTTCCCATCTTTTCCACGCTGACAACCTCACCCTGCATGCTTTTGACGCCTGCTTCCATTTGCCCAATGACTTTGTCAATCTCCTCTTCCGCTGCATTGGGGATAATAATAAACATGACTTCATAGGTTTTCATTAGCATTGACTCCTTATAACCACCGATTGGAGGCTAGTCGCTTGCAGTGTCTTTTAATTAAATCTATTCATCGTCGCTTCAAGTCCCAAGGAACAAATCATTTCAACCGCTTCTTTCCCTTGCCTAACCATTTGTTCAGACACGTCCCTGAGTTCCTTTGGGATAGGGCTAAGGACATAACTGGCCGCGTCGAAAACTTCAATCTCTGGAGCTATCCCCAGTCTCACTCGTGTAAATCCACTACTATTGAGATGATCAATGATTGATTCCAATCCTTTATGACCCCCCGAACTCCCTTGACCACGAATCCTGATTTTCCCAAAAGGGAGAGCCAGATCATCACAAACCACAATAAAATCGTTAACGGAGACTTCATACTTGTCCAGCAGCCCAGCCACTGACTTCCCGCTCAGATTCATAAAAGTTTGAGGTTTTGCCAAGAGAATATTGTTATCTCCAAGACTCATTCGAGTGGTTAAGGCAAAACCCTCCTTCGTTTCCCAACTCGCCCTGCTCCTGGATGCAAGCAAATCCACCACCTCGAATCCCAAGTTGTGTGGAGTATTTTGGTACTGTAGCCCGGGATTTCCAAGGCCAACAACAACCTTTCTAAAAAGCATTGATCAATGCTGTAAGCTCGAGCTGTTTCCGCTTTATTTTTTCTCTTTCTCTTTCTTCTCCTCAGGCTTGGCCTCTCCTTCTTCACCTTCCTCAGCAACCTTACCCTTCTTAATAACCTCGGGTTCAGCCACAACCGCTTCGACAGCCGGTTCTGGAACCTTTTCTTCCTTGGGCGCAATCACATGAGCCACGACGAGGTCTGCCTCAGACAGAATCTTGATCTTAGGATCGAGCGGCAGGTCAGAAACTCGGAAGTTGGCGCCAATCTCCAGATTGGAAACGTCGATGGTAATATGCTCTGGGATGTCCGAAGGCAAACATTCAACTTCAACTTCTCGCAAAACAAACTCAAAAATTCCCCCTTGTACCTTGACCCCTTTCGCCTCTCCCACCGCGGTGATTGGAACTTTCACCTGCAACGCCTTATCCATAACAATTCTCACAAGGTCTGCATGAAGAAGATTGTCTTTGATAGGATCAAATTGCCAGTCTTTTATCATTACACTGGTGGTGCCACGTTCCTGAATTTCCAAGGAAAAAATAGTATTATGACCTGTTCCAGAATGAAGGATGGCCGAAAGCTCTTTGGGATTCAGGCTTAAGGCCACGGAGTCTTCCTGGCGGCCATACAGAATGGCTGGGATTTTACCGGCTGCCCTCAATCGCCTGGCTGCATTTTTGCCTGTTTGATTTCTAATTTCAGCAGTGACATTAAACTCTTCCATGACTCAATACCTCATTGCTCTTAAATGAACAAAGAACTCACCGAACTTTCTTCATGAATGGATTTGATAGCCTTGCCTAATAAATCCGCCACACTAAGCATCTTAATTTTCCCTGACTTTTTTGCTTCTGGCGAAAGCGGAATGGAATTGGTTACGACGACTTGCTCCAAACTTGATTCGTTGATTTGTTGTACCGCAGGTCCGGATAAGACCGGGTGGGTGCAACAGGCATAAACCTTCTTGGCCCCTTGCTGCACGATCGCTTCAGCCGACTTAATCAGCGTTCCGGCTGTGTCAACAATGTCATCCACGATCAGCGTCGTTCGACCTTCCACTTCTCCCACGATGCGCACGACCTCTGCTACATTGGCTTCCACACGTCGCTTATCAATAATTGCCAAATTGGCATTCAATTTTTTGGCATAGGCCCGGGCTCTTTCGGTACCGCCTGCATCGGGTGAGACAACGGTCAAATCAGGAAGACTAAGTTTCTGGAAATAATCAATCATCACCGGCGCTGCGAAAAGGTGATCTACCGGAATATCAAAAAATCCCTGGATTTGCGGTACGTGTAGATCCATTGTCAAAGCCCTGCTGGCTCCGGCAGTGGACAAGACGTCAGCCACCAACTTGGCCGAAATTGGGACTCGCGGCTTGTCCTTTCGATCCTGGCGAGCATAACCAAAATACGGCAGCACGGCGGTAATTCTTCGTGCTGACGCCCTCTTGAAGGCATCAATCATTAACAAGAGCTCGACCAATGTGGTATCCACGGGTCTACAGGTGGGCTGAATGACGAAGACGTCCTTGCCTCGGACATTCTCTAAAATTTGAAAATACACCTCTCCATCACTGAAACGGGATACAGAAGAATGACCCAAGGGGAGTTTCAAAGAGCCACAGATCTCCTCCGCCAATGGCCGGTTGGCATTCCCTGTGAAAATCTTTATGTCATCGTGCAAGGGTGATCCACTCCCAAATCTTAAGGTACGAAACGATATCCACGACCCGAGAACAATCTGGCTTTCTAGGTAAGAAAAACAAAGGAATAAGCTTTGGCTGGGGCGGGAGGATTCGAACCTCCGAATGCAGGTTCCAAAGACCTGTGTCTTACCGCTTGACGACGCCCCAATGGCTCACTGAAGGGATTCCACTAAGCAGTTCCAATATTGTTTTCGGCTGAGGGTTTTCGTTGGGATTACCCGAAATTGTTTGGATTCGATCGCACGCCTGGCCTTCAGCAACTCTCGCTTTGAATTAAAAAGTCCGAAAAGTGCCGACCCGCTTCCTGTCAGTCCAGCCGCAAACGCCCCTGTCTCAAGTAAGTTCTTCTTAATCCCTCTTAGTTTTGGAAAATCGCGAAACGCCACCTTTTCAAAGTCGTTTCCTACGAAATTCCAGCGGTCCAGGCTATCTAAGTACCCTGGACAGAAAACAGGAATGATACTTTTCTTAATTTTTTTTGTCAACGGCAAAGTCACACGCGCATAAGCATCTACCGTGGAAATAGCATAGGTGGGAACAACCAATAAGAGGTATTTTTCAGGCTGATCCTCCAAAGGATAGACTTCTGCCCCCCTGCCCACTCCAAGGGCAGTGCCCCCAACAAAAAAGAAGGGAACATCCGACCCTAGGCTTCCCCCAATTTCAAACAATTCCTTATGGGATAAGTTTAGGTCGAGTAAGCGCCTTATTCCGTGGATGGCAGCGGCAGCGTTGCTGCTGCCTCCGCCCAAACCGGCTCCGACAGGAATCCTTTTCTCGAGATGAACCCGATAGCCTTTGTCTAGTTTCTTCAACCGGCTCAAGGACAATATGGCCCTGACGACCAGGTTATGGCGTGGATCAAGTCCTCTATCGTCAGAAGTAAATTCAATTTCTTGTCCCCGAATTAATGCAATCTCAAGCCGATCATAGAGGTTGACAGTTTGAAAAATCGTCCGAATTTCATGGTAGCCATCCTCCCGCCTTCCCAGGATGTGCAACCCTATATTAATCTTGGCATAGCTGCGCAACGAGATTCGCCTGGATTCCACTTGGATATCAAATTGAAACGGCTTCGGCATAAAAAAAGCTCAATCCCTGGATTGAGCTTTTTACCGCCGTACACATTATGAATTTGATTCTATTTTTTTTGCAGTGAGGCAAGCTTTATTTTTAGATCGTCGACCTTTTTTTGAACCTTTCGGCTCTCCTCCTCATCTTGGTTATATGAAAGAGAAAGTTCCCAAGCATGGCGTGCTTCCTCATACTGACCTTTTTTGTAGTACAGATCTCCAAAATGTTCGTGAATGGTCGGGTCCTTTCGAACTCGATCTAATGCTTTCTTTAGATAAGTTTCAGCATCTTCGATTTGATTGAGCCTGAAATAGGCCCATCCCAGACTATCCAAGTAGGCTCCGCTATTGGGCTCGAGATCCACCGCCTTCTTTAACAATTCAAGCGCTTCCTGCAAGTGAACATCTCGATCGGCCCACATATACCCCAAGTAGTTCAAGGCCGCGGCATGTTTAGGATTTAGCTCTAGGACTTTCTTAAAATCAGATTCGGCTTTCTCGTACTCCTTCTCACGTTCATGGAGAGCACCCAGCATAAAAAAATAAGATTCCTTGCTCTTGAAATGCTTCTCCGAACTTATGAGAACTTTCTCAGCCTCTTTAAACTTCTTATCGCGCTGATATATCTGCACCATATATGAATAGATCTTGGCGTCCTCTTCGGAATTGCTCAACATCTGCTGCAGGTTCTTAATAGCCTGCTCAGAGCTTCCGTTTTCGGCCAGGATATCCGCATATAAGAGTTTTAGATCTTTGTCTTCCGGGCTGGCTTTCAAGGCTTTCTCGCAAGAAGCCAAAGCCTTGTCCAATTGCTTGGCTGCACGATATGTATCGATGATATAACCTTCGGCTTTCAAAGCAGTCTCGGAACTCAAGGACTTCAATTCTGTGAAGTACTCCACGGCTTGAGGATACTTTTCCAGTTGTTGGGCGATATAGCCCGCATGCGTTAAGAAAATGCTGCGGTTCTGAATTTCGGCTGGGGAGTAATTTCCGGCTGGCTTTTCCGTTAATTTCAACAATTGTTGAAATCTTTCCTCCGCTTTTTCAAATTTTCCCAATTCCTCGTAAAGGGTCGCAATATGAAAAGGGACTTCTAAACTGCCAACCAGGATAGTATTGGCCTTGTTGAAATTCTCCAATGCTTTTTCATAATCACGTCGTTTGCGATATATTTGGCCGAGGCGCAAATAGGCACTACCCTCGTCGGGGTCGGCTTCCAGAATCTTGAGATACTCTTTTTCGGCCTGTTCGTCCTGGCCGTCTTCAAGCAAAGCCTGCGCCAACCCTTTGCGCAAATCGAGGCTGTCCTCGTCCACTTCCATGGCCTTCTTATAGGTTTCTATCGCATTCTTGTAGTCCTTGTTTTGTTCATAGGTAAGAGCTAGTTCGGCCAGGATTTTCGGTGAAGCGGGATTGGCTTCCAACGCTTTCTTAAAGACATTGATAGCTTCCTTCAAATTACCCTGATCTGAATAGATTTGGGCCAGGCTGCTAAGACCATTTTCAGAGGACGGAACCAATTCGAGAAGTTTGTTAAGACTTGCAATCGCTTTATCCGTCTGGCCATCGTAACGATAAAGCCGGCCAAGAGTCAGCAGTGAGTTGCTATCTGACCCATCAAGACGACATATCGTTTCGTATTCCCTAACGGCCTTTTTCAAATACTCACTAGACGCAGGTGTCCGATTAGAGTCTTCGTTGCCAATAATCGAAAGGTAAATCGTTCCGAGGAGTTTGTGAGCGTCTACATTATTTGGGTTTAGTCGGATCGCATTCTCAGCCTCCTGGACGGCGTCCCGAACTCTTCTGTGGCGAAGATAAGCGTTAGCCAATTCGATGTAAACGGAGGAAGATTGCGGGTCTTGCTGGATCGCTTTCTTATATTCGTCAATCGCCTTAGTGAAATCGCCGTTTTCTTCCAGCAGCCTCGCCAAACTAAAGTGATAATAGGCTTCTGCCTTATTAGCAATCTTGCTTGGTTCCTCCGAAGAGCTTTCTTTTTGTTTGTCCTTGACCTCGCTGGACTTTCTCACATGGGCGACGAGCGCGGGATCCAGAAAAAGAATGCCACTTGCCAACTCGGCAATTAAAAGCAACAAAATCCTTTGTGACCACTTCTGCTTTCTAGTAATTATCATCATAATGACGGTGTCCTTAAATCCATTTCAGAAATTATCCCACGCGGTTTAATCTGAAGTCAATTTTAAATGCCTACTCAAAGGGATGCCTCGTCATCTCATCGAGGTAATATCCTACCGCTAAAGGCGGCTTCGCCTTTTCTCTGTCCTCTTCTCGAATTAACGGGCCTGCTTAACACAATACTCATCAAAAGCCTCGGTTAGAGAGCGGGCTATATGTTGCGCTTCTCGGTTTTCGATCTGGTGGCGCTGCAACATATAGACGACTTTGCCATCACGAAACAACGCGACTGACGGAGACGAAGGCGGATAGTCTTTAAGGTATTCGCGGACTCGCGCCGTGGCTTCAATGTCCCCCCCGGCAAATACCGTCGCCACCTTGTTCGGCAATACTGGATGCCGCAAGGCCAGGGCGATGCCTGGTCGAGCCCGGCCTGCGGCACAGCCGCACATGGAGTTAATCACCATCATGATGGTGCCATTACTCGTCAATAATGCGTCCACCTCTTCCGGGGTCCTGGTTTCCTGAACTCCCAGACGTGTCAGTTCTTCTCTCATCGGTCCAATGAATTCTTCGGGATATCTCACAGAGTTATTTCTCCTTATCTTAATCTTATATATTGTCGCATTGAAACTGTTAGGGATGGTCCCTTCCACCGGAAAAAGTCCTCGTCGTCGCCCTCGTTCTCATCCTCGCGTTTTGAAGTCGGCGACAACGAAAAAGGTTGTTCGCGTAACACACTGTTCAAAAATACAGTACGTATTTCAATGTGTGTTAGATGGCTTCTGAAAATCTGTCAGTTTTTTCAATAGCCCTGTGCTTCAGCGTGGGGACACGAGGACGTTGTAGGGCTCAGTGGCTATAGTTTTTGAACTTCAAACTTGCAACTCCTATACCCGCACCGATTGCCCGTCCGCACCTAGCTCGGCGCGGCAACGATTGTGGTGAGCAATGTTGGCTAGGTGTAGCGTTCGTACCGCTTTATGACCGATTTCCACCGTGGCGTTGGGCTGCTTTCGGCTCTTAACGCAATCCAGAAAATTCTTCTCATGCGGAGCAATATCTGTGGCGCCACCAGCCAGATTCTGGCGGATGGTTGGTGGAACCTTCCAGCGATCATATCCTTTCTCGCTCCAGGGCTCGGCGAAGACTCGATAACCATCTTCGCACATCTCCAGGGTTCCTTTCTGGCCTTGGAAGACAATGCCCCACCCTTTCATAAAAGTGTTCATGTACGCCAGCGTCCAGGTGCAGGTAAATTTCGGATACTCGAAGATGGCGCAAAAGGTGTCCGGCGTCTCCGACGGATGCAGCTTGTATACAGCGCCGTAGGTTTGGGCCGCAATAGGTTGTTCGACTCCGGTGAACCACTGGATCACGTCCAGCAAGTGAGTGCCCTGGTCGGTCATGTTACCACCCGAGAAATCCCAGAAGTAGCGCCAGTGGCGAAATCGGACGGCTTCAAAAGGCTTCTTGGGAGCAGGGCCTTGGAAGGCCTCCCAGTCAAGCTTGCCAGGGAGGTTAGAGTCCCGATTCATATTGAGATTCCAATACCATTCTGCCCGTACCATGTTGACCTCCCCAATCAAGCCCTCGTCAACAAGGGCCTTAGCTTCCAACACCAGTGGGGAGCTGCGCCGCTGCATGCCAATTTGAACGATGCGGTCGGTCTTTCGCACCTCTTGGATCATCTGGGCTCCCTGTTGGATGGACCAGGACATGGGTTTTTCGCAGTAGGCATCTTTGCCCGCCTGAACGGTAGCAATCAGATGATCATGGTGCCAGTGCTCGGGGCTGGCAATCAATACAGCGTCAATGTCCTTGCGTTCCAGTAAGCGGCGATAATCGGTATAAGGTTTGGCGCCGGCACCAGCGATCTCCATGCCTTTTTGGAGATTAGCGTCATAGACGTCAGCCACTGCCGCCCATTCCGCACCCAGGTTTTTAAATTTGTTCATGTGATGCCTTCCCATCCCACCTGAGCCGATGATACCCATGACCACTCGCTCATTGGCACCTAGAATGGGCCGAGTTCTTGAGGTGGCGATCGCGGCCGCCCATCCGGTTGCCACTGTCTTATTCAAGAAAACCCGACGGGTTACTTTATTGCTGTTCATGTCCTCCTCCTTTGAAAATCCCCTCTCGGGAGGGGCAAAAGGCGTCAGCCTTGCGGGGTGGGTCTTTCCGGTTCGGCACAACCCACCCCTGCACCCCTCCAGTGGAGGGGACTAATTTGGTTCATTTCGCAGCCACCAAGGTAATTTCAACCCTGGCAGTTCCCACTAACTTTTGCACCTCAATGCAGGTGCGGGCGGGCGGCTCGACTTTGAAGTAGCTACGGTATACTTCGTTCATTTTGGCGTAGTCTTGGATGTCGGTTAGATAGACTTTGCCCTCGGCCACATTGGAGAAATCCATCCCCCCAGCTTTCAAGACATCTCCCAGGCCATCCATGACCTCTTTGACCTGGGCTTCGATGCCTCCTTCGGCAAAGCCCGCTTTGCCGGAAAGCAAAAGCCTGTCCCCCAATCTTACGGCTGGGCTCAAAATAGGATTCGGCTTAGTCCCCTCGGGCAGGATAATTTTCTTGGCCGCAGGATCTGTTTTGGCAGCGATAAAGGCGATTTCGATAGGAGGTTCGCCCGGCAAGGCCGTAACTCCGACAGTGGTTCGTGCCGGGGGATTTGACTTGAAATAGGTCTTATATGTCTCGTTCATTCGTTGAAAAAGGCTCATGTCGGTGAGATAGACATTGGATTTGACCACGTCGGAAAAATCCATTCCGGCCGCTTTCAAGATAGCTCCAAGGTTCTCCAAGGTTTGCTTCACGTGAACTTCGAAGTCGCCTTGGGGAAACTCCTTAGTCTTGTAGTTGCGACTCCCCTGACCCGAGACGTAAAGAGTATCGCCTACCTTCACACCTCCGCTGTAAAGGTCACTGGTAGACGGTTTCACGCCCTCGGGGAAAATATAGTGCCGTTCCTTTTGGCGCGTTGCGATAAAGGTTATTTCCACCTGGGAGCCGCCTGGCAAGGCAGGGACGGCAATCGTCGTACGGGCCGGCGGATTACTGGGGAAATAGGTTTTATAAACCTTGTTCATGGCCTGAAAATTCTTGATATCGGTTAGATAAACGTTGGAATTCGTCACGTCAGAAAAATCCAGACCCGCCGCCTTCAAAACCGCCCCGAGGTTTTCCAGCGATTGTTTGACTTGAGCTTCAAATCCTTCCGGGTGCTCGCCGCTTTTGGGATTGCGACTGCCCTGGCCGGCGCAGTAGAGGGTGTCCCCCGCCAGGATTCCGGGACTGAGAATGCCCCCGAGCCGTGGAGCCGAACTTTGCGAGGGGGGTTCGTCGGGTCGAACCGGCTGGATGACCTTTCGTTCACCCGCAAGAACGGTAGTGATCAAGAGAATTGCAGCAAGGCTAAGAAAATTCCTGTACCAGAGTTTAATGATCATCATGGCTCCCTCACTTTAAGGATCGCAGACTTCAGGTTGTATGTAGATGTTAAGGGGTTGAGGTTCAGGAGAATCATTCAATAGAGACGAATCTGGAGGCCGAATCAAACAGCTCCGGGCAAACCGGCCTTGGAAGACCGCGGCAAAGCCTCACCTGCCGGCAAACCGGCGGGCTAAGTTAAGAAACACGCCCATTTCCCCAGTCTCCATCCATAACCTGAGTGCTGTCTTTCGCAGTTACGCTGATGTGGACTCCCACTCGCCGGAATGCCGGTTTCCAGTAGCCCCGTGCTTCAGCGCGGAGCTACTGGAAAAAGATTTTCTCAGCAACCAGCGCATTGTATCAAGTTTCTTCTTTTTTACAACTGCCTATCCTCTTGGACTCTTAACTTCTAATTGGTATGATGTACGCAGATTGGGACATATCCCAAACCTGAGTTCGAAGCCCTGACATGACTCAAACGATCATCAAAAGAGAAACCGAAAACCGAAGCCTGGACGAAAAGGCTCCTCTGTTCCATGTTGTACTCCTAAACGACGACGATCACAGCTACGATTATGTTATCGAAATGCTGCAAAAGATTTTTTGCTTTTCCTGGCAGCAAGCCTACGAGCACGCCGTAGAAGTTGACTTCACCGGTCGGACCATCTTGATTACCTGTGGGCTGGAAGAGGCCCAATTTGCCCGCGACCAGGTCCACAGTTATGGCGTGGACCACCGCATCCCTCATTGCCGTGGCTCCATGTCGGCCATCATTGAGCCTGCCGAGCCTTGCGCAACGTGAAGGATGAAGATCACCGCCATCAAGCCCACCACTGCCCTGGAGTTCGCTTGCCTGGATAGCGTTTCGGCAAGAATTTTCCGTTGTTAATACGAGGTCGCACTGATGAATACAGCTCGTTTGAAAGACAAGAAAGCCGTGGTTGTCGGGGGAGCTTCGGGCATCGGCAAAGGCATTGTTCAATCCTTCTTGCGGGAGGGTGCTGACGTCTTTGTGATCGGCAGGAGAGAGGAGAGGATTGAGGCGATCAAGCGGGAATTTTCTGCTCTGGGAAGAATTTCCGGAACGGCTGCTGACATGGCCAATGCATCTCAAGCCGAGCCCGCCATGAGAAGTGCCATTGAATGGCTGGGCGGATTGACCACCCTCATCTCGGCGGCTGGCTGGGTCACACCGGGAACCACTTTGAATGCAAACCCAGATGAATTTGAAAAAATCTTGACCGTCAACGTTTGCGGTTGCTTTTACCCCGTTCGCTTTGGGGCGCAGCATCTGGTCAATCAGAAAAGCGGGTCAATCCTTTTGATTGGATCCATGTATGGGCTAGTGGGCGTTCCCAACCGCGTGGCCTACTGCGCCTCCAAGGGAGCCGTGGTCAACATGACCCGGGCCATGGCCCTCGATCTGGCACCCTACAATGTGCGGGTCAATTGCATTCATCCGGGTTTTGTGGAGACAGAATTGTCTCTGGGCATCATTTACCGTCAACCCGAGCCTGAGGCAGAACTCAAGAGAAGACATGCAATGCATCCCATTGGACGTGGGGGCACGCCGGAGGAAGTTGCCCAGGCAGCCGTTTATTTAGCTTCCGACGAAAGTGGCTGGGTGACCGGTTCCCAGTTGACATTGGACGGAGGATACACGGCTCAGTAAATGAAATCCCAGCGGCTACTAATCGCCCTGATAGCTCTCTCGGTCTCCGCAGCCGTCATTGCCGCTCTGGATGCTTTCTGGATTGAGCCTGACTGGATTGAGGTGACGCATCATCGGGTCTTCGCACCACTGGCCTCACCTCTCAAGATCGCGCACTTAACTGATCTTCACACGCACGGTCTCGGCCGCCGTGAGCGCCGCATGCTGGCTCTGCTGGAAGCGGAGCGACCCGACCTGATTGTCATCACTGGCGATACGGTTTTCAACGGGGGATACGACGAGATGTTTCGAGACGCTCCAAGACGCCTCAAGCGCGGCCAACCCAGCACTGCTCGCGGCTTGAGCCTTGGGAGAGAAAATGGCGGAAGATATGAGACCTGCCGTGAAGTCTTGGAACGTCTCCACGCACCCCTGGGCGTGTGGTTGGTACGAGGCAACTGGGAGCACTGGTGGCCGGTCAACGACGAACGCGGTTTCTATAAGTCGGTCGGAATTAATTTCCTGCTTAATGCCGGTAAGCCAGCGCGTGACGATGTCTGGATTTTGGGATTCGATGACGAGGTAGTTGGTTCGCCCAACCTGGAGGCGGCACTCGTGAATGTGCCCCCAGGCGCATTCAAGATCGCTCTCTTCCATTCGCCTGCCTACTTCGAGCGTATCGCCGGAAGATGCAACCTGGCCTTCGCAGGGCATACCCATGGGGGCCAGGTGCGACTGCCTTTTCTCAGGCCGCTTTGGCTACCCACCGGTTGCGGAAAATTCCTGGAAGGATGGTATGAGCAGGAGGGGTCGCGAATGTATGTCAGCCGCGGCATTGGGACATCCAGCCTTAACGTACGATTCTTGTGCCGGCCGGAGTTGGCGTTCATCACCGTGGGAAGGTAGATCGATTTGTATTTGATTCCCTCTCATAGAGAGACTGACAAATTCCGCGAACTATCCACCTTCTCAAGGTGTTCATTCCCCAGGATGTAGAAATCAATCGACGATGAGAAATCGCCAAAAATCGCTGGAACGTATTCCCGTATTCGGAAATCACCATCCAATCAATGACTCGGCTGCTGGGAAAACAATGCCGCCTCTTGCCCCAAACGAAGTGATGGTGGGTTGTTCGGGGTTCCCTGAGGCGCGGGCACGATACTTTCAAGAGTTCCGCACGGTCGAGGTCCAGCAAACGTTTTACGAACCTCCGAGACCCGAAACCGTCGTCCGGTGGAGGACGGAGGCGGGCCCCACCTTTCGATTTGCCTTGAAAGCCTGGCAACCCATCACCCACGAGCCATCCTCGCCCACCTATCGTAGGATACGCACGCTACC
>QHZQ01000020.1:0-4079 GCA_003224725.1 Acidobacteriota bacterium | reverse complement strand
GACCGACGCAAGAAGTCGATGCAGCCTGGGACCGCACCGCGAAGGTCGCCTGTGCCATGGGAGCAGAAGTAGTCCTTTTTCAGTGCCCGGCTTCATTTCTGCCAACTCAGCAAAACGTCGCCAACCTCACTTCTTTCTTCGAGCGGGTCCGGCGCTACGGGCTGCAATTTGCCTGGGAACCACGCGGTCAATGGCCCCGGGAACAAATCGCCTCTCTCTGCCGCGATCTGCAATTGGTGCATGCAGTCGATCCTTTTGTGACAATGCCATTCTCCGATGGGGTTTGCTATTTCCGACTTCATGGAATCGGAGGAGCACGGTATCACTACACGGAGCGAAACCTGCAACAACTGGCAGAGTGGCTCAAGGAAAGATCGGCTTACGTCTACTTCAACAATCTCGCCATGCTCGAGGATGCTCGTCGCTTCCGTGAGCAGGTCTCCAGCCGAACACGTTAAGGACAGGATTTCATGAATGCGCTTGTCATTTCGTGCTGAGTCGCAACACCCAAACATCATTCGGAGTGAGCTGTTTTCTGAGAAAAATCCCGTCCCGAACGTAGGGAGCCGTGACTGCCTCCTCTTTCACCAAATCCCTCGCGGTGTAAGAACCGGCAGGTACCTTTATACGGACACTGGCT
Organism: Acidobacteriota bacterium; assembly: GCA_003224725.1. Taxonomy (GTDB): domain Bacteria; phylum Acidobacteriota; class Terriglobia; order Versatilivoradales; family Versatilivoraceae; genus QHZQ01. Next base: position 3,439 of record QHZQ01000020.1, on the reverse strand, counting down.
TCATGGGTCGTGCTGCCGTGATTAAAGATGAAGACCAACTTCTCGAGCCCGGCTTCCATGGTTCGCACCTCGATGGAATGCTCGGGGGAGATTGTGGATAGCTCAACCGGTCGGGAGACGCCTGCCCAATCCAGCAAACCGGTGGTCAGATTCATAGAGCATTCCGAGAAAGGAGCTCGCGACGAGGGTCTTTCCTTTACCGTGAACTGAGGCAATCATTGCAGGCGTGCCATCAGCAAATCTGGCGATCACCCGAGCCTGGGGCGAGCTGGGCTCCAATACTTCGGCAAGAATGCCGCCGGACAGGCGATCTCCTGGCTTTAAGCGCGGAATGCTTTGGTCTTGGCTCACAATTTCCATTTCTGCCTTGCCGCTGGCGGTCTGTTGCACCGACGTTTCGCGGCACCCCGTGATGAGGTGGAGGTCGAATCCTGGAATGATCTCCTTGGCATAGCCTCGTTCATCGTCCCAAGCCAGACGCGCCTCGGTCATTAGCGCGCCGCCGTTGCGGACATAGTCAGCCAAACCCTTGGCTGCCGCTTCCGAAATCATCAAGGGATAGGGTAACAAGACCAGCTTGTAACGGCCGGCCTTGCCTTGAGCGATTTCGGTGATGTGCATGAAATCAACCGGAACGTTGGATGGGAAAAGCGCCCGATAGATTCCCAGCATGGAATTGCGCTCGATGCCGGCAAACTCTTTCTGCGCGCCTGCCCCGGACAAGGCTCTGCGTCCACCCACCAGATACGAAAGCGAATTGTAGACGACGGCGACCTCGGCTGGGGTGGGACTCGCCCGCAAAAAGAGGTCCTGATTTTTGGCGACAATTCGGGCGATTTGCCCGGCTTGCCTGGCACGTTCTGTGATGCTGCCGTCCAGGTTGATGAGACCGAAGCCGCCCGATTCGTATCCGGAACTCATGGGATACCAGGCATAAGTACTGATCGCTTTGGCGCCGCGAGCCAACGCGCTCCACGTCCAAACCTTGATGTCTTGGGGCGTCACCGTAGAGCTCAGATGGAGACCTACCGTGCCGAATCCGGCTTGAAGCTCTCCAATCCAGAATCCGTTGGCCCGACTGTAACCTGAGGAGCGAGAAAAATCCAACAGCGCGCCCCACCAGGCCGCATCGCGTCCCACTGGAAATGAATGCTTGGGATAAAAAGATGTCCCCCAATAGTCCACTTGCTGGGCCATCAGCCAATCATCCGGGTCTCCGTCCCCGTCTAACGGACTGGTGAACAGGGAAGGCGCCGCCGCATGACTGGTGGCGATCCGGTCGGGAACCACTCTCTTTACCGACTCATAGCGCGACCGCAGGTCCTCAGCCAGTTTATTGATGATGAAGAACCGCCAATCCAAATAATCAGTGTAAGAAAGAATCGTGCTCAAGCGAGGAGGCTCAACTTCACTCCATTGGGTGAAGCGCCGGTACCAGGATTTATTGAGGACCTCCAGGCTTCCGTGCTTTTTCTTCAGCCACTCCTGAAAGCGAGCTCGCGTGTAAGGACAAAAACAAAATTCCGGGCTGGTCATGTACGTGGCAGAAGCCCAATTAATCACATGAGGCTCGCTCCAGAGATCCCACGCAAAAAAGGCAGGACTATGTTTCACGCACTCAGCCAGTGCAGTAAAAAATCCGAGAAGCGCCCCTCGCACACCCGGATGGTCAAAGCAAAACCCCGGGGCAGATTCTGACGGCATCACTTCGCCACTGATGGCGATAAAATGAGAATCAGGGTATTTTTTGCCGACCCAGTCGGGAGCCGAATCCGCATAGACCTGAATGATGACCTTCAAACCAACCTCTTCAGCCAGTCCCGCCAAAACATCGATCGTATCGAAATTAAATTGTCCCTGCTGAGGCTCGGCCGTCGCCCAATCCACCCAGCAGCGGATGGCATTGAATCCCAGCCCCCGGATCTTTTCGAGATCAGCTCGCCAGACCTGGCGTTGAGTTTTAGGATCAGGGACCAGCATTGGAGCCCGGGCCTTCCCACCGCCATACCAGACAGCCATGGGAAAGAAGTCGGCAGATTTCTTTTCTGGTGCCGCTGGCTGCTCCGCCAAAGTTTCAGGCAAGAGCAGCCCGACGGTCAAAAGCGCAAACCCCAAGAAACGCACAAGTCACCTCGCAGTCACTCAGAACCAATGCGGTGTCCGTCGCTTTTCAGCGTGCCAAGAATTGACTCAAAAGAAGTCTCATTAGCTCAAATCTTTTCAAATGGCAAGAAAATAAGCGGTGGGGACCACGGCCCCGTCAAAGTCCCCGGCCCTCCCTTACGGTCGGGCTACTGAACAGGCCGAGGGTCAAGTCAGTAGCCCGCGCGTCAGCAAGGGCTGTGCCTCAACGCAATGACTTACGGAACTTTGACGGTGCCCTGGCGGTCCCTCGCGCTTGACAATCAATTCGTCTTTGGTTCTACTAATCTCAGTTTATCGGAACCTTGGATTTTCTTTGCCGGCTTCCTATGACTCAAGTGCTCATTGCGTGCGTCGGCGATTTTCCTGGAGCAGGTAAAACGACGGCGCGGAATATTTCCCGTCGCTTCTTACCCGGATTATGCGTCCTGGGCGTCATCGGATAGACCGAGGCTAATACCACTGGTGCATAATTTGGGTCTTACGAGGCAGAATCGATTCTTTCACGAGCAACCCGTGAGGCTTGTTGCCAGGTGTCTGATGCAGCAAACGTAGCACAAGGAGACTCTATGTCCAGGATAAACAAAATCAACCGCAGAGAGTTTATCGTTTCCACTTCTGCCGCGGCCGTGGGCGCTGTGGCAACAACCAAGGGCGAGGAAAGGCCTTTAGCGGTTGCAGCGCCTCAAGCGTTTCGTTCCCCGGCCGGTTCGCTCATTCCTTACTCTCGACGCGAACTGCTGCGACAGGGGCCGCAGCGGACATTCATGGCTGATCATCTCTCGGAAATCGCTTTCCCGCTTGGCGGCATCGGGACTGGCACCGTCTCGCTGGGGGGACGAGGTGAGTTGCGGGATTGGGAAATCTTCAACCGGCCCGGCAAAGGGAAGATTCTTCCCTTCACATTCGTCGCATTGTGGGCAAAGTCCCAAGGGGGGACCGCAACGGTCAAGGTAGTGGAAGCTCCGTTGAACCCACCCTATCGAGGGAGTTTCGGTTATGAGCGAGAATCTGCCCAGGGATTGCCGCGCTTGAAAGGAGCACGTTTTACCGGGGCCTATCCTTTTGCGCGGATTGACTTCGATGATGATTCCCTGCCGCTTAAGATTTCGCTGGAAGCGTTCAATCCCTTCATCCCGCTTGACGTTGACGATTCGAGCTTGCCCATGGCGATCTTTCACTATCGTGTGGCTTGTCGAGGTCAGAAACCGGTCGATCTCGCCCTGGGCTTTTCCATCCTCAACGCCGTTGGCTATGACGGGACGGCCCACCTCAACAGCGAGCACCATGCAGGTTT
>QHZQ01000651.1:4385-4882 GCA_003224725.1 Acidobacteriota bacterium | reverse complement strand
TGCATTCTGGACTCAACTAATTCGTCAATCAAGGAAAGTAATTGCGAGAACTCACCGGTGCTAATTCGAGCAAACTGAAGCTTTTTTTACCAAAAGCTACTGGGATACGATGAGGCGGCGGCAATAGCTTTTTCTTTTTCAGATGACATGGTGTAATTTCCTCGATTGTGTTTGATCAGGACGGATTGCCAGTTAGGGGCTCGCGAGGCGCTGGTTTGATACCAAGTTGCATTCATACGGTTATTGAAGGCCTTAGAAATGCAAACCCCTCACCCCCAGCCCCTCTCCCTGAGGGAGAGGGTGGCCAAAGGCCGGGTGAGGGGATCGCTCGACTCAATGTATCCTTTTGTTCGCACCTTGGTTTGAGATGTGTGAAAACGCTCAGATTTGTGCCGTGCCCCCATCGACGAATAATTCAATGCCTGTGACGTAGCTCCTGTCGTCGGAGGCGAGGAACACGGCTGCCTTGCCGACCACCGCCGGTATTCGCAAAGAGG
>QHZQ01000651.1:0-4350 GCA_003224725.1 Acidobacteriota bacterium | reverse complement strand
TTATTCTTTCCGCTGTTGATCAACGAAGGCCCCCTGCGATGACCAGAGTTTCGCCGGTGATCCAGGCGGCATCTGCAGAGGCGAGGAAGACGGCAGCAGGAGCGATGTCTTGCGGCTGGCCGATGCGGCCGAGCGGGGTCTGCGCTTCAACCTGCTTGCGGAAATCGCTCTCTACAATGCCGGCTGCCTGCACTCCCTCTGTCACGACCATGCCGGGGTTGATAGAATTCACGCGGATGTTGCGCGCACCGAGTTCCTTGGCAAGCGATTTCGTTACCGCATCCACAGCCGCTTTGGTGGCACTGTAGACCGAGCCACTGGGAACTGGCATGGGACTCGCCAGCGAGCTGATGTTGACGATGCTGCCGCCTGCAGCCCCGAAGTGTTTGGCCGCTTCCTGCGAGGCGAGGATCAGGCCGAGAACGTTGAGATCAAATTGCTTGTGGAAGTGCTCTTCGGTAATGCCTTCCAGTGGAGAAAACTCGTAAATTCCGGCGTTGTTTACCAGGATATCGAGCCTGCCGAATGCCTTTTTCGTTTCCGCAAAAAGACGCTCGATCTCTTTTTTTTTCGCTACATTTGCCTGCACCGCGATGGCCTTTCCCCCTTTCCCGGAAATTTCGGCGACGACGCGGTCGGCACCTTCCTTACTGGAGGCATAGTTGACCACCACGGCCGCCCCCTCGGCGGCCAGATGTTTGGCGATGGAGGCCCCGATCCCTTTCGAAGCGCCCGTCACAATAGCGACCTTACCTGTCAGTTTCTCTTTCGTCGTGCTCATGATCATTTAATCCTTTCGTTGATAGTTGGCGTTTCTTCCCATGAACCTTCCCTGTAAGCCTTTTCCACCTGATATTTCTCATTTCTCCGTTCTATATCGACCGGTACAAATATGTCATGGGCCCCGACCGCTGTCAAGAACTTTCTTACCGCTGGGTATAAAATAGGTTTATTATATAGGCATGAAACCGAGTGGGAAAAAGAGAAAGTCCACTGCGCCAGTGGGACGTCCCCGCTCCTTCGACATCGATAAGGCCCTGGACCGGGCGCTGCAGGTGTTCTGGCATAAAGGCTACGAGGGCACGACCCTGTCGGATCTGACCCAGGCTATGGGCATCAACCGACCAAGCCTCTACGCTGCCTTCGGCAACAAGGAAACGTTGTTCCGCAAGGCACTCGATCGCTACGCCGACGGGCCGGCGGCCTACGTTCGCCAGGCTCTGGAAGAACCAAGCGCGCGCGCCGTTGTCGAACGGCTGCTGCGCGGGACCGTCGACTTGCTGACCGATCCGCGCACTCCGCCGGGATGTCTCATGGTGCAGGCTGCGCTTGCATGCGGAGAGTCGGCCGATCCCGTCCGGCAGGAACTGGCCTCGCGCCGTGCGGCGGGCGAGGCTGCAATCCGCCGGCGCTTCAAGCGCGCAATATCAGACGGTGACCTGCCGAAAAATGCCGACTGCGCCGATCTCGCCCGCTACGTCGCAACGGTCATCCATGGAATGGCGGTCCAGGCGGCAGGCGGTGCAAGCCGCAAGGAATTGCGACGGGTTGCTCAGACGGCGTTGCGAGCCTGGCCGGTGTGATTAGCTAAGCACCCCGGCAACCTGGGTTTCATCCCTTCCTGCATTACCCCGAATTGACAAGGGCTGATGATCGTTAGTGGAGGCGCCCCATCCGACCGCTCCTATAATCGTCCACTGCCTGACGGATCTCTTCCTGCGTGTTCATGACGAAGGGTCCGTAGCTGGCAATCGGCTCGTCAATAGGTTCTCCATTCAACACGAGAATGCTGGAATCTTCCTCCGCATCCATCGTGAGTTGCTCGCCATCGCGCTCAAATTGCACGAGGTCTACTTCCCCAGCCGTTTCAGACGAACTCAGCCTAACCTTTCCTCTCAAAATGAAAAGAGCCGTCGTATACCCGCTCGGCAAGGTCACGTCCAGGCGATGACCCGCCTTCAAACGCACATCCCACAAATTGACTGGCGTGAACGTGCGGGCCGGGCCTTTCTGCCCTTGAAACTCGCCTGCAATGACTCGCGCCGTGCCGCCTCCGTCCGCTACCCTGACGAGCGGAATTTGGCGACCAAGGAGTTCCTGATACCGAGGGGCCGACATCTTGAACTCAGCGGGCAGGTTCACCCAGAGCTGTATCATTTCCAGCGTGCCCCCGCGCTGGGTGAATTCTCGCGCGTGCTTTTCCTCGTGTACTACCCCGGAGGCTGCCGTCATCCACTGCACGTCGCTGGGGCCAATCTTGCCCTGGTTACCTCCTGAGTCGCGGTGCTCCAACTCACCCTGATAGACAATCGTCACTGTCTCAAAGCCCCGATGGGGGTGCTCGTCAACACCGCGCGGCGTGTTTGACGGCGGAAACTCTTTCGGTCCCGCATAGTCCAGGAGCAGAAACGGACTGAAACGCGAGGCTGGGTCTCCGAACGCCGAAAAAATCGTGCGGACGGGAAAGCCGTCACCCACCCAGTGGGCGGACGGTTTCTTGTGGATGCTGAGAACTTTTTTCTTGTTCATTGGAAGTTGCTCCTTGTTATTTATCTGTGCCGTTAATTTGAGGCGCGTCTGCCAGGGAGCAGGCGAATCCAGTGGACTGTAACGAATGATTTGGTACTGATTGAGCCGATGGTGCACGTGCAGCCGGTCGTTCGTTACCAATTCATCCGTTCCAGGCCACTAATACAAACGCATTAAATCTGTTTGCATCCGAGATTCCACCTCCTGTCCTGGAGTAGGGACATTTTTGGTAGCCATGATTAAACGCGTAGGTTGCGTTTAATCGTGGGCAGTTCGGGGATCTCCCGCACAAGCCCACGATTGCCGGAGGTTTGATCTGTGACGGTGGCGCCCCCGGAAGCCACTCTTCAGCCCGCAGGTGGCGTGGCGAGCAGCTGCTGCTCCCACGTATAGCTGGTGCCGACGACGCCAGCATGCTCGACAAGCATTTCAGCGAGGGCGGGAGCGGTGCCCGTACGGGCCCAGTCACGCTGGAGCTCCGACGCCAGGACCATCCAGGTGATGGGCACGGCGCCAGCCTGAACCATCCGCTGGATCGCCATTTCGTGCGCTTCGAGGCTGACGCCGCCGGAGGCATCAGTGACGATATAGACCTCATAGCCTTCGCCGAGCGCTTGGATCGTCGGCATCGCGAGGCATATCTCGGTCCACAGCGCCGCCATGACGATCTTCTTCCTGCCGGACTTCCTGACCCAGTCGACGACGCGGGCGTCCTCCCACGTGTTGATGAACGTGCGGTCGATCGGCTTCTGCTTGGGGAAGACGTCCTGCAGCGGCTTGATGAGGTAGCCGCCCTGCCTCTCAAGGACCGTGGTCAGTAGCGTCGGCACACCGAAGATCTTCGCGGATTTGGCCAACCCCACAACATTGCTGATCACCGTCTGTGTGTCGTGACTGCGCAGGCCGGCGACCTGGAATGGCTGATGGTCGATCAGTATCAGAACGCAGTTGTCGGGCGTTAGCAGGGCGCCAAGGCCGGCTTTCGAATTATGTTGGTTACTCATTGCTAAACCTCCAAGGAAATTGATTGATTGACCTCATGTATTACTCAGAGTCGACAAGTCCGTATTTTGATAAGTAGGTGAACAAAATACTGACGCCCGACTTCCGGTCATTCACCTTTCATAATCGCTACTTCTCGAAAACACCCAATTGACGAAGACCGGTCATCCAATCCTCTGTGTGCCAGGTTCGAACAATTTTCTGGTCTTTGAATTCATGAATATCGACGGCCTGAATGGTCATTGTCCTGTTCTTTGGCGGAAAACCCATGAAAGTTTCTCTTTGTGTGCCTGTGATTTCGGAACGAACGATCACCTTGTTCCCATCCTGAAGAATCTCCTCGATCGAAACCTTGAAATCAGGAAAAGTTGTTGTGAGCTGGGCGAGAAGAGGTTTCACACCTTCTCGCCCAGCGGGTTGGCCGGGGGCCGTCGGAATGTCAACCCAGTTCTCGCTCAGGATTCTGTCGAGGAGCGCTGGGTCTTTCATGTTGAACGCCTCATACCAAAGGGTGACGTCCTTCTTGTAAGTGTTCATAGCTCCCTTCTTGTTAGTGTTCATGCCGTCGGTTTGGGTGCACGAACACAGAATCAAGCATAGCAGGGTTAGTAAATACGCTCTCATGCTGCGCTTTAGTGATTAAGGTAGTATCAATCCGTGCTCTTGCACGAGTTGCGCTGCTGTCTCCACCCCTGTAAATCTCAGCCCAATTTGATCAGGTTCAGTGTCGGCAGCGGGCCACCCGGAAACTGTTGCAGCCTTCCGCCGCTCGCCAATCCGCCAAGATCAATCGTCGCGAATCCCACCTTCTCGAGAATG
>QHZQ01000019.1 GCA_003224725.1 Acidobacteriota bacterium | reverse complement strand
TAAAATCCTGTACTGAGTCAGCGAATTCCTGGGATGGGCTGAAGACGGTTACGTACGGTTTTCTCCCACTCAAGGCACTCACCAAGTGCGCTTAGTCGGGGTCTTCCCCTGCGCGACGAGGTATTCGCAGTAGCGGTCGGCATATTCCTTCATACCTTCCCTCAGATCACGGTACTTCATCTGGTAGCCTAACTGCTCTTCCACGGGTCGCATGTCGTGGACACCGCGGCACTTCAGGTCGTAGCGCTCAATCATCGGCGTCATGACATCGGCGATGTCAATGTCGGCGCCGGGGAGCATTTCGCGGATGATGTCGGCCACCTGGCCGGCTGTCGCCAGCGGGTTCATCCCGCTGGCGGCGTAGAAACAACGATGCTTGAGGCGTTCAGTGAGCGCACTGAGAGCGGCCAGAGTGATGCCGGCGATGTCGTGGACGTGAGTGTAATCGCGGGGCACAAACCTGCCCGCTGGCAGGCGCACCTTCTCACCGCGCAGCGCGCCTTCAAGCATTTCATTCATAAAGATGGAGTTGGTGGTGAAGAAACCATACGCCGCCGATGGTCGAAGAATGACGATGTCGAGGTTGAAGAGGTCGGCGTACGCCCAGCAGAAGGCCTCGCCGCTCAGCTTGCCCGCGCCGTAGACACTACTCGAAGTGCCTTCGGCAGCCATCACGGTCGGATGATTACAGTCGAGCGGCTGGTACTGGACTGTCGGCAGAACGCCAATGGAACTGAAGTTGACCATCCGCTCCACACCGTCCAGCAGCCGCATCGCTTCCAGCACGTTCACCGTGCCACCGACGAAGGAGTGGTAGACCTGCATGGGATGATTCTCCAGGCTCTCCAAATCGATGGAGGCAGCCAGGTGTGCGATTTTGTTGGGCTTGTGCTTTCGCACTACCGCAATGAGCTGGGTGAGGTTTTCGACCCCACCCTTCTCAAAGAGGATGTCTTTTTCGTATCTCTGCATCAGCCAGGCCAGCGGGCCTCGGCGCGGGAACATATCAAAGTTGATGACCCTATGGCCGCGCTCTACCAACATGTGGCAAACGTGACTGCCGATGAAGCCGGAGCCGCCGGTGACCAAGACAGTGTCAGGCATGGTTGGCCTCCTCAATGATCCCTTCTGGTTCTCATTCAGCTTAGATCCTCCCTCAGGCAAGCTGTGAAACAATTGAATCCACCGAACAGCTGGGTGTTCCCCCTCACCCTGGAGCCGCGAAAGAATTCAAAACCGGCCGAGATCGGGGCTTCCACCGAGGCTCATGGGGCAAGGGCTTGCTGGGTTGATGCTTCGCCAGGAGGCTCGCCTCCCAATTTTTTCACAGCTTCCCCTGGCTCCTCTCCCCGCTGGGGCGAGGTAAACTTGGCATCGAGAGTCTGTTTCATAGGCAGGATTCGCCCATCATGGCCAGGTAACTCGACCGGAACACTTCTACCGCGGGCTCCTGCTCCAGGTTATTCGGGCCCGGGACGAAGCGCCGTGACCGGATGCCCTTTTGGTTGATCTCGCAGAGGACCCAGTCCTGACGGTTCGTGATGTCCCACAGCTCGATCACCGACTCGACGTCGTAGTCGCGCCCCTGCTCGGCTTCGCCCGCGACGAGCCACTGGCAGCGAACTCGGGTCTCGGTGGGTGACACTGGCTGAAAGTCGTGCACGATTCCATAGTCCCCGAAGAAGAGCCCGCTACTCGTCGGACGGAAGGTCAACCCCACGGCGGCGGGCAGGTCCGCTTCAGTTAGGCTCCCCATCAGCCTTCGACACACAGGTTCCCCGGTCATCGTGGAAGACTTGGCGCCACGCTTCAACATGAATTCGCCGAAGTCCACCAACGGGTGGCTCGTGTTGAGAACGCCGCCGGGGTTCCGCTTCAGGTCGAATGTGCGACAGAACTCGGGGTGCACGCCGGGGCAGTGGTAGCACTCCATGAAGTTGTCCAGGACGAGTTTCCAGTTCGCCGCGACGCTGTAGGTAATGGCATGCGCCACTCTGCAGCCGGCCACGTCCAACGGTGCGAACGCGGCCTTTGCCGACTCGAGCATCTGGTCGAGCGGCTCGGGTGTCCCCTTGGACAGATTGATGAACACCATACCATTCCAGGACCCGACGTGCGCCCGGAACAAGGGGTAGCGCGGGGGCTCAAACGTGTCGGGCATTGCGGGTGCCGCGATCAGTTGGCCGTTAAGGTCGTAGGTCCATCGGTGGTAAGGACAGACGAGATGACGGGCGTTCCCGTTCGACTGCAGACACACTCGGGCGCCGCGATGCCGGCAAACATTGAATAGGGCATGGATCTTGTCCCCGTCGCGAGTCACCAGAATGCTCTCGTCGCCAACCTCTCGCGTCATGAAATCGCCCGTGTGACGAATCTCACTTTCGTGCCCGGCGTAGAGCCACTGGCGGGAGAAGATAAGCTCCATCTCGCGGGCGAACCACTCGGCCGAGAGGTAGTATTCGCGCGGGAAGCCTGTGAAGACCTCACCGGTGTGACGCGATGGTCTCAGCTTGGAGGTGTCAAGCATAAGATCTCCTTTTCATTTGTGGGCTGTGGAAAGGACGAGAAGGAAATCACTGTCCCCGCCTCCATTCTTCTCCCGCGGTGTGAATTCCCGCTGGGTGGTGTTAGCAAACGGAGATCCCTCGATTGGTGCGTACTTGCCGGTCGTCGGATCGAACCATCGTGCGTCAACTTTCCTATTGAATCTTTTCAGATCCACTAAAACTTTCCGGGTGGAAGGCATGTAGGTGATCGCAAGGCTCCCGTCTGGAATCCACGCCGTGATCGCCCGGTCGGTTCCGCGACCAAAGCCGGCCATCAGGACAGCGTGTTCTGTTTCTGGCACGAGACGATGCCAAGGCAGAGACTGAAAGAAGCTGTCGAGGTGCGACATGTGGATCGCTCCGGGTGAGTCGAGCGAATCCTCCCAGCCCGGGCGGAAACCCCAAGCCTTGGATCCGTACATATGACCGCAGGCTCCGGACAGGATTGCCCAGTAGGCCTGGCGCCGCACCCGTTGCGGACTGCCTCCCCGCTCGTCCAGGTTTTCCCCCTCATAGCCGCTTTCCCCCAGGAACACTGGCTTTGCAGGTTGAAGCAGGTAATCCATCAACACAAAGCGGTAAGGGTCGGAGTAGCCGTAAGACATGTTGATGTCGAGCCAAGGAGCATCGTGGAAGAACAGCGAGCTCGATCTTGCCCCCGCGTGGTAGGTCTTGAGTTGCTTCGGGGCCGTCTCTTCGAGCCCGCGCGCCATTTCCTCGATGTGCTCCTGGACGTCGCGGGGGTCCCGGTCTCCCCCCAACACCCAGAGCACGTTCGGATGCTTGCTGAAGCGTTGGCCCAGGTAACGACCGTATTGGTAGCACTTGATTGGCCCGTTCGATTTGTACTCTTGATACCACATGCCGTCCTTGGTGGCGAACTTGGCCCCTCTTGAACCCAGGTCCGCAGGCATCAGCAAGACGAGGATGCCTTTTGCGCCCGCCGTCTCCACCAACCACTCCAGATGGCTAAAGTAGGCATCGTTGGGTGTCGAGAAATCACCCGGGGTCACAAATGGGTTGTGGCCCGCCCGGTCAGTTTCCTTGACATGGTCACTCCACTCGCTGTACGGCACTCCGTCCACGAGGATGGCGTTGAATCCTTTGAGGCGCCGATTCTCCAAGTACTTTTCGGCGTCGGCTTTCGTCAGTTGCCAGGCGATCTCCCAGGGGCTGTCACCTTTAATGAGGAAAGGCAGGCCCTTGCTGTCAACCAGGTACCGGCTATTCTCACTAACACTTAATGGAAATGACACCCGTTGTTCGGGAGGAGTGTTTTGCGCGATGTTGGGCCAAACAGCCAGCAGGAGCACGGCGGCCCCCAACAGGCCAACACCACAGGCGAACTGGGGATTGAGGGTTTGTTTCATAATGGTAGGTTACTGCACTCGGTTTAGGGCAGCTCTGAAAATTCGAAAACGGGTTGAAGTCGGGAGGGCGGGGCTCCCGCCGAGCCTCATGGGGCAAGGATTCGCGACAGCTGTGGCTCGCCCTCCCAGTTTTTCCATCGCTTCAGGGCAACGATCAAAGCCACCAAAAATCGAGACAGACAAATCCGACCACGCTCAGAAAATCACCTTGAGGGACAGCTGAACGGCGCGCATCGGATAAAAACCGTTCGCGGTGCCAAAATTAGCGGCGGTTAGGGAGGCTTGCGCCCCCGCAATGTTGACCTTGTTCAACAGGTTCGAAGCCTGTGCCTGGAACTGGATCGTCACCCTTTCCTTGATGGGGAACCTCTTGGCGAGAGACGCGTCGATCCGGGCATAACCGGGCCGGCGGAAGTAGTTGCGCGGAAGCGTGCCGTTCCTGACGGTGTCGGGCAGCGGAAAGATAGACGCGCTAATCGCTCCTCTCATCCATTCATCTTGATTATAGGTGCGTGCCACATCGCCAGTCGGGAGATCGGGCCGGTCGGAGCGCTGGCCATCGGCGTTGAAGTCCCCTCCTGCACCATATTGGGCACCCGTCGTGGGGTTGAAGTAAGGACCGGACTCGAAGTTCCAGATTGTGCCGAGCTGCCAGCCCCCCAAGACAGTACCGACGGCGTCCTGGCGCCCGCGGAGGAAAGGCAGTTCCCAAAGCGCGTTCATCTTGACGTTGTGCGTCGCCAGTTCGTCACGCGCCCAGTCCAGTTCCGGACGGAAAACTTCAGTGGCGCCGCCGTAGTTGGTCCGGCCGTTGTGGTAACTGTACGAAGCATTCAACTGCCAGCCCTGGGAAAAGCGCTTGTTCGCTTCTAAAACCAGACCGTGATAGATCCTTCGACCGGCGTTCACGTTAGTGTTGATCCCGCCGTAGTTCGGGTTCAACCGATCCAGGAGCCCGTCAACGAGATCGCCTGAAAACCGGTTGGCGTTGAAGGAGAATAGATCGTTCGTGCTGCGCCGATAGTGGTACGCGACGGTCACTGCCAGGTCATTGCGCACCTGGCGCTGGAATGCGGCGTTGGCATCGTAGACCATGGGCTGCGACCAGTTCTTGACGTACCCGTTCAGACCCGGTCGCGTGCCCACGAAGATGCCGAGCTCAGGATCGATGGCTGACCCTACCAGGCCCGGATTGATTGGGAAGTCGCGCGTTCCTTCAGGAGCAATGCCATACACAATCGGGATCCCATACTGCGGGCCGGCGGAGAGCACCGATGAGATGGGTGGATTAGCATAATAGTTGCGATAGATACTCAGGGAGGGGATTTCGTCGTACAAAATGAAGAATCCCCCGCGGATTACTGTTCGCCCGCTTCTGGTGGGATCCCACGCGATGCCGATCCGCGGGGCGAAGTTGTTCAGCTCGCGGTCGAAAGATTGTTCGACTTTCTGGTTGCGGACCGCCACAATCCCCTGCGGATTCACCTGGTCGCTGGTAAATATTGGCCCGTAGGTATTTCTGGGCTTCTGAATTCCTGCAAGAGGGAAGGTGTAGTAGTATTCCCACCGCAGGCCAAGGTTCAACGTCAGACCAGGCCGAACCTGCCACGAGTTCTGGGCAAAGAAGTGAAGCTGCTGGTTCTTCATATCTACGAAGGTGTCGCGCTGCTTGCCCGTTGAGGCGTCCACGGCCCGAGTTTCCTGGTAGGGATTGTCGTTGGCAAAGTCGATGACGCTTGCGAAGTTATATACGGGCGTGTCGCCGTACTGGTATTGCGGGTCCGTCGCGTACACACGACGGTAGTTGCCACCGAACTTCCACGACTGCGCGCCACGGTTCCACGAGAACGTGTCGAGGACGTCATAATTGCGGTTATACCACAGCTCCAACGAGTAGGTGCAGTCGCCGGAAAAGGTCGAGGGGAAGGCCACGCCATCATTGGTCAGCACGCACGGAAGATTGTAGCGGTCTTGGGCGAACCTCCAATCCCAGGGCTGGGCAAAGGTGGCAAATCGCAGCTCATTCAGGCTGGCTGGCGTGAAGGTGTGAGCGTGCACAGCGCTGAGGAGGGTTGCCCCGGTTTTCTGGGCGTAATCCAACGCGGGCCGGGCGTCCAGGGGAGGTTGGTTCACGATGGTGCGCCAGAACGAACCATAGAAACGGTCCTTGGCACTTTTGGTTTGGTAGTCAATCCGGGCGTTGTACTGGTTGCCAGTCCGGGTGGCCGGGCGGTCCATCGTCACCGTTCCGAGGTCCATAATGCCGTCACCATTCACATCAACAAGATTGTCGGTGGCATAGCGGAAGGGTGGGGCGGTCGAAAGAAGCTGAGCCGCTACCGAGTTCGGCCGTGTGCTCGTGGCCCAATTCTTGAAGGCCTCTGTTTCCACAATAACATTCGAGCCGGCCGCGGCCGCCCGCTTCTCGCGCACACCGTCGTAGGCGCCAAAAAAGAAGAGCCGGTCTTTAATGATCGGCCCGCCGACCGTGCCGCCGAAATACCGCTGGTGCCACGGTCCGACGTCTTCCCGGTTGGCGCCGTACGGCATAGCATTGAAGGAATCCTCGAGGAAGGTGTACTGGCCTGTGCCATGGAACCTATTGGTTCCTCCCTTAGTGACCATCTGCACCTGGACGCCGCTGATTATTCCCTGGTCGGCCGAAGTGGGGTTGGTGGAAACACGCAACTCCTCGACCGCGTCGAGGTTCGGCGTGAATGCCAGGTTCCAGCTAAAACCGTCTCCGTAATGCAAGGGAATGCCGTCCAGGTAGAAGGTGGTCTTGCGTTCATTGCCACCGCTGGACAGGGCAGGCGATCCAAAAGTCGAGAAGTTGTCGCAGCAATTGCCGCTGCGATTATCCTCTGCTTTGGCCTGCACCCCGGGGATGGTCGCCGTGAGCCATATCAGGCCCCGACCGATTGCCGGAAGCGACCGAATTTGTTGAGTGTTCAGCACCTCGGAGATCCTCGATTCGGTCGTTTCGATCTGAGGCACTTCGGAGCTGACCTCCAGGGTCTGAGTTGTTTCGCCGACCTCGAGCGCGAGGTCCAGGTTCAGCACCTCCTGTGAGTTCAGCTCGATACCTTTTCTGATGAGCGTCTTGAAGCCGGGCTGCTCCCCCCGGACTTCGTATTTGCCCGGCAACAAATCCGGTATCCGATAGTAGCCGTCTGTTGCGGATTGGCCGGTGCGCGAGACTCCGGTGGCCTCATTCGTTACCTTCACTGACCCGCCAGCTATCACGGCACCCGAGGGATCGGTGATCCGGCCTTGAATGGTACTGGTGACCTGGGCGAAGACCCCTTGGCAGGTGATCACTAGCAGAAGAAGAGCAAGCTTTGCATTCAGGAACCAGGAGCTCTTGGACCGACTTAACGACTGACAATAAGAAGATAGGCTCAACATTTTGTTATCCTCAACTTTCTGCCCTCAATTTTGTGCTTTTGTTTAGATCCAACATCCAGTACTATTAAATATTGAATGTTATATGATTAATCTGTTTCCGCATAGCGTAGGCGAGAGAATTCCCGTTGTCAAGAGTTTTTGTAAGGTCTATGTAATGCCTTAGTTTCTGGGGGCCGTTGAAGGGGGGCCGTCTTGGTAGCCACGGCGAGCGCCTTTCTTCGCGACCGCCGTCGCTCGCCGTGGGCTTTCCGCGCAGGTGGACAAACCCACTACATGTTTATAGGGTTCTGAGTCGGAAATGCGCATTTGGGAGGGATAGCTGGGCGGTAAACTCTTGTTGTCCCTGTAATCCTTACTCCTTGACTTGGCAGATGAATATGATTGGATTCAGTCAAATCAGTTAGGAGGTGTTCTAGTGTTTACAACTATTGTTCGAGACCCAACCCTGACCGAGCGGACACAGCAGCAGTTGGAACGGTTGATCGTTGATCGGCGTCTTGAGCCGGGCGATCGGCTGCCTCCGCAGGAGGAATTGTCAGAACTTCTCGGCGTCAGCCGAACCGTCGTTCGTGAGGCGGTCCGTCATCTAACTGCCAAAGGCTTACTGGAGGGGCGGCGGGGATCAGGGGTCTACGTAAAGGCAATGAACGCCGATGCCATTCGGGAGCCGATTGAACTGTTGCTGCGTGCCCAGGTGATCACCCGCAGTCAAATCATCGAGGCACGTGAATTGCTCGAAGTGAAGATCTCAGGTCTGGCTGCCCAGCGGGCTACGCCACAGGATATCGAAGCCATGCAGGCAACCATCGAAAAGATGGCCGCTGGCAACCTCACTCCTTCTGAATTCGCAGCCACCGACGTGGCCTTCCACAATCTGCTGGCCCGGGCCGCAGGCAACCCACTTTTCCTGGCCATGGCCAACTCGATCAACGATGTGATGATCAATCTTCGCCTCTCTTATACCAACCTCTATGGCATGGCCCAAGCCGTTGAACTAGCCGTGCAGGATCATTCCCGAATCCTGGACCAGGTGAAGGCCCGTGATGTGGAAAGTGCACGCCGGGCCATGGAGAAGCATCTGGCTCATACACGCAAAGTACTGGAAGACCTTGAGGCCAGCGTGGCTGACGAGAACCGGGTCGCTGCGGTCTCTGATTCGGTCGCCACCCGGTTTTCCTCTTAGGAATCAGCCTGTCGTTGCTTTTTCAAACACCATTTAAATGGATAAAGGCGAGTTAAGAGGAACGGCTCTTGCCCATCGTTCAGACCACGATCGAATCCGGGGTTCAATTTACAGCATGCCGTGGGAGACGGCGCCGTCCATACCTCTCTTGGGGTGCGTTGCAGAAACAGAAAAAGCAATTTTTGACTGCAGAGGGAATTCCCAGAAAAAGCTCTTGACACCTCACCCAAGGTCGGATATGGATTCAGTTCGAATTAAATAGGGGGGCGGGGCCTTTTGAAACATCAGACGGTCAGTGAGGCTGCTATCGTGGCGGGGCCTGCCCAGCATCGGCGAGGAAGAGTCGAGCGTATGCGCGAGTCAGTGACCGGCTACCGAGCGTGCATTAACCTCCTCCTACTTTGCGGGTGCATCCTAGGGTTCTTCGTCCTTGGCGCACGCGCCCAAAAACCGGAAGGCAGGGCAAGCGAATACGAGGCGAGCGGTAGCCTTGCACTAGAGCAAAAAAACTTTGCGGCGGCGGCACGGGATTTCCGGTCAGCTCTGAAGCTTGACCCGAGCTCAGCGGCAGCTCACTCAGGACTGGGTATCGCCCTGAGAGAGAGCGGGCATCCAAGCGAGGCGATCTCAGAGTTCCAGCAGGCAGCAAAACTAGAGCCGAACGGGTGGGAGCCGCGGTACCTGCTGGCGCAAACTTTCATCCTCCTCGGTGAATTCAAGAACGCGATTGGTGAACTTCGGCGGGTTCTTCAGCTACACGCCGACTATCCCGACGCGCTTTACAATTTAGCGATGGCGGAGCGGTCCGCAGGGGACAGGAATGCCGCGACAAGGGATTTTCGAAACCTGATCCGTCTTCAGCCGCGGGATCCCAGCGCCCATCTCCAACTGGGCCTGTTGCTACGGGAGGCAGGAGACCGTTGGGTCGCCATAACCGAGTTCCAGTCGGCGTCAGCTCTTGAACCCCAGAACCTTCGGATCCGCTATGAAGTCGCTTGGACCTTGACGGAGCTCCAACATTTTGATGAGGCCCTGGCGGAACTCCAAGGGGTTTTGCGGGTCGATCCGCGGTACGCGCTCGGCCACTACGGCGTCGGAGTGGTTTACGAGCTTACGGATGACCGTGACAAGGGCGCGTCGGAATTTCGGGAAGCAATACGACTGGAACCTAACTTCGCTGAAGCTCATATCCATCTGGCACATGTCTTG
>QHZQ01000018.1:11012-11426 GCA_003224725.1 Acidobacteriota bacterium | reverse complement strand
TCGTGATGTTCTTTCCTTTAAGGCCCTTTTCCTTCAGTCGGTGGGTGATGATATGCAGGAACTCTTTCAGTGTTATCGCTTGACTTTCTGAGTCTTCCTTCGATCGAGAAATGGGCTCTGAGCGACTCCCGTCGTTGGTTTTCCCGGCACCTCCGTCTTTTAGTGGAGCCAAGCTTTGTCCTTTGATGATCTCGTCTCCTGCAACCGCTAATACAGGGTTACCACTGTTATCTTTAATCCGGTCGACGCCCGTCTGCTCATCATAAAACACTCGAAAAACTCCCTGTGTCCATCCCACAAAGGGAACTAACTCATGCCCGTTATCTTTTAAGAAAAGAACCACTCTATCTTTGACTGCGAATTTCGGGCTGTCCTGAACTTCAAGGACGTTGCCGTTGACCTCGCCTCCCTGCA
>QHZQ01000018.1:0-10930 GCA_003224725.1 Acidobacteriota bacterium | reverse complement strand
TTTCAAATCACTAACGGTGCCCACAACGATGCCATCCGATTCAGACAGCAGCTCAGCCAGGCTTTTCTTGACCAGGGTAGTAGGCCATGGCTGCATTTGGTTGAAGAGGATTAAGGCCCATAAGGGAAGTGTCCTGAGGAATAGCATGGCTACTCTGGTTGACTTAGCCCTACGTAATGCGAGGGCCAGCGAAATGCGTCGCTGTGTTGAATCCTTGTAGTCAGTATGCGTGTTGCTTCTCATCTTGAGGAAAAAGATGGGGCCGGCGTAAGTGAGACCGGCCCTGTTCATTCCAGTGATCCAGTTTTTTATTATTCACTCAATCACCGGGTCAGGATCCCTACGGGTGGTGGAGCAATTATCGGTGAATAAATGGTGATGGTCCTCGGCATTTGCTGGAAGTTATTACTTTCTACACTCTCACCTGTGAAGTTATTAGGATCCACCTTGAATCCAAGGTAGTAGGTCCCCGGAGAAATCCAGCTGGGAATGGTGAGCGTTCTGGAAAACGTTCCAGTGAAGCCTGGGGAGCCCCAGGAACCATAATTCATCCCCAGGAAAGTATCAGAGGTACTGATATAGGCGTCGCTGGAAAGATAGAATCCAATGTCGAAGGTTTGAGTCGAAGTGCTCTGATTGGAAAACGTAAACTCTATCGTTACTGCCGAGCCTGGGGTCGCAGACGTTGGGCTGCTTACCAGTCCTGAGCTTCCAGTTCCGATCCACTTTAACGGCGAGGCGGCAATGTCGGTCTCCGTGGTCCCATCGGGGTAGAGGGTGCGAACGCCAAGCCGATCGTCTCCAAATGGATCCCACTCTTTATAGTATCCCAGGGGGCCGCCATCTGGATAGTAAGCATTCATGGTGGCCAACCAGCGATCCTCATGAAGCAAGCCTAGAGCATGCCCAAGCTCATGCAGGGCCACGCCCTCAAAATTGATGGGAGAGCCACTGGGATTACTGTAACTGTAGGCTGAGGTTGTCCAGGAGTAGTTGGAATTGAAGCCGATATCTGTTTCATCAATACCCTGCTGGTACCCAAAGAACCAATAACAATGGTAACGGGTGCTGGTCACGGCCAAGGTGGATCCCGACAGGCTCGAGTCGAAATAGACCTCATTCACGCCATTGCCCGAGGAATGAGTGCCATCGGTATCGCGGCCAACGTAGAAATTGAATCCCGCCCCCTTGACATTATTCCAGTGCCACATGGCATTTTGCAGACGAGAGTCCCAGGAACTGCCGATCGGGAAAGACGTGGTGCTGATGTACATATTCGTCCAGCCGCCATTGTACTTAATTTTATTACCGCTGCAGGTCCGATAGTTATAAGCGTACCCTTCACTACTGGCAAGCAGTAAGGCAACTAAGGTTGCAGCTCCGGCAAACAAGCTATACAGGCTAAGAAATTTTCTAGGTCTGTTGGTGTTCATTGTGTCACTCCTTTATAGTTTTAAGATTCATGAAAATTCGAAAACTGATTTTGTTGATTCCCTCATAGTGACAGGGTATAACCTTCGTGCCCACGTGCAGCCATGAGGTGCAGCTTCTCTTGGGAAAGCGTCACCTGTCGATCCCGTGCTTACCGGGCGGATTGAGGTGGTGCCGCATCTCCATCATGAGTTAAGCCGGCATCGACGGGGGTCTCTGCGCTTACGCTTGCAATACTTTTCCCTTTGAGCCCTTGGTCTTTCAACTTGCTGCCAATCGTGCTGACAAATTCTCGCAGGGTCATAGCATCGCCCTTTGAGGACTTTTTACTTTGAGAAACAAGCTCCGAGCGGCTTCCGTCATCAGTTGTTCCGGCACCTGCCCCTTTCAGGGTGGGTTGACCGCTGCCGTCCACGATCACCGCTTCAGGGAGATTGATCTGCTCTTTGACGAGATCGCCGCCCGCCACAGCCAATACGTTATTCCCCTCATGGTCTTTGACCCTGTCATTCCCCTTCGCGTCACGGGAAACTCGGAAGACTCCCTGAGTCCATCCCACGAAAGGGACTAGTTCGCGTCCGTTATCTTTTATGAAAACAACCACTCGATCCTTGGACTCGAATTTTGGGCTGCCGTGGATTTCCAGAACATCACCCTCTATCTCACCTCCCTGCAGTTGAAGGACTAGGCTGGGGGCGTTATAGTGCCCGTGAACGACCTGCAGTTCCGTTAGCGTCACAAGCGTTTGTATCTCCTTCTTTTTGTCGTAACGGGATTTCATCTCGCTAACCGTGCCCACCACGATGCCGTCTGATTCAGCCAGCAGATCATTCAGGCTTTTCTTCAGCAGTGTGGTTGCCTGGGCCTGCATGGCGTAGAAGAGAATCAGTGCTACTAAGGGAATTGCTTTCATGCATGATCTAATAGTCAAGGAATCAGGACGAGCCGGCGCGATGGTGGCAGCGACAGAGTTCCTGTTTCCGGGTCTCTCAAATAGGTGCTTCATATTGACACTCCTTTTTGTTGGTTTGGTTAATGAGAAAGCCAGTTCCAAGCAAACTTCGATTTTGAGGCACGACTCATGAATCCAAGCCAGGGCTCAAGCAGCCTGCTGAAGGCTTCGACCGAATACTAGATCTGCAGAGTCCACAATAAACTCTCGCCCGTGAAAACGGATTAAAGAGCAATGGTCCATCTGGCTGATGATTTCAACTTGCAGCCCGTAGTAATCTGCTGTCGTTTTGTTTCCTGTTGGGTTCATGGGTGCCTCCTTTGGTCCAGGGCAAGCTTTCCTATACCCTGGTTTCTTTTGGCTTTGGTTGAAGCCGACCCGCCGCCAACTGTCAGGGTGGAATTGGGATCGCGACCCATGGCTTCACCACCCTTTGTCCGGGCTCGAACTAAACTCAAAGGCTTTTGAAGGCCTCTGAGTCAGACGGGATATGGCAAGCGGTGTGCCAAAGGGCCAGACACATCAGTGCCGGCCAAGAAGTTCACCGGAACTGATTGGGTGAGTTGAGATTGCAGAGGCAGGAGGAGTTTTCACCTCAGGTGAATCACTCGCCATAATGCAGGCCGAGTCCTATCAGATCTGATATTCCGCCAATCAGACCTGATAGGATCTATCCGTAAGTCTGGGATGGCCGATTGTCGGATGAGTCTGACAGGATCATGCGGTTGCCACTACCACGAATGCAAATGAGTATTCCCCGGCTGGATCAGGGAGGGGCCTAAAGTTTGGACATTTGAGGAGCATTCTCGTGGGTTTGTGCGGGAGATCCCCGAACTGCCCACGATTAAACGCAACCTACGCGTTTAATCGTGGCTACCAAAAATGTCCAAACTCCAGACCCTCTCCCCAAGGGCGAGGGAGAGATCCTCGCATTAGAGCGATGACTTCAAGGCTGCCAGCAGACGTTTCATGACACAGTGGCAACGGCATGGTTACGAAACGTCTGTTTGAGCCAGACCCCCACTCCCTGTTCTCCCTCTCCTGGTGGGAGAGGGTGGCGCGAAGCGACGGGTGAGGGTCAACCCGTTTTTCGGTGCCACAAATGTCCAATCTCCATTCCCGGCTGGGGTCAGGAGGAGCTGAAAGCCACTGGCCTTCAGAGGGTGATGGGAGGGATTGAGGTCAGCGTGATCTTGAATGCACTCCTCCTTCGAGCCGGGGCGACGTCAAGCCACGCTGTGTGAAAAGTCGCGACAGGGTAAAGCGGCATCCAGCTGCCGCACTCCAGAAGAAACAGCTTTGGTAGACGAATTTGCTTTCTAATTCGTCGTGGCTTTGTCCACCCGCGCGGGAAAGCCCACGGCGAGCGACAGTGGTCGCGGAGAAAGGCGCTCGCCGTGGCTACCAAGACCGCAGCCCCCAAACGCCCACAGTAACTAGTAGTAGCGAGCAACCTCATACCGCCAAGGGTCGGGTCTCTGGAAGCAACTGACCCCTCACCCGGCCTGCGGCCACCCTCTCCCCGGGGAGAGGGGCTGGGGGTGAGGGGACGGAATGCTAACAAACTTGACCAAAGTTTGAACTTCGTCGCCACCAAGTGACGCTAGTGTATTGCTCCAGAGCTTCCGAATCTCTTTTGACATAGCTCACCGCAGGACATATACTTTGGCAC
Organism: Acidobacteriota bacterium; assembly: GCA_003224725.1. Classification (GTDB taxonomy): domain Bacteria; phylum Acidobacteriota; class Terriglobia; order Versatilivoradales; family Versatilivoraceae; genus QHZQ01. The sequence continues at coordinate 6,875 of QHZQ01000018.1, read as the reverse complement.
CGTCAACAAGAAAATGATTTCTTAAGGTCAGGGAGGCAACCCTTTGAAGCGATTAGATCTCCTGACGGCCATGGCCACCTTGTTCAGTTGCGCTTGGGACGCTGGTTGTGGATACCCATCGCAGGCGCATCCAGAGCCGGCCCCAACTCCGCCAGCCCACTTAAGCGATTTGGACAGTGACGGAATCCCCGATGCCGCCGAGATCCATTCCTTTGATGATTGCCAGAACTTCCGCCGCTGGTTTACAGCTATCGCGGAGATGCAATTCTACAAGCTGAATGCCCAGTGGAATCCAGAACAGCGTGACTGTGCTGGCCTGGTGCGATTCGCCTGGCGCGAGGCCTTGCGTGGCCACGATCGGTCTTGGTTTCAAAGGATGGGCGCGGAATATGAAGCCCTGGCGCCAGAGGTTCGCTCCTGCAATCTCGAGCGAGGCCCCCTGGGTGAAAAGCTTTTCCGCATCGATTTTGGAACCTTCAAAAAAGACGACCTCAGCCAGAATAAGTTCTCGGAATTTGCCGATGCGCAAACACTCAAGAGTTTCAATTGTATCTTTGTCAGCCGTGACCGCTCCCAAGCCCAAAAGGGGGACCTGCTTTTCTTCCAGCAGCCCTGGGTTCAAAAATTCCCCTACCATGTGATGATCTTTCTTGGCGAGTCGCAACTCGTCACAGAAAACGCCGCTGACTGGGTGGTTTACCATACCGGCGCTTCACCCGGCGATGAAGGAGTGGTTAAAAAGGTCCGTTTGACTGTACTGGATCAGCATCCCAATCCCCGATGGCGGCCGATCCAGAGCAATCCCAGCTTTCTGGGTTATTATCGTTTGAAGATTCTGGATTAAGGCGCAGGGGTTGACACTGCAGTACCTTACACCATTTAGAAGTTAGGTTGACGTATTTCTGTTCGCACTCGTGCTCGTACTCTTGCTCCCACTCGGCTTTCCGACGACTAATCGAGGACGAGCAAGAGTAAGCGCAAGAGCACGAGCAACATGACGTTTTCGCTGAGGGAGGAAAAACGGAGTGAGGGGGCTACGTCCAAACGTTACCCAGGCTTCATCAGGATGACTATGCCACTTAGAAAACATCTGGGTCCATTGACAATTTATGTTGCCTGCGTTCTGGCGGCCTTTTGCATCGCGGCGCTTCAGAGTGGCGCACAAACTGGGCAGGTTGCTGTGGCTGGCGGCCCCGGGGGCATGGCGAAGCCCTACTTCTCGCTTTCCACAAATCGTACCTACGGGGCCAGCGATCGAGCACGAATCTGGATCAGCTAGGTAGGCCTGGACCGACTTGATTTCCGCGTCTATCGGGTCAAGGACCCCATGGCATTTTTCAAGCGACTCAATGATCCGCACCAAATGGGAGAGCAGGAGAAGAGTGCGGTGGCAGCCGCTCACCAGCAAAAGCCTTCCTTCGCGGAGAAGTTGCGTTCCTTTAAGAGCTCAGTCTACAAATCCATCAAGAGTTATTTCCGAAGTCAGTTGCGGCATGAGTCGCGTGCGGCCTTCAACCAGAAGTTTCGGGGCGAAGGCAGCCGGCTTCCCCTGAACATTGCCGATTATGCCCGGGTTCCGCTGCTCAATCCTGATCAGTTAGTCAGCAGTTGGCGCGAAATGCTGCCGCGGCTTGAAAATGAGTATGACTGGAGAATGATTTCGCTGGGCCAGCGCGATCCAGGTGTTTATCTGGTCGAGGCCGTCAATGGGGATCTACGCGCCTACACCATTGCAGTGGTCACCGACCTGACCATGGTCACTAAAACCTCGCAGGATGGTGAGACCCTGGTATATGCGGTTGACCGAAAATCGGGTGCCCCTCAGGAGGGTGTGCACATAGAGATTGTGAAAGGGAAGAAAACGATAGCCAAAGGAGCTACGAACCGGATCGGGATTCTCAGGTGCCACATCGAGAGGAAGCGCCCCGAACAGCCAGCAGGCCAGGCCATGGAAGACATTGACTTCGACTCAGAGCCGAGTCAGGTTGGGCGCAACGCTTACCTGGCCATGGCCAGTGGACGTGAGCATTTCGCCATATCCGACCTGGAGCCTTATTATTTTGGAGGCTCCATGGATGAGGGTGATGAGGGAGAAGGCCAGAATACAGGCCGGTTGACGTCTTACATCTACACTGACCGCCCCGTTTATCGCCCCAGGCAAAGGGTCTATTTCAAGGGCATTCTGCGGCGGTTGACAGAAGCCGGCTACGTGTTGCTGGGTGGAGGCAAAGTGAGCGTGACGGTCGAAGATCCAAAGAATGGAAAACTTTTGGAGAAGGACCTGGCACTTTCACCGCGGGGGACCTTCAATGGTGAGGTGGAAATTGGAGATGGGGCAGCCCTGGGTGGTTATCGGATCATCGCGCGACTGGGTAATGCGACAGTCTCAGGCTATTTCGAAGTCCAGGAATATAAGAAGCCAGAATACAAAGTCGTCGTCGCCGCTGAGAAGAAATTCGTTCCCGTGGGCGAACGAGTCAAGTTTTCGGTGGAAGCACGATATTTCTTCGGCTCGCCGGTCGCTAACGCGGAGGTCAAGTACTACATCTACCGCTCCCGCTATTACCACTGGTGGTGGCGCGATGAGGTCGAGGGCGACTTTGGCGAACCGGATGAATCCTACGGCGAAGGCGACTATTACGGTTACGGCAACGATCTGGTAAAGGATGGCCTGGACAAGCTGGATGTCAACGGCCACCTGGCCATCGAGTTTGAAGTACCGCCAGCGAATGAAAAAGAATCGTGGGATTACACCTACAGACTCGAAGCGCAGGTCACCGATGCTTCACGTCGTGTGATCGAAGGCAAGGCCAGCATCATCGGTACGCGAGGAAGCATCATCGCTTATGCCCAACCTCAGCGCTTCGTCTATTACCAGGGCGACAGCGCCAGGATTCACATCCAAACGGCTGACTATGAGGGCCACCCTGTCGCCGCCCAGGTGACGCTCAAGTTCATCCAGCAACGCTGGGAAAGAGTCGAAAAGACAAGCCAGTATAACTACAGATACTATGACTATCAGCTCCACGAGCAAGACCTGCAATCTGCAGAGGTCAGCACTAATGCCCAGGGCCAGGCAAGCTACGATTACCTAGTGCCGGTGATTGGCAGCCTTGAAATCAAGACAATCGTTCATGAAGGTGGAAAGGAGTTTGTCTCCAATACGGGCTATCTCTGGGTGGCAGACCGCCAGAATAAATGGACCGACTTTGCCTACCAGGACTACGGGGCCATTAAACTGATACCCGATAAAAATTCTTACCGGCCTGGTGAAACAGCCCACGTCCTGGCCACGCTTCCTGTGGACAAAGCCCATCTCTTGGTGACGACCGAACTGACCCGGGTGATGACAGTTCGTCAACTGGATGCCGTTGGCCGGGCGCTCATGATCGATGTCCCCATCGAGCCGAGTTACGCGCCCAATGTCTATCTCAGCGTGACCTGCGTGAAAGACGGTGAGATGTATCTCCATGATCGGGCTTTGACCGTGCCGTCTCGCGACAAGTTCCTCAGCCTGGAGATTCTTTCCAACAAACAGGAGTACAGGCCTCGCGAGACCGCTTCCTATACCATTTTAGCCCGCAACCCGGATGGCACTCCCGCTCCTGGTGCGGAGCTCAGCCTCGGTGTGGTGGACGAAGCCATCTACAGCGTCCGGCCGGAGTCTGCGCGTGACATTCGCAAGGCTTTTTACGGTCACCGCTACAACCAGGTGCAAACACGCTTCTCAATTTCCTACCGCTTCTCCGGCCATTCTGGAGAAAAGCCGGTTCAGCTTTCCCGAAGCAAGGCGGCTTATCAGCTCGCGGACTTCAAGAATGAAAGCCAGTACGCGCAGCCCATGATCCGCAGGGAATTCAAGGATACTGCCTACTGGCAGCCGGAGGTTGTGACTGGAGCCGATGGCAAGGCCACTGTGAACGTGAAACTCCCTGACAACCTGACAACCTGGCGCGCCACAGCCCGAGCTGTGACAGCCGACACCCGGGTAGGCTCAAGCCTTGCCAAGGTGCTGTCGCGCAAGGACCTGATTTTGCGGCTGGAGGCTCCGCGCTTCCTCACCGAGGGTGATACGGTGACTGTTTCAGGCATCGTCCACAACTACCTGGATTCCGACAAGTCAACACAAATTTCGATCGAGGTGGGCGGAGCGCAGTTGCTCGATCAGGCGACCCAAACCGTGACTATCGCCAGCAGAGGCGAGCATCGTGTCGACTGGCGTCTGGCTGCCCCGGAGATAGGCACGTTGAAGCTGCTTGCCAAAGCGCTAACGGACGCCGAATCGGACGCTGTTGAAATGGAACTGGAAATTGTCCCGGCGGGCTTGCGGCAGACCCGGGGAGAAACCACCACGCTTTCCGAAGATAATACTGAATATACGCTTTCGCTCGACCTGCCGGCTCATGCCAATGCTCGAGCGCGCTCGTTGCGCATCGAAGTTTCACCCTCGCTTGCAGGCACACTCTTCGGGGCATTGGACTATCTCACCAGCTATCCCTATGGATGTACCGAGCAGACTATGTCGAGTTTCCTGCCTAATGTCATCGTCGCTCAAGCGCTCAAAGAGGTGAAGACGGCCAGCCTCCGAGCCTCTAATAATTTAGATAAGAAGGTCAGTCGCGGGTTGGACCGCCTTTACAGTTTTCAACACGGCGATGGCGGATGGGGTTGGTGGAAGGATGACCGAAGTGACCCGTTTATGACGGCGTACGTGGTCAATGGCCTCTGGATGGCCAGCGGGGCCGGTTATGGCGTTGAGGCCAACCGGATCAGCTCAGGACGAACTAAGCTCAAGCAGATGATGGACGCCGGTAAGGGCGACGATGGGAGGGCTATTGACACAGAAACCCGTGCCTACATGATCTATGCGCTGAACCTGAGCGGGGCGGGCGATGCCGGTTACCTCAATGAGCTTTTCAACAAGCGCAGCGAACTGCAGCCCTATGGTCGGGCGTTGTTGGCGCTTACGTTGAAGGTGAGTGGCGACGAAAGCCGGGCGCGAGAAGTGGCCGCCGAGATCGAGCGCAGCGCCAGGGTCAACGAGTTCGCGGCCTACTGGGAATCGCGCCGGCGTCCGATGTTGGACTTCACCGAGGAGAATGATACTGAAGCCACAGCGCTCTCACTGAAAGCCCTGGCCCAGATCGCGCCCCAGAGCCCCATAATGCCCAAGGTGGCGCGCTGGCTGGTCTCCAATCGTCCTCAGGGCTATTGCTGGTATTCAACCAAAGATACCGCCTTTGCGGTCTTCGGCCTAACCGACTACTTAAAGGTGAGCCAGGAGCTTTCGCCGGATTACCACGTCGAGCTGCATCTCAATGGAGAACAAGTGCTGACGCACCGGCTGACTGCTGCCGATGCCGCGGCAGCCCAAACCTTCACTGTCCAGCGGAAGGGAATGGAAATTAATAACTCAAATCAGGTGCGCATCGTGAAACGGGGCCGAGGCACTCTTTACCTCTCGGCGGCAGTCGACTATTTCATGAAGGCCGTCGAAACGACCAGCCAAGCCTCTTCAGAATTAAAGCTCACGCGCCAATACCTGCGATTGCGCGTGGTCGACAGGGGAGGTGCTTTAGAATGGAAGGTCGAACCGCTAACCGGGGAGCTGCGTTCGGGCGACCTGATCGTGGCCCGGTTGTATTTGCAGGGAACTCGATTCCTGCAGGCTGCGAGCAGATCGAGCAAGTCAGTGGAATCAACCTTAACTACAGCGAGGGGCGCTGGAGCGATTGGTACAGCGAGCGGGAATTCAGGGATCAGAAGACAGCCCTCTTTGTTGACTATTTCATGGGCAACTCGACATTCCAGTATGCGCTGCGCGTCCTGGTGCCGGGTGAGTTTCGCGCCGCCCCTGCGCGCGCTCAGCTCATGTATCAGCCGACCGTGCAGGCGAGCACGCCGTTGACCAATCTAAAGGTTTGGGACAAGAAGTGAAATGGCTCGACATGCGCCGTTCCGGCCGGCCTCAAGTTCGAAGAGGGTCATCCCCTCCAGAGGAGGGAAGGTGTGAAAAAATCAGCTACCGAGAGGATTGCACTCGCCCCCCTCACCCCTGGCCCCTCTCCCCGTTGGGGCGAGGGGAAAGTAAACATTAGATTTAACTCCCTCGCCCCCATCGGGGGAGAGGGTTCTATGAAAGGAGATGTCAAGAAAAAACTTCACCCCTGACGGGCGCCCCTGATTTTTTTCTTGGCAGCCAGTCCCGTCTTGGGTCCCCGGGAAAGCGTGATACGTGGCCGAAGCGACGGCGGTCGCGGAGGGCGGGTGAGGGGGGGCGTTCGAATTTTTTCACACCTTCAGGGGTGCAGGGGTGGGTTGTCCCTCTGCTTTTGCTGGTGTCTTGGTGGTTAACTTCCTTGTTCAGGTTTAATGGCAATGATGAAAAATGCAATGGGCGCGATGGGAAGGGCGTCGCGGGACCTTCAAAGGAATTGGCGCGGGCTGGTCCTCTGTTTTGGGTTGTACTGCGGGCTGCTCCTGGTGCTTTATGCTTTTTTTGCCACGGCCGAGGCTAGCCTTTGGCAGTTGTTGCTAACCTTCCTGCTGGCCACCGGCGCGTTCGGCCTGTTCTTTATTCTGCAGACGATAGGCGTGAGTTACACCCAGCGGGAGACCCAACCGATCGACCTGCTGCGTTTCTCCCTCCGAAACTTTTGGAAGCTGATTCTGGTCACTCTTCCTGGAATCGTGCTGGTTGGCCTGGCAATCTATTTTGTTGTTAGAGCCGAGAATTACCTTTTGGCGACCGGCCATGACTCTGCGCGCACCGCAACTTCGGCTGTGCGAGGCTCAGCCCGCAGTTTGCCGCATACAGCCCACTGGCTTGAAATAACCCTCAGTGCCTTGCGCTTCCTGCTGTCTTTCTTTTTTCT
>QHZQ01000017.1 GCA_003224725.1 Acidobacteriota bacterium | reverse complement strand
CGTCGGTTACGACAGAGTTCGAGAAGGCCGCAGACGCTGGGATTTGCAATTTCAAGTTTCGAACCTGACCAATAAGATTGCCCTTTATAATTTCCAATCCCTATTTGTCGGTACTCGCCTGGTACAACCACGGTCCTTGGGAGTCAAGGTTCGCTGGTATTGGTAGCCATAGCCCAAAGTTCTAACATTGTTCGAGCGACGAGGTACGCGTGCCAGACCAGGCGCGAGCCCTTTTTCTTGCCCCGGCCTTTCCGGTCTAGAGTTACTTGGTGGCGATGAAGTTCAAACTTTGGTCAAGTTTGTTAACCGTCCATCCCCTCACCCCCGCCCTCTCCCATTGGGAGAGGGTGGCCAAAGGCCGGGTGAGGGGTCAGTGGCCGACGTAGCCGCACTCCTCGGCGGTCTCTGAGGTCGCTCGCTACCAGCTAGCAGGACACCCATTCCAAAGCCAATTCGTCGTGACTGCGCAAACTTGACGTTTTCAAACATTGAAATATCAACTTGCACTTCCTTTGGGGAGTAATATAATGGACTTACTCATCGACGGAATGGAAGCATCCTTTTTTCTCCGCGCGCACGTTAGTGTTTCCTTGGCGGTGACATTAATTTGATTTTTGGAGGGCTACGAGTATGAGTAAGGATACGTCTAAGAATCTCGGGCTTAAGTGTGGGCAAATTTCAGTGGTATTGGCGGTTTTGGTTTGGCTATACGGCAGTCCATGGCACGGATTTCTGCCGCTGGCGCAAGCCCAGACTGCGGGCCAGGCACAGCAGGAAGAGAAAAAAGAATCTGGAGAAGAAGTACCCAAGCCGCCTAAAGATGATTTTACGGTTCAGGTTTACAAGCTGTTGGATGAGAAGAAAGCAGACAGGCTAACTTTCAAGGACAAGTACAAGCAAGATAAAACAGAATCGGATGTGGATATTGTCGTCTCTTACTATAACTGGTCGGTCTCCGCAGATGATTACTGGAACCGCCAAATCAGCATCGACACAAAAATCAAAGAAGGCTTCGTCATCGAGAAGATTGTTAAGAGCGGGTTTGGCGAATTGGGTTATGTCAAGGCCGGAGATAAGAAAACCCAAGATGTATTTCGCAAAGAAAAAATAACCGAGTCCGGAGGTGTGTCCACGGCCACCATGATGGACGTTGAAATCGGTCCCGCAGAGAAGGAGCGATTTCATCGTCTCATGCAGAAGTTCATTGTGAAAAAGTAGGTTGTTCGATTCATGAAACGAAATCTCTTGAGCAGCCTCGTGCTGATGTCGATTTTCATTGCCCTATCGTTCTTAGGGCTGACCCGTTCAAGGGGAAAATCAGACCCGGACATCAGTCATTATGTCGTCAAGAAAACTCTGGGTCCTATCACCGTTGACGGAAGGCTCGATGAACCTTCGTGGAAGGCTGCCGCCAGTACCGGACCGTTTCTGCTTAACGATGGGAAGGGGCATCCAAAGAGTAAGACAGAGGCAAAGATCTTGTGGAATGACCAAGACCTCTATTTTGCTTTCGAGTGTGAGGATTCTGACATTTTTGCCACCATGAAGGACCGAGACCAGCATTTGTGGGAAGAAGAGGTTTGCGAGATTTTCATTGATCCTGACGGTGATCAAAAGAATTACATCGAGCTGGAAGTCAATCCGCTCGGCACTTTTCTCGATCTCTTCGTCTTAAGGCCTATCGTGCCTATTCCTTACGAAAGTTACAACATACCTGCAAAATGGGCTGTGAAGGTTCAGGGGACGGTAAACAACTCATCGGATCAAGACAAAGGCTGGACGTTGGAACTTTCCATGCCTCTCCGGGAGGCCGTCACGGCACCCAATCTGCCACCCAAAGAGGGTGACAAATGGCGGCTAAACCTTTATCGCATCGAGAAGCGTCCCTTGGAAGAATATTCGGCATGGTCGCCGACTTTAAACCCCTCTTATCACACACCGGCTCGGTTTGGAGAGATCACCTTTTCCACCCAAAAAGCGGGTCAATAGGTCATCACAGCCCAGCTTAACATTACAGACGGATACACGTACGGAGCCAGATGCACTGGTAGGAGCAGTTGGCCTGTATGCGTTAGGTTAGTGGGGCCACTCACTGACGGTTATGGTAAGAAGGGGTGGCTCCGCGCCGCTTGTTCGGTACTGCGACGCAGAGGGACTGGCAATTTCACTGCTGCCATATCCCGTTATGTGGATCCAAACGGGAATTTTGTTCGCGTGTATGGAATCGTCGTTGTTCTCGTGCTCGTCGTCGTGCTCGGCTTTTTGGGTCGACGACGAGTTTTGAGGACGACGACGAGCACGATGTTCCGGGATATCAAGGGTCAGGTCACTTGGTTACTGAGTCCCTTTACTATCTCTTTGCGTTATCTTTCATAATGATTTATAGTCTTGTTTTCCGTTAAGAGGGAGTCGGAAAGGCGGTTTTGGCGAGAATTTTACTGGATAAGGAGGGATTGCGATGGCAGTGACGTTTGAAACCAAGAAGCTCGGAGACGTCTGTGTCTTAAGTCCTCAGGGGAAAATCGTCATCGGGGATGAAGTCGCGGCTTTGAGGGAGAAAATTAAGGAGCTTTTGCAGGCAGGAACTAAGAATATTCTTTTGAACATGGCCCATGTTTCATATATCGATAGCACTGGAGTGGGAGCGCTGGTCGGCTCTTTTACTAGTATCCGAAATCAAGGCGGTCAGATGAAATTGGCCAATTTAAGTCAGAGGGTAAGGGACATCTTGTTGGTCACAAAGCTGCTCACGGTTTTCGATGTCTATGATAGCGAGGTCGAAGGCACAAAAAGCTTTGCGGCTAAGAGTTAGACGCCATTTGAAGTGAAGCGTGGGATACCCCCCAAAGGCCTGGTGTAATCATCAGGCCTTTTTTTTGTGAGTTGGCCTGTTGATGAACTCAGGTTCTGATAAGATCTAGGGCGGTGCTATTTTTCTTGTTGGGTTGCTCGTTCTGGTACCCGATTCAAGAGAGCGCTACCTGGAATAAGACCACGACTTTTCGCGAAGCGCCCCTTACTGGTTCAGCCTGACCCTCCTTTGCCAAACATCACAAGGACTGTGACGATAATGATCCGGCAAATAGGTGCCTTAATCCTCCTCTTGGCTGCGATCTCTTTTTCCCGAGACTTTCACATACCGTCTTCGATGCCACCCCTAGTGAAAATCACTCCGGCTTCGAAGGTGGAGGAGTGCGAACCCCTTAGAGGATGTCCTGGTCTGGCTGCACTTCCTAACTGGGACACCCTTCGGAGCCTGAGGGCTGCTGCCCGCCTAAAGGGGGAGCCTTCCCAGGAGAAGGGTAGTAGCAGCCAGGTCATGGGTCTGGTGGAACTGTATGGCAACAGCTCCATCATCCTCTACGGTGAAGAAGACAAATATGCCGCTGAGCTCCTGTTTGCTGCCCTCCAGCCCAATTTGAAAAATGTGAAACTTGTCCCGGCTAAGGGACAGAAGCTCGGAAAGGATGATCTGGTCGTGTATATGGGGAGTTTTAAGTCCAATCCTTTGGCCCAGCACGCTTTCAAATCTCTGGGCTACAGTTTGAGATGGGAGGCTATGACCGAGGGGAGTTTTCTCCTGAAAACATTTCGCAAGTCGGGAAAAACAACCGTCTTTGTGGCCGGCAAGGACCGTTCTGGGACCCTCTATGCCGTCAACGATCTGATAAACTATTATTTGCGCGTCGAAATGGGAAGAGTACTTCTCAACGAGTTGAACATGGTCGAACGTGCCCATCTTAAATATCGTTGGTTTTGGAATTGGGATAATCGCAGCAACTGGAATTTAACCGATTCAGATAACAATTTCACATCCGAAGTAAACAGTTATTCCGTCCCCAATAAATACTTGAACAGCCCTGAAGCCTACCTCCGCGACGTGAAGAAAACCATCGATTTCATGAGCCAACACCGTCTCAATGGACTAATTCTTTGGGGATTCCTACGGGATACGCATGGCGGCGTAGCAGCAGCTCAGGAACTTTGCAAATATGCCGACGAACGTGGTGTCCGCATCCTGCCAGGTATCGGGCTGAGCGGCCATGGAGGATTCTTTTATGAAGGAGATAACAAATTCAATCTCGCGACCTGGATTAGAGCTCACCCTGAATTGCGTTCAGTGGACCTGAATGGGGATTTTCGCGATCACACTTTATGCCCGGAAAAGCCTCAAAATCGAAATTGGTACCGCGAAGGACTTAAGTGGCTTTATGAGAATTTTAAGATTGGTGGTTTGAACTTGGAGCTCAGCGATTTCTTTGTTTGCTACTGTCAGGACTGCAAGAAAGCCCGGCAACTCATGAGGGGCAATGACCCCGACTATTATAAGGACATGGCCCGAGTCATCACTTTTCTGGCACAAGAGGTGCACAAGTTGGACCCGAATACCTGGATTTGCTATTCAACCCACACAGGATTCGATTTTGAATCCATCCAGAATCCTCCCTATTGGGCCCGAGCCAGCCTCAAAGTCACGGCTCCCTTTCCTCCTGAATTCACCAGACTAGTTCCGGACTTTGCCATATGCCAATGGAGCCTCAGCCAGATGGTCGAGAACCACGTGTGGCCTTCTCCATTCAAGGCTCCCGCCTTACATAATGTTGGACGGTTGCAGTGGGGTAACGCTTCGTCGAAAACAGCCAAGCAACTTTTCCTCAAACGCATTCAAGAGGTTACGCAACATGTGATCTCCAGTAATCTGGAAGGACTGGTAATTTACGGAGAAGAATCGTCTGACCACCCAAACGTTGAACTGAACTATATGGCCTTTTCGGAATTTGCCTTCAATCCGGCCGCCGATCCAGAAAATTTCTTCCGCTACAAAGTTTCACGCCTCTACGGTGGAGTAGAAGCTGCAAAAAGGCTAATGAAGATACTCGATCTTCTGGAAAACGAGCAAGGGATGACGTTGCAAAATCTGGAAGAGGTTCTGAGATTAGCTAAAGAGGCTCAGGATGTGTCTGATCGCGATGGCAAGGCTCGTTGGGCCCAATTCATTCAATATTTGGAAAGCTTAAAAGACGCTTGAAACTTACCCCATCCAGAAGATACCGCCAGGTGAGTTTTACCTCGATGTTTGTGGGATTCTCCATAAGACCTGTTGCTGTCCATATCCTCAACGTGTCGGAGGTAGTCTTGAAAATTACAAGATGGGCTCCTCTCCTGGTTGTGTATCTTCTCCTGCCCAGCCTGCCGGTTGATGTTCTGGCGGCCAAGCTGTTCGACAAATCGGCCAAGAAGCAGCTCACGGCCTATCTGGACGAGATTTGCCAATGGATCATGGCCACCGATGGGGCCATGGGGAAGAGTGCGAAAGAAGCTGACAGCTCTTTTGCGGTAAGCGGGAACCTGGCGCGTGTATTGGTTGCTGGGTTTGAATTAACCAAGAATAATTCTAAATACCTGGAGTTGGCGTTATCCTGGTGCGATGCCTTTACCAGTGAACAACAGCGCGTGGAAACCTCCAGGGGCAATAAAGGGGGGTATTGGTGGAATCGCGCTGCGAAAGGAAATATTGACCTCGGCGATACCAGCATGGCGCTTACGGCATTAGCGAGGGTTTACGTTTATGCGGAAAGCCAGCGAAAACAAAATTACCTCCAAGCCATGGAGCGCTATGCTCGATTTGTCATGGAAGGTTGTAAGCAAGATCCCCAAGATAAAAACCGGGGCGACTCGAGGGGGTGGATCATTCTCGATGGGAAGGACAAAGGAGCGATTGGTGGCGGATATTATCCAGATCATGTTTCGGATAAACCTTCCACCGTGGCCACCGCTGCCGGCTCAGCCTTCTTCGCCCAAATCTATGCCATTACTAAAAACAAGCAGTACCGTGAAATCGCAGTCAATGCCGTGAGCTGGATTCTGCGGACTCGCAAGGCCATTGGAGAGATTCCAGATGTTCAGGATGGCCAGGAATCGGATCAGTCGCCTTTGAGTACAGTGACATGGTGCGCCGAAGGTCTCCTGGCCGCATTTCATCTTTTGCAAGATCCCGGCTTAAATCAGCAGATGGCAAAGGAAGTCGAGCCTACCATTCGCTGGCTGATCCGGATTCAAAATGACCGTGGCCTTTGGGGGGAAGGGCCTGACCAGCAGCGGAGTTCAGGGGCTGCCACGCTGCTGGCATGGTTTTATTTGAACGTGACCGCGGATGAAGTCATTCCTCAAACGCTGGAGAAGTTTTGGCAGGTCTTATTAAACCCGGTTCACTCTCAATCCTTTGGCGTTCAAATGCAGAATCTTCCTACGGGCCTTGCGGGCTTGACTACTGCTGAGATGATCAAACCGGGAATTACTTTCAAGAAGATTTAACCATTACACCGATTCAAAAATACGGCAACGTATTTCGGCGTGTCAGATGACCTTGAAAATCTCTTAGTTTTTCATTCGCCCCGTGCTTCAGCACGGGGCTTGGGAGTTTGGACATTTTTAAGCCAGGACCAACGGTCGCGGCTTCTTGCAGTGCGGCGGCTTGACGCCGCTTTCATTGGCGCTGGCTTGACAGCGCCCCCAAACGAGGACCGAAAAGCTTGCTACGTTTTTGAAACACACGTTTCGTAATGATTTATCTTCGAAATGCAGCTGAAACGCTTGTTGGGGCAGTCGGGGCCTGCGTCAAAGCCGCAGGCCAACAAAGCGCTGTCAAGCCAGCGCACTCCAAATGCAGATGGCTCCCCAATCAACGGTTCAGCCCACCTGCTTTTGATAACGCTCTGCCACGAAGTCCCAATTGATCACATCATAAAAAGCTTTGATGTAATCAGCCCGCCTGTTTTGATATTTCAGGTAATAGGCATGCTCCCAAACATCGATGCCCAGAAGAGGAGTTCTTCCCACGGACAGTGGACTGTCCTGATTGGGAGTGGGCTCGATACGCAGCTCTTTACTGGCGTCAAGACTGAGCCAGGCCCATCCGCTCCCAAACAAGGTCGTAGCTGCCTTCGTAAACTCATCTTTGAAACTTGCGAAACTGCCGAACTTTTTATCAATCGCCTTGGCCAGCTCACCTTGAGGTGCCGCCCCGTTATTCTTCTTCAAGGTTTGCCAGAACAGCGAGTGGTTCGCATGACCGCCTCCATGGTTGCGCACTGCCGTGCGAATGTTTTCAGGCACCGAAGCCAGGTTACGAATCAGATCTTCTACTGACTTACTGGCCAGCTCCGGCTGATCAGCCACCGCTTTGTTCAAATTGGCCACATAGGCCGCGTGATGCTTGTCGTGGTGAATTTGCATGGTCTGCGCGTCGATATGCGGTTCGAGAGCGTCAAAGGCATAAGGGAGGGCAGGGAGTGTGAATGGATCCTTCGGCTCCAAAGCTGTGGTGGATGATACAACAGTCTCTGCCTTAACTGGGGAAGATGAGGTGGCTGCGACGTATGCGGCAGTCGCAAAAGCTGCTTTGATAGCTTGTCGGCGAGATAGCATAATGATGCTCCTTTCGTATTTGAATAAGAGTTTTAAGAGTGAAAGCCTTCCGGCGGGTCGAATCGGCCCTTCACCGTTTTGGCAGTATGGTAATTCTTAAATGACGAAAATCCAAGTTGGTTGTGGGATCATGGGCCTGAAGACTGATTGGGCCGGAGGTCAGACGGGCTTCTTTAAGAACGTCCATTCCTTCCTGAAGGCCATTGACAGCCCGCGTTATGTGTCCTTCATGAGGATTTTGCGAAAATGCAGTAGATAACCCTTCAACCCCTCGAGGATAGAGGATCGTACAATCGAAGAATGCAATCGTTCCTCGATTCTCTAACCTCAATCCTCGGTTTTTCTCCTTACTTTCAGAGATGTCCTTTTCTGAACTCCTCGGCCAGGTAGTCACAGGACCGCCAGCACAGGGCCATGATGGTCCAGGTAGGATTCTGGCAGGAGGCGCTGACGTGGCTACTGCCATCAACAACGAAGAGATTCTTGACGTCATGAGATTGTTGAAACTGGCTTAAAACCGACGTCTTGGGATCAGTTCCCATACGAGCCGTGCCGAGTTCGTGAATAGACCACCCTTCAGTTTCCAATCGGTTTTCAACTTTCAGGATTTTGAGTCCTGCGACCTCAAACATTTCCTGGGCGGCTTCCACCATATCTTCAGCCATGCGTTTTTCGTTGTCTCCAAATCGATAGTGGAAGCGCAAAGCGGGAATACCCCACTTATCTTTGACTACTGGATCAAGGTCAACGTAGTTGTCATAACGAGCTAAGACTTCACCAAATCCGCCCATGCTTATATACGAGCCATAATTCTTGCGAATCTCTTCCTTGAAGGAAGCGCCAAACCCGGGCGTGCTGTGCACATTGCGGGGGAACATGGTACAACCACTGCTGCCCTCAAAACCATAACCTCGAATGAACTTCGGGTGCCGATCGGAGAGATTGCGGAATCTGGCCACATAAAACCCACCGGGACGTCCATCGTCCAGCGTGGAGGGTTTTCCAACCAGTTCCTTCATCTGCCCGACTACCCCTGGTCCCATGAAGTGCTCACAGAAATTATGACCGACATGGCCGCTGGAGTTCCCAATTCCGTTCGGATAAAGTCTGGACTTCGACAACAACATGATTCGGGCCGATTCGAGGGTTGAGGCGGCTAACACGACCACCCTGGCTTTGGCCGTATATTCTTGCTTGGTAACCCCATCGACAAAGTGCACTCCGTTAGCTTTGCCTGTGGAGGTATCCACAGAGACCTCCCGTACTACTGAGTTGGTGCGCAAAGTCAGGTGGCTGGTGTCCATCGCCGGATAGATGAGCCCGGTAGGGGAGTCGAAAGCGGCGTGAATGTCACAGCCTCCCTTGCGTTCGCAGGCTCCGCGTCCCATACAGCGGCTACGGTATTTATTGTGCTTAAGCCCATCGGTGGTGACCCCAGCTCTATAAGGAGTCAAAACACGCCCCATTTTCGCGATCCCTTGTTTCAGTCTTACCTCGGCGCAATTAAGCCTAATGGGCCGTTGGAACAGACTGTCCGGAAGATGAGGTAAGCGTTCGGGAACTCCGCTAATTCCGAGATAAAGATCCACCTTGTCGTAATAAGGAGCCAGATCGCTGTAGCTGACAGGCCAATCCTCTCCATAGCCATCACGGCTCTTGGCTTTGAAATCGTAATCGGAAAGCCTCAATGCCAGCCGGCCCCAGATGTTAGTCTTGCCGCCTAGGCAACGGGCCCGGACCCAGGCATAGTTCGTACCGGTATAAGGATTCTCACGCTCGTCCACCAGGATGTTCTTCCCGTAGTCCTTGGTGTAACTACCAATGTAAGAATAAAGCTTCTTATCTTTCTCAAATCCAGGTCCGTAGGGAGGCTGCCGAATGGTGTATTCGTTGAGAGTCAAACTCACCTCGACGGGGATGATCAAAGGGCCATTCCATGGAGCGCAGTTCTTGTTCGATATCCAGTTTCTTCCCGGCCTCGAGCAGTAAAACCTTCATTCCGTGACTGGTCAGGACGTGGGCAGCCATGCCTCCTGCAGCCCCGGATCCCACCACAATGGCGTCGTAGGTTTGGGTTAAATCGATCTCTGACTCTTTCATCGACGGGACCCTCTTATTAGCAAAGGTTGGCCAATCTCTTAGGGCTTTTTCCTGCCAAAAACGGCATCATAACACACTTTTTTGTTTTCTCCAGTCTGAGAAAGTCAGTCAGTCAAACGGCTCCTCCGTCAAAGTCCCTGACCCTTGCTTTGAGCCGCCAAGGGCGCCCAGAGCGCGAAGAACTGGAACTGCCGGAGCCCACACATTATCATTCCTTCTACTCTACCGGTTATTTGAAGTGCCGATTCCAGGCTGAATTGTCTGTTTGGGTGTTTTCGGGCAGGCGGGGCGGCTTTTGCCCTGGGCCTCGGGCGTCAACGAAGCGCCAAAGGTGCGGCAGCTGCTTGTACTTCCAGGGAATGCTCGGCTATTTTTTGTGCATCTGTTGCATCTTTTGGGACAGACCGGCAGCGAACTTCTCATAATCTTCGCTGGTCACATCGAATTTGTTCCACATATAGTTAGAGTCTTTCCAGTTCCACTTCTGGTCGGCATCGCTGTACACATACTTCGATGTGCGTCCCTGATAGTACTCTTTGCGAATCGGGTCTGCGCCGGTCGGATTGGTAATCTTCGAAAGGGCGCCCAGGCCCCCCTCGACGAGGTGTCCGGAATATTCTCCATAGGGACCCAGGGTGACTTGGTGCTCCTTACCCGTCACCTTTCGAACGATGGGAACGTAACGCACCTTCATCTTTTCCTTGGGCGCGGCCGGACCGCCGATGGCCATCACGATCTGCTCCAGCGCCTTTCGCTGATCCGCGTTTGCCTTCTCGTCGATATAGGCATAGGCAAAGTTCCAGTTTCCGAAAGATTCCATCATGCTCTTGCCGGCTGGGCTTTGGCCGATGAGACCCACGGCCAGCCCGTCGAGCCGCACATTGCCGTAGTTTCCTTTTTCGATGAAGAGGGTTTCTCCGCCGCCGCAGGTCATCTTGGTGGGTTTCGAATCCCACCAGCAGGGACAGGCTGCATCGCAGGAGCATGCCTCTTCCAGCTCACCCGAGATTCTCCAGGACATTTTTTGTTGATCTACACTCCAAGAAAAGCAGGCGCACAAGAGCAACACCATGAAGAAGACAGTTGTCGATTGTCGATGCGACAAAGGCATACGCAGTTAACCTCCTTAACACCAAAGAGTGATCCTAAGTCCTGAAGTTCCAATCTGGCGGGCGATTTATATATCCTTTGTCATTTGGTTGTCAAGTAGTTAGACCGTTATTTGCATCGAAACCGATGGAAAATGACAAATGGAAAATGGAAATTGGCAAATCTCCCCCATAGCGGCGGTGGCCCCATATCTCTTTTCGGCTGCCCCGCCGCCGAAAAGGCCTACACCGCTATTTGCATCGAAACGAGAATTTTGTTCTTGTTTTGGTAGCCACGGTCAGCAGCTTTTGCTGACCGTGGGCTTTTCGTCGCCGGACTGCCCACGATTACCGCAAAAGACGCGTTAATCGTGGCTACCCAAGCCAGAGATATCAAGGGCGAAGCCCTTGCCTAGTTAGTCTTGGTGGGGCGCGAACAAACGTGACGTACGGGAAACCTGGCAGATTGCTCATTGAGTCGTCTTTTGATGCGAATTCATTTTCTTGATAGTGGCCGAGTATACGGTAGGCAGTTGGGATCCAGGCAACGGCCATGAGACATCCCGCCGTAACTCTTGCCTAGCGTGGATTCGTTTTGTTATTGTTTTGAAGAAAGCTCAGAGGTTGGCCAGGGAGCCTTTCATCAGATCTATGGTTGCATAAAGGATCGAAGTTTGGACAAACCAATCCCCAAAGAATCAGGTTTTGCAGGTCTGCGAGTGGTGGCTTTTGAAAGTCGTTTCTCGGAAGAAATGGCCAAATTGATCTCTCGTCATGGAGGAGTTCCACGTGTTGCCCCCTCCATGGCGGAGGTGCCACTGGAAGAGAATGTCAGAGCTTTTCATTTTGCGGAGAAACTCCTCCGAGGGGAGCTGCACCTGGTGGTGTTTATGACGGGTGTGGGAACACGCACGCTGGCGGGCGTTTTAGAAACTCGCTACCCCCATGAAAAGTGGGTCGAGGCGTTGAGCAAAATCACGGTGATTGCTCGCGGTCCCAAGCCCGTTGCTGCTTTGAGAAATTTGGGAGTCCCTATTACGATTGCCGTTCCTGAACCCAACACCTGGCGAGAAATTTTGGAAGTGATGGACACCAGCGAGAAGTGTCCTCCTCTGAAGGGCCTGAATATTGCCGTGCAGGAGTACGGAGTTCCCAATTTGGAATTCATCGAAGGGTTAAAGAAGAGAGGAGGCAATGTTCTGCAAGTGCCCGTCTATCGCTGGACTTTGCCCGTCGATACCAGCCCCCTGCAAGATGCTATTCATGCCATGATTAACGGTCAGTGTGACGTAGCCCTCTTTACCAATGCCATGCAGGTCTCTCATCTTTTCCAGGTGGCCACGCAAATGAATTTGGCACACATCTTGCGCCGGGCCTTATCGAAAATAGTCGTTGCTTCTGTGGGACCAACGTGCAGCCAGGCCTTGCGAGAGGAATTCTTAGACATTGACCTCGAGCCGCAGCATCCCAAAATGGGACAATTGGTGAAAGAAGCTGGCGATCGTTCCAAGGAATTGCTAAGGAAGAAACGAGAAGGTATAGCACACGCCGGTCCATTTTCATCCAGTTCCCCATCCTCGATCGAGGTGATGAGTCCTGAGCCGGTGAGAGCCGCTTCAGAACCCTCCTTACAAAGATTAGAAACGAGCGTTTTTATGAGGACCTGCCGGCGGCAGCCCGCGGAGTATACTCCTATTTGGTTGATGCGCCAGGCAGGACGCTATATGCCTGAATATCGGGAGATCCGCGCCAAAAACTCTTTTCTGGAGCTTTGCAAAAACTCCGACCTGGCCGCTGAAGTGACAGTCACCGCGGCCCATCGTTTAGGGGTGGATGCCGCCATTATCTTTGCCGACATTCTACTCGTTGTCGAACCCATGGGTTTGGGATTGCGTTTTGAGAAAGGGGATGGACCTATCCTCGACGGCTTAATTCGAACTTCTTCAGACGTTCAGCGACTGCGCGAGGTAGAGCCGGAAGATTCCTTACCCTTTGTATTTGAAGCCGTGCGAAAAGCCCGAGCCGGCTTGCGTTCGGATATCCCTCTCATCGGGTTTGCCGGAGCGCCCTTCACGCTTGCCTCCTATATTGTCGAAGGAGGAGCCTCCAAGAATTATCGACACACTAAGACGCTGATGTATCGTGATCCGGGAGCCTGGCATGCCATGATGGAGTTGATCTCTCGGTCCCTCACACGCTATTTGAACGGTCAAATCGCGGCGGGAGCCCAGGCCGTCCAGCTCTTTGATAGCTGGGCGGGTTGCTTAAGCGCCCAGGATTACTGCGAGTTTGTGCTGCCACATACCCGGCGAGTGATCGAAGACATCAAAGCTGGCGTTCCCGTCATTCATTTCTCCACCGGGACGGGGGGGTACCTTGATTTGGTGCGGCAAGCAGGCGGCGATGTCATTGGCGTTGACTGGCGAGTCGACCTGGCACAGGCCTGGCAGCAAGTCGGGTACGGCCTGGGCATTCAAGGGAATTTAGATCCCTTAGTGTTATTTGCCGAGCCTGTTTTCATTATTAGCAAGGCCAAGGAGATTTTGAAGAAAGCCGAGGGTCGTCCCGGCCATATTTTTAACCTGGGGCATGGTATCTTGCCGGAGACACCGGTGGATCATGTGATTGCGCTGGTAGACGCGGTTCATGAAATGAGCCTGAGACAGGCTATCTGAGCGAGGATAGAGGATCGAGGGTCGAAGATCGCAAACGGACCTTTATCTACCTTTTCTGTTTCCATTCTCGATCCTCCATTTTCTATTCTCTATTCTCTATTCTCCATACTTATGGGAGCCAATCCCTATGATGCCGTCTTATTGATCGGCTTCGGCGGGCCGACACGGCCGGAGGAGGTCCGCCCCTACCTGGCCAATGTCTTGCGAGGTCGCCCCCTTCCGCCGGATCGAATCGACGAAGTGGCTCACCACTACGAAGTCATCGGCGGGAAATCGCCCTTCAACGATCTCACTTTCCGTCAGGCCGAAGGCTTGAGAGAACTCTTAAGGCGCGAAGGTCCAACCCTTCCTGTTTATGTCGGAATGCGCCATTGGCATCCTTTGCTCACAGAGACTTTGGAAGCAATGACTCGGGATGGGGTCAAGCGAGCCCTTGCCATCATCCTCGCTCCACACCAGGGGGAAGCCAGTTGGGGACGCTACCAAGTCGCCTTAAAGCAGGCTCAATTGGAGGCGCAGTCCAAGCTGGGTTTGGCTGGTCCGCTGATTGAATACTGCCAGCCCTGGTTCAGGCATCCCTTGTTTGTCGAAGCCGCGGCGGATAAGCTGCGTTGCAAAATGGATGAAATCCACTTCGATCAAAAGCAGGCTAGCAAGCTACTGTTTAGTGCCCACAGTGTTCCCGCGGCGTTGGCGCGACCTTATCGCGATCAACTTTTGGAAACCTGCGCTGCGGTCGCCGGCGAAGTCGGGGTCGAGGAGTGGGAACTGGTCTATCAGAGCCGGAGCGGCAGCCCGCCTGATCCGTGGCTCGAACCGGATGTCTGTGATGCCATCAGCCGCCTGGGTAATGAAGGCTTTAAGAATGTCCTTCTCGCGCCTGTTGGTTTTGTCTGCGACCACGTCGAGGTTCTCTTTGATCTCGACGTGAAAGCCAGGCAGGCGGCCGAAGACAAACGGATTGGGTTCTATCGGGCCTGCACCGTCGGTGATCATCCCATCTTTATCCGCATGCTGGCTGACGTGGTGCGTCGCGCCCAGGAAGGGCACATTTCCACATGAAGGAGCGCCAGTCACACCCCCCCTTCCGTGTGGCGGTGGTGGGCGGTGGCATTTCAGGATTGGCCACAGCACACCGTCTTGTTGAGCAAAGTCGGCATCTGCAATTTCCGGTGGAAGTTAGCTTGTTTGAAGCGGCAAGCCGTCTGGGCGGTGTGATTGATACCGTGCAGCGTGAAGGCTTTCTACTGGAAGGGGGCCCCGACTCCTTTATTTCGGAAAAGCCCTGGGCTCTGGCCCTGTGTGAACGCCTCGGCCTCGGACCTCATCTTATCGGGACCGGAGAAGCTCATCGCCGCAGCTTTATTGTACATCGTGGCAAACTGCATCCTGTCCCCGATGGATTTTATTTGCTGGCCCCAACCCGGATCTGGCCCTTTGTCAGGTCACCCATCTTTAGTTGGCTAGGGAAATTGCGCCTGGCTGCGGACCTGGTCCTGCCTCGCCAAAGACACACCGCTCCAAACCAGGATGAAAGTTTGGCCAGCTTCGTGCGCCGGCGTCTGGGACGACAGGCTTTGGAGCGCATGGCCCAGCCCATGGTGGGGGGAATCTATACTTCTGACCCAGAGAAACTCAGCTTGCGCGCCACTATGCCGCGATTCCTGGAAATGGAGCAGCAGCATCGAAGCCTCGTTTTGGCCCTGTGGCGACAGCGCCAAAAAATGCAGCACTCGCCAAAAAGTCAGCCAAGCGGGCCGCGCTATGGGCTTTTTGTTTCGTTGGATCAAGGCATGAAAGTACTCGTGGACACCCTGGAAACCGGGCTGCCAGCGGGATCAGTTCACCTCAATTCGGCAGTAGTCCAGCTTGAATTTGAACCCGGGAGACGGTGTTGGAGGTTGCGACTCCGGAATGGAACCTGGGTTGAGGTCAACGCAGTTTGCTTGGCACTTGCTTCCCACCAGTTGGCCCGATTGCTGGAGAACTTAGACAGCGCTTTGGCTGAAAAATTGAAGAGCATTCGATACGCCTCGACCATCACCGTAAATCTGGCCTATCGCTGCCAGGACATTCCGCGTCCACTGGACGGTTTCGGTTTTGTCGTGCCTGCCATCGAAAAGCGCCAGATATTGGCCTGCACCTTTTGTCATGTCAAATTCGCAGGACGGGCGCCACAGCACCA
>QHZQ01000657.1 GCA_003224725.1 Acidobacteriota bacterium | reverse complement strand
CACCCGTTGTGGGCGGCGGTGGAGACCAGGCTGCCGGAGGCGTTGGCAATGGTATTGTCTCGACTGGAACCGTTTCAAGTACGATTGGTTCCTCCGGCGTCGTCTTTGCTTTTATGGAAAAGCCAGCGCGCGATCAAAAGGGTCGGGTTCATACCTTTTGTCACGCAGTACCCCAAAAATGGCATGTCATGGGAGTAACCCAGGGGGCAGGCTTATCGCTGCGATGGTTTCGGGACCGCTTTGCGAGCCAGGAGATGAGTCTGGCGGCGTTCCTCAAGCAGGATGCTTATGAACTCTTAACCCAACAGGCAACCCAGGCCAAGCCGGGATGCGAGGGTCTGCTGTTCTTACCGTACCTGATGGGCGAACGCACTCCTCATCTGGATGCCAATGCCAGGGGAGTGCTTTTCGGGCTGACGGCGCGTCACACCCGCGCGGACGTGATTCGTGCCCTCCTGGAAGGGGTAGCCTATAGTTTGAAGGACTCCTTTGAGATTTTTAGAGAGATGGGAGTTCCTGTAAGCCAGGTTCGGGCTTCGGGCGGGGGCGGGCGCAGCGCGCTCTGGCGACAGATCCAAGCCGATATTTTTGATACGGAGATTTGCACGGTCGCGACTGATGAAGGAGCCGCTTTTGGGGCCGCCCTGCTGGCGGCAGTGGGAGCCGGCGGTTTCAAGTCTGTGGACCAAGCCTGTAGCGAGTCCATCAATTTGACCAACTTCACTCAGCCGATCCCAGAGAATCAGACTCGCTACCGGGAGTATTATGAGATTTATCGTTCGCTGTATAGTGCCCTCAAGCCCGATTTTGATAGAGTGACCGCGATCGTAGCCAAGGATGAGCGGTAGGTGAAACGTGACGCGTGAAACGTGATGCGTGATGCATTTCTATTTCTCACGTTTCACGCATCACGCTTCACGGCTCCTAAGGACAGCACATGTCTCGATTTGCAATCGGAGTGGATTTAGGTGGCACCAACCTCAGAGTGGCCGCTATCAATGAAAATGGTGGACTTTTTGACCAGCTCAGTTTCTTGACCGAGGTTGAAAAAGGCAGAGAAGATGTGGTTGACCGTCTCAGTAAGGGAATCTTGCAATTAGTGGAGCGCTGGAAAGACATCTATCAATTGGCGGGCATCGGTGTGGGGATCCCGGGTATCCTCAAAATGAAAGAAGGAATTCTGGTGGCCTCGCCCAATCTTCCCGGATGGGAGAATTTTAATATTCGTGCTCAGATAGCCAGACGATTGAACAGCCCGTTTTATTTGGAGAACGATGCCAACGCGGCGGCCCTGGGTGAAAAATGGATTGGCTCTGGCAGAGCTTGTGACCATCTCTGTTTCTTAACCATGGGAACAGGTATCGGAGGCGGTTTAATCCTCAATGGGAAAATCTGGCACGGTGTGGCTGGCATGGCGGCGGAATTAGGGCATGTCACCATTTACCCCAACGGGCGACTCTGTAATTGTGGCAATTATGGCTGTTTGGAGGCTTACGCGGCCGCCTCCGCCGTGGTCAAAGCGGCCAAAGAAATTTTAGAATCTGGAAAGGCGAGCTCTGGACTGCAAAAGGCAGCTTCCGCTGGAACGAAGCTGACCTCGGCCATCATCTACCGATTGGCCAGGGAAGGGGATGCTTCTTCGGTTTCCATTTTTGAAGGAGTAGGCAGGGCGCTGGGTCTAGCCATCGCCAACTTCATTAACATCTTTGATATCGACACCTTTGTGCTGGGCGGTGGCGCCGTAGATGCCTGGGACGCCTTTGAAAAAAGTATGTTCGAAGAGGTCCCGAAGCGTTCTTACATTTATCGTAATGACCCGCGCAAGATTTTGAAATCACATCTCGGCAACCAGGCTGGCCTCTTTGGCGCTGCCTATCTGGCGTTTCAGAGCTAGCGTTTGGCAAACTATTTGACGTCTGCGGTATTGAATGACGCTCCGTCACCCCAAGCCCTCTACCCGGCGGAGAGGGTTCTGGAGTTTGGACATTCCGCCTGCAGTGCATCCTAACCCCTCGATTTGTCGAGGCGTTGGAACCCAAATTATGCATCGTCATTGGGTAGCCCCGGAGGGGCGTCAGATGATAGCCCACGGCGCCAGCCGTGGGTCAGCGGCATACAGGAGCCAAGCCCCGGCAGGGGCGAAAGAATCCGGATGGGAGATAAATTGTTCCGCCTTGTCTGTCGCCCCTCCGGGGCTGATCTACGCATCTGCCTTATCCCACGGCTGACGCCGTGGGCTAGCGTCTTGCGCCTCTCCGAGGCTAATGCCAATGGTGCATAATTTGGTCGGAAGAGCTTCGGAACGAACCAACCGCTTCAGCGGTTTTTCAACATTGGACAGCGCTTGCCACGGTGGTTTCCGTTTGTGGAAGGGACAGAAACCGTTGAAAACGGTTAAGATTAAATTGGCCTAAGGTCCCCTCGATGAATCGAGGGGTTAATGAACGGTCCAGACTCTGGGCCTCTCCGCCATTAGGGGAGGGCGACCGTCACAGTGCTTTAACAGCATTCGATAGCTAGAGTCCGCCCTTGCTTTTTCCGAGGGCTGAGCGAGAACAACGACCCCAACGAGGTCGATCACACAAATCATGAATGAATTTGAACGCA
>QHZQ01000016.1 GCA_003224725.1 Acidobacteriota bacterium | reverse complement strand
CTCACGGGTGATCGAGTGGCTCATGAGCATATCGATCTGGGACCGGAGCAGGTTGAGGTAACGGGCATCGCCGCTCACTAATTGGGCACACTCGGCGGCAACAGTCAAGGCTCCGTAAATCATGTGGATGGAGTACCGGCTGGTCCATCCCCAGAACCCTCCCCACCATTGCCCTTGACGGTTTTCGCCAATCTTTCCAGTGGGTCCGAGATTGTCAGGAATAATGCCTTGGTTTTGGCGGATGCGATCCATCCAGGCGTCGACGTACTCCAAAACCCACTGCTTGTATTTCTCTTCGCCCGTGTACAGGAAAGCATGGGTGACCAGACCGGTCACAGCCAGGTTCACCGGGATGTCACTCGACATGACCATCTTCTCAAATAACTCTTGAATCTGTTTTCGACGCTGCGGAGAATCACTCCAGTTGGACTCCAGGTTCTTGACAACGGGATAAAGGGTGGACCAGCCGTAGTCCGGATCGAGACGGTACTTTATGGCGTCAACATCCGCACTGAGGTCAGGTCCTTTGCTCCCCGTGAAAGGGGAACGGATGATCCTGTATTTGGGATCGTAATTAAGGGCGTCCGCATCTTCATTCATGTAAAACCCGGCGAATCGCTTGGCCCGCAGAAGGTTTTCGGGGAGGGTGCCATCCGCCACGCCAAAATCATAAAAGGCCATATTGCCTTCGCTGATGTGGAACCAGTCGCTGTTGGCAAAAAACTCTTTATGGATCTGTGGATGCTGGTAGGTAAACTGCCGGGTAATGGCGTTCCATTCCTGCAGAGCCCAGTGGAAGAGTTTCTCGTCAGCTCCCATGGCATAAGAGAGCGGCCAGTTGAAAAACATTTCATAGACATCATCCACGTCTCCTCGACCATAGATAGTTCCACCCGGCCGACTAAATCTTTTCAAGTAGACGGGGGCCGCGTCCTCTATAGCTTTCATCAGAAGTCGCTCCATCACAGCCCAGGCGGGTGGAGCAGTCAGTTGACCCGCCTTGACGGTGACGAGGTCGGGAATTTGAATCAACTGGGGAGGATGGGAAGCCGCTTTCGTATTTTGGGATTGTATCAGAACGAACGAAGGCAGGGTTAAGGCAATCCAGAATGTTTTTCCCTGAGGCATTTTTCGTCTTCCTTGTAAAAAGGCACGGTTAGCTTCAGGAGGCTTTCCTGAATGCATTCCCTTGGTAGGATACTAACAATTTTAGGATACGAATGTTTATAATTAACTGGAATCCTGATTGAGAGGCATTGTCGTGAAAGTGACTATCATCTCCTATGACTTATGGAAAGTTAAGGTGCCAACCGGCCGAATCATTGGTGATTGCACTTGCCATTACGATGCGCTGGACCTCCTGGTCGTCTCCCTCAAAACCGACCAGGGCTTAGAAGGCTGGGGTTTTGGAGAGACAGTCTCCGGCGGTGTATTTACCAAACCAGCCCCCTGGATTACTCCCATGCCTTCATTGGCTCAGATCCGCCGGGATTTCCAAAAGGACATCTGGCCTGCTCTACAGGGCAAGAACCCCTTTCAAGTGAAGATGCGCCGGCCTGCCTTTTTTCCCGGCTATTCGTTTGTTTCGGTCGCGCTCCGCATCGCCTTGTGGGACCTGATGGCTCAAGTGGCCGAGCTACCTCTGTATCAGTTCCTAAGCGCCAGTGCCGATCGTAATCGCATTCGCGCCTATGCCAGCGGCCTGGACTTTCCGCTGTCCGAGGAAGAGGCGGTCGGGCTGTTCAAGAGTTTTGCCCATCGTGGCTTTGCCGCGGTCAAGGTGAAGGTAGGCCACCCTGATATGGAGCGCGATCTGCGCCGGCTGCAAGTCGTGCGCGAGGCCGTTGGCGAGCAAGTGGAGATTGCCATCGATGCCAATGAGGCGTGGACCTATGAGGAAGCGATTGAGCGTATTCAGTTCTTTCAGAAAGAAGGTCTGCGCCTGGCTTACGTCGAGGATCCTCTGCCGCGCACAGACCTCGATGGTTTTATCCGACTCAACTCGGCGATTGACCTCGATGTTGTCGGTCATGATTATATTGTCGATCCCCAAGAGCTACGGCGCTTTGTGGAGCGGAAAGCCTTCAGTCGGCTCCGAGTGATGGCCGACCCGGACCACGCTTTGGCCTGCGCGGATATTGCCACTGAGTTCGGAGTTCCGCTCGTTTTTGGAAACTCAATGTTCGAACTGAGCGTTCATGCGGCAGCAGCCCTGCCGCGGGTCGATCGCCTGGAGTTTTCCGATCTAGCCTGGAATCTTTTCCCGCGGTCCCCGGTCCGATTCGAAAACGGCTATGCCATCGCGCCGTCTCAGCTTGGTCACGGTCTCGTTCCACACCTCGAGATGCTTGAGCGCTACAGCTGTCCCGAAGCCAGCGTAGCCTCTGGCCCTCCTTCCTCGAATGGATAGGATCTGATTCAGGGATTTGTTTGAATGAAACGAAGGATTACGCTTTCGTGAGCCACTGTCTGACCGGACAGGTCACACGACATTTATGCGGGGGAATGCTATTGGCTAGCTTGGTACTTCCAAGCGCCGCCGCCCAATCTCTCGGCGGGAAAGCCCCGATTCCGCAACAGACAGAACCCCCTGAGAGGGTGGACCTACCGGCCGGCTCGGCCTGTTCGGCTTTCGGTTTAAAGAACGACTCCGAGGCCGCCTTAATCTGTTTCAGGACCAGTCAGGCCTCCATTTCAGGCAAATGGGAAGAAGCCCGGCAGCTGGCAGTTGAACTGACCAGGCGTTACCCTGCGAGTGGTATCGGAAACTTCTGGCTCGGCCAAATCGAATTCAAAAAGGGAAACAATATTTCGGCGGTCCGGCAATTCGAGGCAGCAGTGGATTTGAATCCCGAAATCGAATTGCTGCACATGGATTTGGGACTCTGCTACCTGGCAATCCATCAATACAAGCTCTTTGAGCAGGAAATGGAATGGGCGATTGCACATAACCCACAGATCGCTCTCCCCAATTACTATCTCGGCCAGTATTACCTGTACAATTTGGACCAGCCTGAAAAGGCGGCTGAATATTTTCAACAGGCTCTCCGACTGAATTCGGGTGATTTCAAGTCTCGCTATCATTTGGGCTATATCTTTGAAGCAAAAAATGAATTGGATCGAGGCGCCCCAGAGTATCAGCTCGCTATGGCAACAGTGGCTTTGCAGAAAGCGATCTTTAGTTGGCCTCTTCAAGGCCTGGCGCGAATTTACCTGTTAAAGGAAAAATTTGACGAAGCGCTCCGCTATGCCCGGGAAGCTGTATCTATGGAGCCCAAACTGGCCAGCAACCGCCTGACTCTCGGCAAGTTGTACATACAAATGGGAGAGACCTCCAAGGGAATTGAAGAACTAAAGATTGCCGCTGAATTGGATCCCGCCGATGCGACACCCCATTATTTGCTGTCGCGAGCCTATATGAAATTGAAGATGATTGTTAAAGCCGAAGAAGAACAGAAACTCTTCTTGGAAATAAAGGCAGCTTACTGAAACGAGTGAGTCGCACGCATCATTAGCCCAAGATCCGGAGTTGTAATCACCACCAAGACACGAAGAACACAAAGAAGAAGGGATTGAAGAAACTGCCTACATTCTGCGTGGATCCCGGTTCTAGAAGAGCTTCTCTTAAGCAGGTTTGTGAATTCCCTGTTTTGCTGGGTAAGATTTTTGTAGGATTCGTAAGACCAAGTTTTCAGCACAGGTTCCGAGAATGCAAAGTCTTTTTCCCGTCCTGCTCTTGGTGTCTTGGTGGTCTTCTTGGCGTCCTTCGCGTCTTCGCGGTTTGATCGGTCGGGACTCAATGCGCCTGCAGAGCTTCAAAGCCTTCCAAGCCCTTGCTGACCGTTTCCTCGTCCAAGTCAACGCCCAAGCCGGGGGCCGTGGGGAGCTCCATTCGGCCGTTGACAATCACAGGTTCGGGGGAGACCAATGACTGGCGCAGAGGCGAGTCATAAAGGTAAGGAGAAAGAAACTCAAAGACTTCAGCGTTGAGAGTGGAAGCCTGAAAGTGGCGGCCGCATGCGGCGGTGATACCTGTCTTCCATCCGTGAGGAACCACTTGGACGCCATAGATTTCGGCTAGTTCCGCGATACGTCGGATCTCGGAAAGCCCGCCACATCGGTTGATGTCCGGCTGCACAATAGCCACCTTGCCGGTCTGAATCCATTCGTGGATCTCCCAGCGAGTGGCAGCGTGTTCGGCGCCGCATATGCGAATGCCACAGCTTTCCGCCAAACGCGCATGACCATAGAGATCATCGTGCTGCAGCGTGGCTTCAGCGAAATAGATGTTACAATCTTCAATGCGATCCAGCACCCATTTAGCCGCATGCCAGTCGCGCCAGCGGTAGCCGAAATCCACCATGAGGGTGATCTCGTCGCCGAGCATCTGCCGGCCTTCTTTAATGACGTCCACTAATTGGCGGTCGGTCACCAGATCGTAGAAGAGGACCTCCATCTTCACAGCTCTAAATCCAATGTGGATCGCTTTATCAAACAATTGCTGGGTAATATCCATCATCTGAGCGAGGCTTCGGCCTTGTGGCAGGCCCTGAAAGATCGTGGCATAGGGCGTAAGGAACTCCCGCTTGGCGCCGCCCAAGAGCTTGTAGACAGGCTTGCCCACCTGCTTGCCTGCCAGATCGTACAGCGCGATGTCTATGGCAGACATTGCGTGAATGCCCAACCCACGACGGCCGGGGTAGTTGGTGGCTTCATAGAGCCTTTGCCAAATCGCCGGCGCTTCAAGCGGGTCTCGACCCATCAGGATCTCGATAGGATTCATGCTCCATATGTGGGCCCCCGGCATTTGAAGAAAAGCCTTCACCACGGAAGGGGGTGCATCACATTCGCCAATCCCGCAACGCCCGTCTTCATCAGCGATACGGACGACTAGTGTATCCACCGTGCCGTCGCAATCCCACTGGTTCTCAAGCCGGGTCGACAATGCTAACGGGAGTACCTCAACCTTCGCGATTTTAGACATCTTATTTCTTCCTTGGCGCTGATTCCCCTTTGGAAGGAAAGCTGTGAAAAAATTGGGAGGGCGAGCCTCCTGGCGAGCCGCCATTCTCGAAATTTATTGACCAATGAGGCTCGGCGGGAGCCTCGCCCTCCCCCATCCCAGCCGGTTTTGAATTTCTTCACCTTTTACGATGATTCGGTAATTCTTAGCTTTCATGATGTGGTTTCAAGTGTGGCGGATTCTGAAACTGAGGTCGCAGTCGCTGGCTGAAGCGAATCGATCTGGCGAGAAGAATCGATTAGCAACCAGACGAGCCCGGAAACGATCCCGGTTGATCCTGCAACCTGCAATGCTAATTGCCAATCCATTCGCGAGACCAACCAGGGGAAAGCGATCGTGCCGAGAGCGGCGCCAAGATTCCCTGATCCGTTCATGAATCCGCCGACAATCGCCGGGCCGCGGCGAGTAATATCAATGATGGTGGCCCAGAACGCGGGAGCGGGAACGACCTGCAGACCGGCCGCCAACGCAAAAAGGATGGCAGAGGCCGTGTTATTCCGGATCGCGGGAGCCAGAATACAGAGCAATCCAGAAACGGTCATCGAAACTAAGGGAACAATTCGGCGCCCCCAGGGGCTGCCCCAGTTCCTTACAGAAGCGTCGCAGAGAATGCCACCAAACAACGCTCCGACTGCCCCCGCCACATACGTTAGCGAGGTGAGCGCGGCCGAATAGAGGTCGCCCGTGCCGCGGACTTGAACAAGATAAGTGTAAAACCAGGTCAGGAAGACAATTCCCGAAAGTCCCATAAAAAAACAACTGGCGCAAAGGACATAGGCCTCACGAGAGCGTGCCAATTGCTTATACCAGCGCAAATCAACTCTCTCGATAAGCGCTTCTTCCCTTCCAGAAGTAATGATTCGCAACTCTTCCTGGGAAACGCGCTTGCTCTGTGAAGGCTCGTCGGTACCCATTCGCCACCACCAGAAGGCGACTGCGAAGGTAATCAACCCCGAGACTACAAAGGAATGACGCCATCCCAAACGACTAATGATGAAGGCGATAAATACCGGTGTAAATACGCCCCCCAGGTTGGAACCCATATGGATGAATCCGCTGGCCATCGCCCGTTCGCCGCGTCGCATCCAGTTGGCCAGAGCCCGGGCAAACGTGGGGTAAGCGCAGGCCTCAGCCAGGCCCAGTAAGAATCGCATTAGAAATAATATGGCTACCGCGTGGTGAGCCTCTCTCAAATGCTCCCGTGGAATACAGCCCACCAGGGCAGTCAGAATGGCCCAGAAAATCCCTGCGAGAGTTAGGACTTTATGAGCCCCAAAGCGGTCAGCCAGCCAGCCACCTGGTATTAGCCCCAAAGCGTAGCCGAAAAGGAAGGCACTGAGGACATTCCCGAGCGATTGGGAAGACAAGCCGAATTCGGTGGCAATGTGCGGAGCTGAAACCGAAATATTAATTCGATCGATATAAAGCACAAAAGCTACCGCACAAAGAATGGCGACAATGGCCCAACGGTGACGGCTTGGAGACGGTGGGGAGAGGAGGTTAGGGTTCATGGATAGCTTTCAACCGAGTAGACTGACCACAAAGGCTCCAACATCATTAACTCTACTACAGGAAGCTCTCAAGAAAAAACTCTTCCGCCCTTACAGGCCGAAAATGTCCAATCCCAATCCCGATTTTTGAATAGGCGCACCGAGACACTGCTTCTGGGTGATGCCTCAGTTACGGAGGGCCAAGAAACAGCTTTGGTAGCCACGACCAATTTGCTTTCTAATTCGTCGTGGGTTTGTCCACGCGCGCGGAAAAGCCCACGACGAGAAAGGCGCGCCTCGTAGCTACCAAGACCGCACCCCTCATCGGACCCAAACAGCCCTCAACGACCCCCAGTAACTAACGCCTTACGCTTCTGGCTAAAAAAAACTTGACAAACGACCATTTGATAACTACTTTCATGCTTAATTAAGTGAGTGGATTCATAAAACAAAGCAGTAAGAGAGTTTTCCCAACTGCCGGGATTAAGTAATGCGTTAGAAGTGTGAAGAAATTCAAATCGGCCGACACCGGGAGGGCGAGCCTCCCGCCGAGCCGCATGCGGTGAAGACTTGCTAGGCTCGCCAGGTGGCTCGGCCTGCCAATTTTTTCATGGGTTCTTAGTTCGGGAAGAAAGCAGCATTGTTTTCGGCATTGCTTATCAAAGCGTAGCACGTTGGCAATAAGCCGGCATTCCCTTTTGAGCCGGGATGAATACTCCTGACGTTATTTTCGAAAGCGGATGGGTTTCAAGATCGATCAAAGACAATCATCTAAGGAGGCTGTATGAGACTTCAAGTGCGGTTCTTTTTGCTTGCGACTTTGGCCTTGGTGGCGTTTAGCGTTCTGGCGTGGGGCCAGGGAAGCTTTGGCGGCCTGACGGGTAACATCACGGATCAGAGCGGGGCGGTGATTCCGGATGCCAGCATCAAGATGATTAACCTAAATACTGCCGCGGCTTACTCCGGAAATTCCACCGCCGAAGGTGTCTACCTCATCAGTGGTGTTCCACCTGGCCGGTATCGAGTCAGCGTGACCAAGACCGGATTCAAAACAACGACCCGAGAACCGGTCGAGGTCAGCACGGCGACCACGACGACTCTTAACCTCAGCCTCGCCGTGGGGGAGGTGACACAGACCGTGGAAGTCGTGGCCGACGTCGTCCAACTGCAGACTAGCTCACCAGAAATTGGTACCGTCATGCCCGAGAAAGACATGCTGGACCTACCGATCTCTCTGGGCGGCGCCGCCACCAGTGGTGCGAGCGGTCGCCGGCAGATCGAGAATTTCATCTTCCTGACGCCGGGGGTGACCGGGGACCAGTGGAGCAAGTCCATCAATGGCGCACCCGGCTTCAGTCAGGAGATCCTCATCGACGGGATCGATATGCAAAACTTCGGGGCGCCCGGCTTCGTTGCAGAGGCTACGCCTCCGTATGAGGCTGTGAGTGAATTCAAGGTACAGAACACGCTCTACCCAGCGGAATACGGCCTCGGATTCGGGGTTGAGAACTTCAGCATGAAATCCGGTGGCAACAGCTTCCACGGGAACCTTTATGAGTTCCTTCGCAATGACGTGCTGGACGCCAGGGGCTTTTTCAGCTCCGACAAGCCGGTGCTCCGGCAGAACGAATTCGGGGGTACGGTTGGCGGGCCCATTATCAAAGATAAGACGCATTTCTTCTTCGCCTATTCGGGTTTCACACTACGAGGTGGACTCCCGAGGGCGGGGCTGATCACTCTTCCCACCGAGAAGCAGCGGATGGGTGACTTTTCCGATTATCCGGCTCCTATCTTCGATCCGGGTACGACGCGGCCGGACGGCCAAGGTGGATTTGTGCGCGACCCATTTCCGGGCAACATCATTCCTGCGAACCGGATCAGCCCCATCGCCGTTCGAGCCATCGGACTCTTGCCACCCCTGGACTTGGCAGGCAGTGTCTTTAACAACTACGTCGATCGTTCGTTCCAGCCGAGCACGGAACATGCCTGGAGCCTGAAGATCGACCATGTCATCAACCCGAAGCAAAGTATCTCCGGTGCATTCTGGCGTGTGACGAATGATACCGTCATCAACGGGCCTGTGGCTGGCGAGTGGAACCCGGGGCTTCGAAAAACACCGACCCTGGCGTCAGGATTGCGCCTGAATCACTTCTATAACGTCAGCCCGACTCTGGTGAACCATGCCGGGTTTGGCTACACGCCGACCCAGCCGACCTGGACTCTCTGGAAGGTGGACGAGAGAAAGGGCAACCAAACGCTTCAGATTCCGGGTATCCCTGCCGACGCAAATGGTTATCCCGACCTCTATTTCGACCGCACGACAGGACAGGCTGAAATTTACCAGTGGCTTGGAAACGCTCAGGAGAACGGATTTGATCCACAGAAATATAAGAATATTACTGCAGTGGACGACCTCACCTGGATCCGGGGCCGGCACCAGTTCAAGTTCGGGACCATGTTCCGGTTCCGAAGCAATCTGGCTCAGGATGTCGACAATGTGGCGGGGACCTTCGAATTCAGCCAGCTCTCGACCTCACAGCCGAACAGTCCCGATTTCTCCAATTTTGGCAATGCCTTTGCCAGTTTCATGCTGGGAGAGGTTTTCTCTTCATTTCGGCAAATCCCGGCTCCCGTGCAGACTTTCCGTGACAAGATGTGGGCTGTCTACGTGGATGACGCAGTCAAACTGAAGCCGAACCTCACACTCAGCCTAGGGTTGCGCTATGAGCTGCCTTCCTATGCTATCGAGAAAGATGGAATTATGTCGATGCTCGATCTCAATAGGCCGAATCCAGGGGCCGATGGTCGACCCGGCGCTCTGATCTTTCTGGGTGACGGCCAGGGACGGACAGGCACCAGGAACGTCTTTGGCAGCTATCACAAATCCTTTTCGCCCCGTATCGGTTTAAGTTACGCGTGGAAAGACAAGACCGTGGTCCGCCTTGGATATGGCGTGTTCCGGATCTATCCAAACTACGGGCGAGTCAACAGCGGGATCTTCTGGAATTCAGGGTTCGGATTGCTCCAGGCCGTTTCTTCCACCGACCAGGGAGTTCATCCGGCGTTCAAGCTGGATGATGGGTGGCCCCCACCCCCGGTGGGATGCCGCTCAGAACAACGGGGGGTCAGCAACCTGGGTCAATTCTCATGCGTACCGTCCGGCGCTGATGCAGAGCTGGACGCTGGATGTCCAGCGTGAGCTCCCCTTTAACATTTTGTTGGATACGTCCTATGTGGCATCTAAGACTAACGGACTTTGGACGGGCCTCGAGGACATCAACCAGGTGGACTCGAAATACTTAGGGTTGGCGAACACGTTGAATGCAGATATTGACTCCCCGGAAGCAGCCGCAGCGGGCATCACCAGGCCCTATCCCAGTTTCCAAGGCTCGGTCGCCCAAGCTCTGAGGCCTTACCCTCAGTACACCACCATCTGGGACCAGTTCCAGCCCACGGGCTACAACGCCTACCACTCGCTTCAGGTTCGGCTGCAGAAGAGGTACTCTAACGGGCTGTCATTGCTGGGTGCCTACACTCTATCCAAGAACATCGGGTTCGCCGGGAGCGACACTTTTGGAGACCTCTTTGGCGGCGGTGG
>QHZQ01000648.1 GCA_003224725.1 Acidobacteriota bacterium | reverse complement strand
ACGGTTCACCGGAAGGATTCAAGGATTTGCCTGCTTTGTAGGCGACTCGGCTCGGGTTAACTTTGACGAGTTGCAATCCGATGATCTGGCAAAATCCTTTGAGAATAATTTCATAGGGCCCATCCTGCTGGCCAAAGAAGTGGCGGAGCACATGATCGCCCAAAATGTGGAAGGTAGCCTGGTACTGCTTTCTTCCATGCAAGCTGTTGGGCTTTTCGAACGCAGCCTGAACTATGCCGCTCCTAAAGCCTCTCTAATCCATGCTTGCCGGATTTTGGCCAAGCAGTGGAGCGGAAAGCACAATCTTCGTATCAATATAGTAGCTCCCGGGGCCACGGTGGTTGGCATGGCTGCGTCCTCCATTGGTTCTGGTAAGTATGATGGGTTTATCCAGAGGCAAGACATTTGCCGTTTTGGCCAGCCAGAGGATGTCGCGCGGGCTGTCAGGTTTTTGTTGGAGCCCGACAGTTACGTGACCGGACAAGTGATCGTGGTGGACGGAGGCCTTAGCTTGAAGGCATGATTATTTGTTTCCAACCAGGCCAGGCTATTCCCTTAATATCTCCAATCGGGTCTGGGAAGCCAGGAGTTAGATTGGCGGAGGAGAGGGTGAGGGTGGCGTTGGGCCGAAACGAGAACAGAATTCTCGCAACCCTCCGCCTAACAGTTCAATCAACAACAGGAGTTATCAGAAGTGCATAAATCAAAAATCCTCGGAACTGGAAGTTATCTTCCCGAAAGAGTTGTCACCAACGCAGACTTGGAAAAACTCATGGATACGTCGGATGAATGGATTCAACAAAGAACCGGGATTCGTGAGCGTCGTTTTGTGGATGAAGGGGTGGGATCATCAGACCTCGGCCTGCAAGCCTCGCTGCGAGCTTTGGAACAAGCCAGACTCTCTCCGCGCGACATTGACTTCATTATCTTTGCCACCCTCAGCCCCGATTACAATTTCCCGGGTTGTGGCTGCCTGCTGCAGGAGAAGTTGAGAATGGAGACTGTTGGCGCCTTGGATGTGCGCAACCAATGCTGTGGTTTCGTCTACAGCCTATCCATTGCCGACCAATATGTTAAGACCGGCATGTACCACCACATACTCGTAGTGGGCGCAGAGGTGCACTCCACCGGGATTGAGCTGAATACTCACGGTAGAGACGTTGCCGTGATTTTTGGAGACGGCGCAGGGGCCGTGGTCGTGGGGCCATCCGGAAACGGAGATGGCCAAATACTTTCGACCCATTTACACGCTGAAGGTAAGTATGCCAAGAAGCTTTGGCTGGAGGCTCCCGCTTCAGTCTATCACCCTCGTTTGACCGAGCAGATGCTGCGCGACGGAAAGCATTACCCCAGCATGGATGGCCGCTATGTTTTCAAACATGCGGTGGATCGTTTCCAGGAAGTGATCCACGAAGCTCTTGTGGCTAATAACCTGGAAATTGAAGACATCCATCTGCTCATCTTGCATCAAGCCAATCTGCGAATATCTGAAGCTGTCACTCAGTCTTTAAGAATTCCTGCAGAAAGGGTTTTTAGCAACATTCAAAAATATGGGAACACCACGGCAGCCTCGATTCCTATTGCGTTAGACGAAGCAGTCAAAGGAGGAAAGCTAAGGGCGGGCGACATTGTTCTGCTAGCCGCCTTCGGTTCCGGTTTCACCTGGGCCTCGGCGGTGATTCGATGGTGAGAAACGTGAGCCGAATTGTCACAAAAAAACAAGCGCGAATACGCTAACGGAGTAGCACAGCGCCTCTTAGTCCTATTCCACGAACCTCGATTCCGATTTTGGACTGCTCATGGGTTGATTAGGATCCAGTCAGGTTCGCTAGTTTGGGTTCATTTT
>QHZQ01000647.1 GCA_003224725.1 Acidobacteriota bacterium | reverse complement strand
TCAACTTCAAAATGACCAGTCTAATACCATGAAGGACATGAAGACCATGAAGGACTAGAAGTAGCGAGCAACCTCTTACCGCCAAGGGTCGGGTCTCCTAAAGCAGCTGACCCCTCACCCGGCCTGGCCACCCTCTCCCAGGGGAGAGGGGCAGGGGTGAGGGGACGGCAGGTTTGTACGCGACTGGCAGAGGGTGTTCCAGGGTGAACCCAATGCCATTCAACTTGAGCTCGTGCGCTAGACAATGCTGGTACGTCGATTCCAACAAACCCGGACCAACGATGCGATGAACCTCGATCGCGCAACCAATGATCCAGTGGGAAAGTTCACTGAATTCTCTCTTCGTGCCCTTCATGCTCTTCATGGTGCGCAGATTCAAACTATTCTCTATCACTCACATTCATCACTTCTGCCCCCCCACTGCCTTAAGAGCCGATAGCTCTTTTCAAAAGCAGGCGATCCACCGTGACAGCCTGGCCGTCGGCAGATCACGCTGAAGGATCGAAGACGCTTTGCCTTCCCTTTCCAGAATTAGTTCCGCGCATCGATAACCGCTGCGTACGGCTCCCTCCATGGTCGGCGGCCAGCCTGTATCCGTCCAATCACCGGATATAAAAAAATTCTCCAGGGCACTTTTTTGTTTCGGGCGAATTTCGTCGCAGCCGGCCCGGCAGGAAAAGGTCGCAAAGGGTTCTTTAATGACGACGGTGCTCAGCACGACCGCTTCTCTCACTGTGGGCAAGACTTCCCTCAGATCAGCCAGGGCCATCTCCACGATCGCGCCAGGACCGAGCGGTAATAGTTTCCTGGAAGCACTCACAACCAGGCCCACATAGGAATCCTCTCCTCCAAGGGCGGAGTCAGCGCTCGAGGCTTTATTGAAAATCCATTGTATCTTCCGCCCCAACAGGGCTACCTGTTTTAACTGGGTGATTTGGCGATCAAACCAGAGATAGATAGCTGTGATTGGAGAAGTTTCAAAGCGACGCAAGCTGGCGAATCCCTCCGAACCATCCACCACTTCCTCGGGTAAGAGCTTCAGCAAGGCATCTGGCGGTAAGCTGCTTAAGTAATAATCTCCGGTCAGTCGCGTTCCATCGTGCAAGAGAAGGCCACACACTCTGCTCGACGCGACTTCGAGTCGAGTGGCGCTGCTGCGGAGTCGCACCGTGCCGCCACGCTGGGCCAAGAATCTCAAACATGGCTCAGTGTAGAGCTGGCTGAGCGGAACCCTAGGCACGCCCATAACAAAGGCCTCGCGATGATTAAGCAT
Organism: Acidobacteriota bacterium; assembly: GCA_003224725.1. Classification (GTDB taxonomy): domain Bacteria; phylum Acidobacteriota; class Terriglobia; order Versatilivoradales; family Versatilivoraceae; genus QHZQ01. Next base: position 2,406 of record QHZQ01000647.1, on the reverse strand, counting down.
CCCGTCGAGAAACACCTTCAGTCCGTAACGGGCCGAAGCGACTTCCAGTTCCTCATTGAGGGCGCTTACCAGAACGGGCCGCCAAAACGCCTGAATGGCTCGAGCTGTTTGTCGATGCTGCTCCAGCCATTGAAGCATCGTCATCCGATCCAGATGCGGCACCTGAGGCTGTTGGCGCAGCATGGAGAGAAAGGCACGGGCAATGGCCAGCTTGTCCTTCCATGCTAAAGGGCCAAATCGCAGGAACGACGGCAGCAGGTGAAGCGGTGCAGGCAAAGGCGAACTGCTCAGTGTTGCCAATTGGCCTTGTTCGTCCAGAAACCAGTAACGATCATAAAAGGCAATGCCTTGTTCGACGCCAAGTCGCCGATAGAAATCGAGCAGGTTGGTGCAGCATCGCAGCAAAACGTGCTGGCAATTGTCGATAAATTCCCTGGCTGTTTGATGGGGAGCTAGCTGCCGAGCTGAAGTGGTTGGCAGGTGCCGTGTTAATGGGGTATCTGGAAAACTCGTCATCTTCTCAGAACCCGTTGGCGGCTGCCCTCGGTCTGAAGGAATTGGATAAGACGAGGCTCGCCCCCCTAAGAATGGCTTGCGCTCCACCACAGTGACTTGGAATCCTTCCTCAATTAGCGGGATGGCTGCCGCCAATCCGGCCAGCCCACCGCCGAGGATGACTACCGTTTTCCCGGTCACCATTGTCCCCTTACCATTTTTGGAATTTGTTCTGTAGTGTCAGTTGCACACGGTGGCTAAGCACGTCATAATTGCGCCGTTCTATATTTTTCAGGAGGCATTGGTAACTTTCAAACATGGCCCAAAAGGCCGGGCGGCTGTCCCTTTCCAGCATACCCACCAGAGGCCGAGCCTTGAGGTAAAAGGTCCGCGCTCGTTGCGCTTCAAATCTCATTAGGGCCCGGAAGCGCTCATCCATCAATTCCAGGCGAAGTTCCGATTCAGTGTAATTGAAGCGCTGGAAGTCTTCGAGAGGGAGATAAATCCGGTGCCGCTTCAGGTCTTCCTTGACATCCCGCAAAATATTGGTGAGCTGAAAGGCAATGCCACAGGCTTCAGCGCACTCTTGGGCTCGACTGTCATGAAACCCGAAAATGTGAATGCAAATGAGTCCGACCGTAGAGGCAACGTGATAGCAATAGCGATAGAGATCCTCAAAGCTCCGATAGCTGGCAGTTGTCAGATCCATCTCCGTTCCATCAATCAGCTTGATAAAATACTCGGCAGGGATTTGAAATGTCCGTACAGTGTCGTAAAGCGCAGGCAGCGTGGAATGTTGGTCCGACAGCGTACAAATTCTTCTTGCTTATCGGGGGCGCTTCCTTCGTCATCGCTGATGTCGTCGCACTGCCGCATAAAGGCATAGACGGCAGAAAGAGCCTGACGTTTCCTTCGCGGTAAAAGACGGAACCCATTGTAAAAATTGCTGGCGCGCGCGATATTCTCACAGTCACGATAGGAATCTGCAAGCTTTGTGAATGCGGACGGCAAGGTCATATTGTTTGACGGATAGTACCAACCTCGTGGAAAGACCGCTCGAACCATTCCTGATCAGCCATCAGCGATCAGTGACAGAAGACAATTCCCCAATCGAACTTAGAAACATCCCTTCATCAATAAATGGATTCTTGTCTCTTCCCTTTTTCCTATTGCCTGACGACTGCCCCTTCCTTCGTATCCGGGTCCATCCGCGTTCATCCGTGGCCCTCTCCATTTGACTGCCACCAAGGGACCTAGTGACCTGAAGACCGGCGCCGCTTCCACCACGTTTCGGCGAAGATCTTCATGTGGTCCCATTGGCTCAGTGTGGGGCGCTGGCGAAACACGTCGTAGCCAACTGCCTCAATGCGCCTCAGCACTTCCAAACCGCAGCGCCCGAAAAGTTCAATATCCAAGGACAACCGTGAGTCCACCATTTCAGACAGTTTAAGCCCCTGATCGAACATTTCTCGAGTGCGCGCCACTTCCCATTGCATCAGACCGACAAATCGCTCGTCAGCAATTTGGGCTCGCAAATCAGCTTCGCCATAATAAAACTTCTGCATATCTTCCGTCGGAAGATAGATCCGATCCAGGTGGAGAAGGTCACGCCCAATGTCCTGCCAGTGATTGGCCAGTTGCAGAGCTGTACAAGTGAGATCGGAGAGTCGCTGTCGCTCCTGGTCCCGATATCCACACAGATAAAGCACCAGATGGCCCACCGGGTTCGCAGAGTAACGACAGTATTGGAGTAACTGTTCGAAGGTCGCGTAGCGGGTTTTGGTCTGATCTTGCTTGAAGGCCTCGAGCAGATCGGCAAAGGGAGTCATCGGTATATCGAAGGCTTCGATGGTCTCACGGAGGGCGATGAAAACCGGATGGCGCGACTGACCAAGGTAGCAGGCCTGGAGT
>QHZQ01000650.1 GCA_003224725.1 Acidobacteriota bacterium | reverse complement strand
ACTCCCCCCGCCATTGTATCCACTGGTGTCAATTTCCAAACGGACATCATAGACATTCGTGGATGGGTTGCCAAGGAGCTCCAATGTGTATATGGATCCCTGACAAGTGCCACAGTCTGGACCGATCGGGTCGGCATTCAGTCTTGGAGCCAGTACCAGAACCAGCAAAAAGATAACAGCTCTCGTGATAAACTTTTTCATACATGCCTCCTTTGGGCGTGTTTAAAATAAGAAACAACGAATCACTTGATTTAAGACTTAAGGAACTACTGCGTTAATCAATACCTACAGACGCACTACAATCGAAGTCCAGTGGGGGGACCGGCGTCGCACAGAGAATCCCCACAGACGAAGCAAGAACCAAATTCAGGTGACGTCCTGCAGAACGGTTTAACAGAATTGAGCGTCGACAGAGGTCAAGGTAAGCGCTCCGGCAAAAGTCTTCTAGAAAGATTTCTCACCAGAGATTGCGTTTAAAATTTCTCCGACGAAAACAACTTGCGCCGCAAAAAACTGGCCACTCCCAGAAGCCCGCTACCCAGCAACGTCAGAGAAGTCGGTTCTGGAACTGGATTACCACCGCCACCGCCACCACAAGGATGGCTTCCTTCGCAATCGACTCCAAAAGTATTTGAATTGGGATTTGTGTCGGATACCCTAATGACGTACTGAGGCTGCCTATGCCTGCCTATGTTTACCTCAGAGACCCCGTACACATTGAAAATACTCAGCGCCGGCAAGGTATCAAAGGAGTAAGAGAAGCTCTGGGTGGCTCCACTAGCCAGCGGCGTCATTAGATCGATGTAAAGAATGTAGCCCTGATTGTAAACGTTCGTTAAGGCTGCATTATTATTCCCGCCTTGAATACGACCCTTGGTGAAACTGAATTCGGAGTCATCAAAAGTTACTCCATTGATTGTTCCATCCACTCCGGACGGCGCGTCCTGGAAAGTAACTTGTAACACTAAATCGACAAAACTTTGGTTGAGACTTTTGTTGATAATCGAAAACGAACCCGTGGTATCTGTGGAAACAAAATTGGTGTCCATTCCGTCAGGGTTACTGAATCTCAGGGCGTCAGCATTCACCGGCCTGGCGGTGTCATAGGTAGTCCCGTTAATTGTACTGATCGTGTCGGCCAGGCCCGTGTAGCTAAACGCGGCCAGGCAAACCAGCATAAGGCAAAGCTTCTTCAAGATAGATTGGTCAGTCACTCTCTCTCCTCAAGCTTCATGTCGTCATCGACTCCGTTCATCCGTGTGACTTAGTGAAAAGGTTGCAGTCTGTTCAGCTTTAAACAAAGCTGCTGAGCTAAAGGGCACGCCCGCTACCAACTCTCTCTGATACGAAGATGCCAAAGCCCTGATTCAAATTAATCGACAGAAAACAGGTCGATTATTCTTTCTGGTTGGGTCAGCTTCCATTCAAACTTCTTGCAGAGAGGTCATTCCGGAGCTGGCCTATTGGAAAATCTTTTTCCGAAAGATGGCACCGTGACTCTTATTTGAGAGGTTGAGCAATTTTGTACTTCCCAGGACAGAACTGGCCTCTGGTCGAGGCCTTCAGCGGGATGGAGTTGTCAGTCATCCGAACATCTGTAACAAAACAAAGAAAATATTTTTTGCTGACCTGGTTAGAGGATGAAGTCTTGTGGCTAACCGGATGCACTAGTCGCCCGTGCGAACTAACCTGAAAGGGGGAGCCGGGTGATGAGGGTGACACGATATTTTGCGACAAATCTTTTATGTATTCTTGTTCTTGTCATCGTGTGGGGAAGTCATTCCCCAAGTTCATTGGCTCAGGAGTATTCAAACCATCACGATGGCCAATTGCTGGTGCAACCTAAGCCGGGTGTTGCCGCGGAAGTTCTCAAACGAATTTTTAGTGACCAAGAGGCACTGGAAGAAGACGAGTTGCCGGAAATTAATGTGAAAATATTGAAGGTGCCTGCAGATAAACTGGAAAAGGTTGAACAGGCACTAAGCCACAATCCCAACTTTAAGTTTGTGGAAAAAAATTATGTGGCCGGGGCCGCAACGGTTCCCGATGATACGAAATATACCAGCGAGTGGCATTTAGTAAAGATTCTGGCACCGTCAGGTTGGGATCTGACTCGGGGAACTTCCAACGTCACGATTGCGATCTGTGACACCGGTGTGGATAGCTCACATCCGGACCTGGTAGGTAAATTCATCAACGGTTATAACGTTTATAGTAATACTCCTGACTTCAACGATGTGACTGGGCACGGGACCGCCGTAGCTGGCACCGCTGCCGCAATGACCAATAATATTACTGGAGTTGCCGGGCTGGGCTGGGCAAACAGTCTTATGCCGATCCGCATGTCGGACGGCACCGGATACGCTCTCTATTCCAATATGGCCAAAGCGATCAATTACGCAGCCGATCATGGGGCCAAGGTCATCAATCTCAGCTTCGGCGGATCTGGCTCCTCATCCACACTCCAAAGCGCCGTGGATTATGCCTGGAACAAAGGCTGCGTAATCGTGGCTTCGGCTATGAACAATAATACCAGTGCCCCTTACTATCCTGCCGCCTGCAACCACGTCATGGCCGCCGCCGCCACCGACTCAACCGATGCCAAGGCCAGCTTCTCCGATTACGGGAGCTGGATTGATATTTCCGCCCCGGGAACGAGTATCTTGACCACGACCAGAGGAGGCGGCTATGGAGCCTGGGCGGGGACCTCATTCTCCAGCCCACTGGTTGCAGGCCTGGCTGCGCTCATTTTTTCATTGAATCCCAATCTGACGAACAGTCAAGTGGTGGATCTCATCGAGAAGAATGCCACGGATCTGGGAGCGGCTGGTTTTGATCAATACTTTGGCTGGGGTCGGATTAATGTTTATAAATCGCTGCTGGCCGCTAAGGGCAGCAGTACAACTGTAGATGTAACCCTGCCCACAACCTCGATCACAAGTCCGAGCAATGGCGTCACGGTAGGCGGAAGTGTTACCGTGACCGCCTCTGCCAGTGATAATGCCAGCGTCAGCAAGGTTGATCTTTACATCGATGGAAAATACTTTGCGACCGATACGACCGCTTCCTACAGTTTCCTATGGAATACCGCCAGCTATGCGAACGGAAGTCACAGCCTCGTGACCAAAGCGTACGACCCAACAGGCAACGTCGGCACTTCCAGCACGGTAACAGTCACCGTCAGCAACCAGACCACCACGGATACTCAGGCACCAACGGTAAGCATTACCTCTCCCAAGAACGCAAGCTATGTTACGGGGATGGTAACCATCCAGCTAACAGCGTCAGACAACGTTGGTGTGACCAAGGTGGAGATCTACGTGGATGGGAGCCTTACAGCTTCTCTTACTTCAGCTCCTTACACCACTAAATGGAATGCCAGAAAAGCGGCCAAAGGTTCCCATACCATAACTGCAAAAGGCTATGACGCGAAGGGTAATTTGGGGCTGGCAAGTATCACAGTGAATAAGTAGGACCGTAAAGCGAGCCTTCAGCGCTCTCCCATAAGCGGCCGAGAGCGAAGGCAATTCTCGCGCAGAGACGCCGAGCCACAGAGTAAGGAAAAAACTGAGGATTGAGGTTAAAGAATCGAGGATCGATAACAATCTTCGATCGTGCCACCTCGATCCTCGACTTATTTGATGGGTTGAGCAAATTTGTACTCTGCAGAACAAACTGGCCTCTGGTCAAGGGCTTCCCACGCACCGAGTCGACAGCCAGCCGAAACATCTGTAACAAAGCAAACAAAATAAATTTTTGCTGACGTGACTGAAGGATGATGCCTCCTGGCTGTCCGGATGCCGTGATCGCGTACTAGCCTTAAAAGGGAAGCCAATTCTACCAACTAACCTGAAAGGGGGGAGCAGAGTGACACGGTGTTTCAGGACAAGTCTCTTTCGTATTCTTTTCCTGGTGATGTGGACCAGTCATGCTCCAAGTTTGTTGGGTCAGCAGTCTTCAAGCTATCACCCTGGCCAATTGCTGGTGCAACCGAGGCCCGGTGTGGCGGCGGAAGTTCTCAGACAAATTTTCAGTGACCAAGAGGCCCAGGAAAAAGAAGAAGACGAATTAGCGGAAATTTACGTGAAGATATTGAAGGTGCCTGCAGACAAGTTGGAAACGATTGAACGAGCCTTGGCACACAATCCCCACTTTAAATTTGTGGAGAAAAATTTTTTGGCCGCGGCCGGAAAAATTCCCAATGATAGTAAATATGGTAGCGAGTGGCATCTTGCAAAGATTTCAGCATCCCAGGGTTGGGATCGGAAAGCACAACTCACC
>QHZQ01000649.1 GCA_003224725.1 Acidobacteriota bacterium | reverse complement strand
GAGCGGATTCTTGCTTAACCAATTCTGGGACAGGTCTTACTTTCTTAGTCCCCGATTCTCGCATTCCGATCTCCTCCCCCTAAACTCCAACAAAACTCTTCAAGCAATTGTTCCACCACATGAGCTGGTGTTCATTCTGTTAGAGTTAGAGGCATCGCCAGGAAAGCATTTGGTGCAAGTTTTTCTAAGAGTGACGATTTTCGGTAAGAAGGTCCTGGGCGATTTACCAATTTGCGTCGCACCATTTTGATTCATCCTTCATCTCATTATGTCATTGGTTTTCCAATTGACCTCTGCAAATGAAGGAGGGAAACTTAAGGGCTTACCTAAAGA
>QHZQ01000015.1 GCA_003224725.1 Acidobacteriota bacterium | reverse complement strand
GTTTCAATCAGCGGTTTGGGGAGGTTGCTACAAGTCCCCCAACTGGGCAGCAGCCACATCGTTCTACGATGTATTTACATCTGATCTTCAATGTCCCGTCGCCTCGATTCGAAACGTCGCTGTGATTTCCTGCACGTGATGTGCCAACGCAATCGATTGAATCGGCAGAGTTCACGACGCCAGAAATTGCTGAAGTGTCAGGAATTCTGATTTTTCGGCAAAGTTGAAAGCGACATCGCGCTGTGATGAACTTCTTCAGAGGAAACGGGCAGGAAGTCCGAGAGACGCAGAGGTGGGGCGTGATCAAAGCTGTGAAGGGTGGATGCGGGATGTTCCCCTAAGCCGGGCCTTGCTTCGGGGACAGCGCCTTGAACTGGCGCTTGTCTATGCCGAGGGTCACGATCTTTGACTCAAGGGTTTGGTGGGGAATTCCGAGCCTTGCGGCCGCGCCACGCGGGCCTGAAACTCGACCCTGGCATTCTGCCAATGCGGCCTCAATTGCTCGTTTTTCACGATCGGCAAACTCTTTCCTTTCCTCAGCGAGGACACCCGCGCGAGAATCCGGTCGCCGACATAGTTGGCTCGGTTTTCGCTGCAGCCATGTCTGGTCGACTGTGAACGTTTCGCCGTCGCACAGGATCACCGCACGCTCAACCACGTTCTGCAGTTCGCGGACGTTTCCTGGCCAATCGTAGGCTTGGAAAAGATCCAGCGTCTTCTTCTGGATATGGCTAATCCTCTTCGCGGCTCTCTTGGCATATTGTTCAACCAAATACTCCACCAACATAAGAATGTCATCCTTCCTCTCGCGCAGGGCTGGTACACGGATAGGGAAAACGTTAAGCCGATAGAAAAGATCCTGGCGGAACGTACCCGCAGCCACGGCAGCTTCCAGGTCGCAGTTTGTGGCGGAGAGCACCCGAACATCAACAGAAATCGGTTGGCTGCTCCCGACCCGCTCAAATGCTCGTTCTTGAAGCACTCGCAGTAGAGTAACCTGTGTCTCCAGCGAAAGTTCGCCGATTTCGTCGAGGAAAATGGTTCCCCCATCGGCGGATTCGAAGCGGCCGGCGCGTCGGTGAAGCGCCCCCGTAAAGGCGCCCTTCTCGTGACCGAAGAGTTCCGACGCAATCAACGAAGGTGGGATTGCCGCACAATTCACGCGGATAAATGCCTTGGCTGCGCGCTTAGACCTCTTGTGGATGGCTGAGGCAATCAATTCCTTGCCCGTTCCGGTTTCGCCAAAAATCATCACGGTGGAATCCGTTGGGGCCACTTTATTAATTTGCGAGATCACCTCGCGTAGCGCCGCCGACGATCCCACGATTTCTTCGCACATCGAAGAACGATCGATCTCTTCGCGCAACGCCATATTTTCGTTGCGCACCCTCTGTTCAGCCTGCTTGCGATCATGAATGTCGGTTCCGGTCGCGTACCAGCGAAGAACACGTCCATGCTCGTCGCGCAGCGGGTTGTAGCGAACAAGGAACCAGCGATATCTACCATCTTTTCCCAGCGCTCGTCGTTCATTTTCAAATGGCAAACCGCTGGATAACGCGTCGCGAAGTTGGTGTTGCATACGTGCCACGTCGTCGGGATGGAAGATTCGGCTCCGAAAATCGGGCGTCATCACCCCTTCGAGGCTCAGGCCAGAATAATCAAGCATCCATTGATTGACATAGAGAATGGTCCCCTGCGGATCTAAGACGGCAATGGCCTGAGGGATGGCATCTGTTATACGCCGCAGCTCCCTTTCGTCTTGACGTAGCTTCTCTTCCACTATCTTGCGTTCGGCGATCTCCCTTCTCAGTTCGTCGTTAGCGGCTGCAAGTTCCCTGGTCCGTTGCTCGACTCTTTGATCGAGTTCCCTTGCCATCCGCTTCTGTTCGCTCATGAGCCGTGCCTCTTGCAGCTCGATCGCCGCCTGATTCACCGCTACGCTCAGAAGAAGTCTCTCGGTCTGCGTCGGGAAATCGGCTCGCTGACATCCTGCTAAGATTACGCCGATTTCACCCTGCAGCCCCAGTCGCAGGGGCACAACGGAAATGTCTCGGTCGCCGATAGTGTTGCATACCAGTGGAGGCCATTTCTGCGGGTCATCTCCCAACCAGCGGTTGAGCAGCTCGCAGATGTCTCGCGGTCCAGGCATTAGTATCCGGGATGGAGCGACCCGGACCGTCTCCATAGGCGCCTCGTTCACTCGGCCTTTCAACCGCACATAGACGAGATCCAGGTCGAGCATATCTAGGAGCGCGTCGAGTAACGTATGAATAATCTGGGGTGGCTCGCCTCCGCTCCAGATGGCAGGAAGACCGAGGACGCTGACCAGATCATTAATGCAGCGCTGAAGGCGCTTGATCTCCTCGGCGGGATGTTCGAGTTGCACTTCCATGTCACACCGCCGCCGAGCTTGACCTAGTCCGCCTGGCCCGCCGTTCGCGAACTTCGCGCAGGAATTGCTCCGGCGGTACAAAGAACGGATTCTGATGAAGGATGCCGCCGATGATGACCATCGGATGCGTGCGCATGATGTTAATCACCGCCTCTCCCCCAAATTTCGCAAGATCGTACGTGCAGATGACGGCGTCGTCGTGGCGACGCCACACGCCATTTACGCGAGCTTCGAACTCAACCACATCGTCGACGTGCGATCGACCTTCAACGGCCCAGTCCATGCGGCAGACAATGCGACTAAGCGGAAATCTTCCCTTGGCGTTGCCGCTGGCCAATTGCTCGAACACCTCTAGCATCCGATCCTGATCGAAACGGCCGTCCCGAAGGTATGTTTCGGTGTTGGTCCGAAGCTCGAGTTGCCCACTCTGCTGGGCGGCCGCCGGGTCGATGCCTACCCCAGCCAACCGTTGCAGATGGTCGCGACGTTGATCCGGATTAACGACGTGAACCGCCTTGTCGCCACATTCGAACCCGCCCTTAATGAACGGGAGCAGCACGCGATACTCTTCGTCGTCGCTGTTGAAAAACGCGCAGACATGACGTGCTTCGCCGAGCTGAGAGCCAGCTAAGGAAATGGGTGCGGAGACCTTCTTCATAGTGTTTTCCTCTCATGTCTTCTGCAAACCTGGTTTTGTTCCCTAGGCACTCAGCGATTGCGAACCCACAAAAACCTCACTAAACAGCGATACGGCATGCTCCCTCTCCCGCAACAGCGGAATGGCAGGTGCGCTGCCTCGCTGAATCGAAACAGTTCAGGGGCGGAGGCTCGACCCCACAAGCCCCCGAAAAAAGGCACATTCGGTTTTGACAGCACGTAAACATCAGGCCTTATGTCGGTCACGCACGCGATGGAGCTGGTCTTGAGAGTTGGCCCTCCGAAATGGTGAGATTCGTGAAAGGGTGCGTAGACTCAAGATTGAATCGGGGGTTCTTTACCACGCCCGTCTTCGCCCCATGCTGATTGGTCAACAGCCCCATCCTCGTGATGGCTTGCTCGGCCCGGTCGAGCAGGACCTTTTGCCACGCTGTCTACTCTAGTATGGACTCAACATCCACCTCCGTCAAATCTCTAGACAATGAGACAGCCCCAGGCACCCTTAAGCTTCAGAGGACTCCAGTGACCAAAAGGCTTGTCGGCTCACCCAGTGACAAATGGGTTCAATAAAGCAGGTTGGTAGCCAACAATGCCTTCATGACGGAACCGGAACTGACAGTCCTGGCTTGACCGTTGAGAACCGCCCTGTTGTGTTGCGGGGATTAGTCCTGAGTAACGCCGCAGTGTTTACCGATCGAGCCTGGTGATCGTTTGGTCGGTTCACTGAGAACTGCTGACCTCGGCTCGCATGTCAATCTCCGGTTACGCCGTAATACGTCCAGTAGGTCAACATCAACAACCCTACCGGGCTACGTGTCGTATCAGGACCACTGCCTTACGGGTCGAGGCTCGGCGCTGGGGGCATCAGGTGGTTCAGCCCACCGGACAACCACATGACTAAACTCGTTATTAACGACCGCGACCACCGTGGAAGCCGCCGCCCGAGCGGATCGAGCCCCCACCGCCAAAGGAACGGGTGGACTGGTATCCGCCTCCTCCTGCGTATGACGGGATGGATTGATAGCTGGGCACGGTGCGGGTTCCGCTGTAGGAAGGACTCATGTGGTATCCGCTGCTGCTACCATAGGAAGGGCTGAAGCGATAACTGGGAACGGAACGATTTCCGCCGTAGCCTCCGCTGTAGGAAGGATTCGCGCGGTATCCGCTGCTGCTGCCATAGGAAGGGCTGAAGCGATAACTGGGAACGGAACGGTTTCCGCCGTAGCCTCCGCTGTAGAAAGGATTCGCGCGGTATCCGCTGCTGCTGCCATAGTACGAGTTGAAGCGATAGCTGGGCACCGTGCGGGTTCCGCTGTAGGAAGGACTCGTGCGGTATCCGCTGCTTCCATTATAGGCTGAAGTAGGGCTGTAGCTGCGTTGCGCACCTTGGCTGGTGAAGCCCGACTGGCTAAAATGGCGCCAGCCGCTGGCTTGCGCCACATTGGCTCGGGGCGCCGTGTTGTACTGCCGAGACGCATATGATTGCCCGCCAAACCGCGAGAAACTCGATCCGCCTCGCGCCATTGAAACTCCGCCGTAGCGTTGATTGAGCGCACTATTCGGATAGTGGACTCCCTGCCGATGGCCGGGATCGTGAGTCCAGGCGGCGCCATATCGATATCCGTGTCCGCCGTAACCGTAATGATTGAAAAAGTAATGGTTCTGATAGATCGAGCAATGATACCAGTTTGGCCCCCACCCCCAACCACCCCAATAAAGGCCCCCGAAAAAGCCTCCAATATAAATGCCAGGGCCGAATCCGAATCCAAAACCGAAATACGGGTAATCCCAAGCGGGATAATAACCGTAGAGGGGCGGTCCCCAGATATACGCAGGATCGTAGTAAGGGACGTAGACTACCTCGGGGTTGGCTGGTTGAATCTCAATCACCGATCGGTCCCCTTGCCTCTCGGTCGTGACGGTTTCCTGTGCGTTGGATTGCAGTTTGCCAGCCGCCATGGCTTGGGCCCGCATCCGCTGCACGGCATTCATTACATCGGCCTGCTGTGAGAGGAATGCGTTACCGAGATCGGTGGTCCAGCGGATGTCGGCGTTCAAACGTTTGATCACATCGGGGAAGACCACGAGGGCCTGGATACTGGGATCCCATTTCTGCTGGCGCGCCGCATCCACCAGTTTGGGGCCCTGTAGATTGCTATTTCGCTTTAGCCACTGCCCCACCTCGACGATCTCCAGCGGATAGGTAGACGCGACCAGCACTTGGCTGAGCAAAGCATCCGGGTACAAGGCAACGGGCGCAACCAGAGTGTTCAAGTGTTCCGCTGAAAGGAGTTGTTCGGGAGCTTGCTCGGTAGGCGCTGGCTGTTGCGCAACCACAAGGCCACAAGCCAGAAGTGAACCACAAACCAGACCAAATGCCTGACGTATAATCCACTGAACTTTGATCGTCTTCATGATCCACCTTTGTTACGTATCATATCACGCTTCTCCCAATGCAAACTAGGCGCCAAACGCTGAATTGTTGGTCAGCAGTCACTTAATGTGTTTGGTCTGCTGGGTACAGATGGCTGAAAACCACCATCGCTGGTGCATCATGGCCAGCAGTGAGCTGACCGTGGATCAGCAAGCGTATTCTTCGAAGAGCATGGACAGGTGAATGTGTAGCTCATCGCCGGTCCGGCGCACTACTTGATCTGGGCGTTCAACCTGTCTGGCTGGCTTTCTTCTGAGGCATGGAGCGGCTGAGCCACTCCTCGAAACGCGTCGGGCCGATGCGGGGGTTATTGCCAGGGGTCAGGCTTTGATCGTTCACCTCTATGCCGAAGTAGCGTGCGTGGACGTCTGTGGTCACCTTCCGGGCGTCTCGGTTTGCGCTCAAGAATCGTCGTACGAGTTCGTCGAGAGCTATCGGTTCGGGGCCCGCCAGCTCGACCGTGCCGTTGAGCGGCTCTCCGACTGCGATGTCAGCCACGGCGGCCGCGACATCATCCGACACGATGGGCTGCAAAAGGGCAGGTGGCAAGCGAACCGTTTGCCCGTCGGTGGCCGATTGCGCGATGGCGCTCACGAACTCGAAGAACTGCGTTGAGCGAATGATCGTGTAGGGAATCTTGGACGCCTTGATCAGGTTTTCTTGGGCCATCTTTGCGCGGAAGTAACCACTAGCCAGAAGGCGATCGGTGCCGACAACCGACAGCGCAACGTGATGCCCCACGCCAGCGGTCGCTTCCGCGGCAAGGAGGTTGCGACCTGACGTCTCGAAGAAATACAAGACTGCCTTGTCCTCGAACGAAGGCGAGTTCGCCACGTCGACGACCACCCGAGCGCCCACAAGCGCTTCAGCCAGCCCCTCACCAGTAATGGCGTTGACGCCCGAGGCGGGCGATGCCGCCACCACCTCATGGCCAAGCTGACGAAGGTTGTGCACGAGCTTGGTTCCGATGAGCCCGCTGCCGCCAATGACCACAATCTTCATGCCGCTCCTAGTTCGTAGTGGATTGATCTTGTTAATCAGGTTCATAGATTCTCCTTTTTCCCCGAGGGGAAGTCTGGAAAGCGCGGGTCGATCGTCCCTAACCCGCATTCATTATATCCCGGGCCCCTCGGAAAAAACAGACTATCGCGAAACATGGACCTCTGGTAGATTTGCGAACTCGCGGGTTTTGCGAGCTGCACGATCGGAAATCTTTTTCGTGAAGGTCGAATGAAAGAATTCAAAGGTAGGGTCGCAGTCGTGACCGGCGCAGCCAGCGGCATCGGTCGTGGGATGGCCGCGACCTTCGTCGCCGCCGGCATGAAGGTCGTGCTGAGCGACATCGAGGCGCCGGCGCTCGAGGAGACGACCGGCGCACTACGTGCCGCCGGCGCTGATGTGCACGCCGTACGGACCGACGTCTCGAAGCCCGATCAGGTCGACGACCTGGCGAAGCAGACTCTCAGCAAGTATGGGGCAGTGCACGTGCTGTGCAACAACGCCGGAATCTTGGTTGGTGGTATCACAGGCTGGAAAAGTTCGCTCGCCGATTGGCAGTGAATAGTGGGCGTCAATCTCATGGGCGTCGTGCACGGCCTTCGTTCGTTCCTGCCGATCATGGTCGAACAGGATTCAGAGGCCCACATCGTCAATACCGCTTCGTTGGCAGGGCTCATCGCGAGCGGTGGCGCACCCTATGTAGCGCGAAATTCGCGGTGGTCGGGCTGTCGGAGAACGTGTACGTGCAATTGCAACGCGAAGGGCTCAAGCCGAGAGTATCTGTCTTGTGCCCTGGATTTGTCGACACCAACATTCTGTATTCGGACCGCAATCGGCCAGCCGAGTTCGCCGACGCCTCAACGCCGCAGACGGATCCTGCTGCCAATGCGATCCGTGAGCGGGCTGCGGCCGAATTAAAGAAAAGCGGGTTGAGTCCGCGCGCTATAGGAGAGCAAGTCCTGGCCGCCATTCGCGATGAACGATTCTACATTTTGACGCACCCCGAACTAAACCCGGTCATCGAGCAGCGAATGCAAGACATTCTGACCGGCAATAATCCAGCAGCAGTCCCGTCACCTGGGTTGATGCAGAAGCTGAATGCATTGAGACCACGCTAGAGATCAATACGACGATCCCTCCGACGACGTCCATGTCTCTTGGGCTGTACTCCGCATCATGTACTCTCCGTGCCGGATGCATACACACTCTCAAAGGCAGTAAGGCTGTCGCCCTTCATTGTGCCGTCTGGGCGAAATGCTTGATCGCCGCTACCACTAGCCTGCTGCTCCGAGCGGTAACGCCAACGTTGGCCCAGTCGGCACGCGAGATCCGAGACCATGCGTTGGGTTCGCGACTGTTCACGCACGCCAAATCCAGAAGCACTCACCGTAGGTCGAGAGTAACGCCGCAGTGTTTACCGATCGAGCCTGGTGATCGTATAGTCGCGAAACCGGAAACTGGGAATTGCTGCCCTGAGCCTTGGGCGAACCCAGTACAGTCTCTAAAGGGCGGATCGTCTACTGCTGACCCCCTACCTCTCTAATAACCACACGATCGCAGCAGATGGGCCCACGGGTGGATTTTTTCAGACGGCTGGGCCTAATCCCTGGTGAGCTGCCTTCGGGGCTCACGGTTTCCACAGCCAAGATACCTAAAGCAGAGGGACACGAGAAGGTCGCGTCCTGAAAAAAAGGAGATTACAATATACTTTTCGAATCAGACAGGGTTGATCCCGATCAACTGTCAAACCATGGACGTAAGAAAGGAGAATCTCAATGCCATACGTTAATGTCGGTAAAGAAAACTCGGGTGACATCGATCTTTATTATGAGGATCATGGTTTGGGTAACCCAGTTGTCCTTATCCACGGCTATCCACTGAGCGGAGCTTCCTGGGAGAAGCAGGTCCCGGCGCTTCTGTCTGCGGGTAACCGTGTAATCACCTATGACCGGAGAGGGTTTGGCAAGTCCAGCCAGCCAACAGCGGGCTATAACTATGACACTTTCGCCGAGGACCTGCACAAGGTCGTGACAGGGCTGAAACTACTTGATTTCGCGCTCGTCGGCTTCTCGATGGGTGGCGGCGAGGTAGCGCGTTACATCGGGAAATACGGATCGAAGGGCGTGAATAGCGCCGTCATTATTGGAGGCATTCCACCGTTTCTTCTGAAGACGGCCGGTAACCCAGAGGGCGTGGACGGCAGTGTGTTCGAGGGCATCCAGAAGGCTGTGGGTGCGGACCGTTACGCGTTCTTCACCGAGTTTTTCAAGAATTTCTACAACACCGATGTTTTACTGGGTAAGCGTATCAGCGAACAGGCGGTCCAAGCCAGCTGGAACGTCGCCGTGGGCGCCTCTGCCACGGCCAGTCTTGCCTGCGTGCCGACCTGGCATGAAGACTTCCGCAACGACCTGGCAGGTATCGACGTCCCCACGCTCGTTATTCACGGCGACGCGGACCGGATTGTGCCTTTGGCAGCGTCGGGACAGCGGACGGCGAAGCTGATCAAGGGAGCTCTCCTGGTGGCAATAAAGGATGGGCCGCACGCCGTAAACTGGACACATGCGGAGGAAGTGAACCACGAGCTAGTGAACTTTCTGGAGAAAGGGGTTGCGAAGCATGCAGCCTCAGCGCCCCGGAAGGGAACAGTTGGGTAAACCATTCTTCAAGTTGCAAATTCACTGGGGGTGGCGTCTCAGACCGGCACCTTCCAATCTTTGGTCAGCCCTGGGTAACTGAACGCTGTCGCGAGTGTGTAGTCGCGTAACCGGACATTGAGAACAGCTGATTGTTAATGCGCGTCTCAGTCTCCGGGTACGCCCTGGTACGTCAACTTGACTCCGGTTTTGGTAAACGCTGGGCGACAAGGCAGGAGTAATCCGCGAAGGTGTGGACCAACTTCAGAGTGGCCGACTACTCACCCGGAACAGACGATCAGATCGCGTTTTACCCGGGGGCTGATCCGCAAGATGGCTCAAGCGAACGCCCCGTTCAGCCGCCGATACTGGGCGCCGTGATAGAAGGTCCCGAAGTTGGAGGTCTCCATCATCGCTACGAACGGCGAGCGGCTTAGGCATTTCATCCTGCTTCGCCTGCTTGCCCTCCTTGAACAACTCCTCGAGTGCGGAGATCACTTCAGGCGAATCCCACTTGAAAACGCTGTCGACACGAAATGCGACTCGACCTTCACCGTCAATAACGACCGTGGTCGGCACTGTCTTTACTTTGAAGCGGTCGAGGAGTGTGTCGCCTAGATCGAGAACAATCGGATATTGGAAGTCTTTTCCCTCAAGAAACCTGCGAACGACCTTGGGATCTTCGTTCGTTGCTGCAATAACCCGTAAGCCTTGCGATTCGCTGACTTTTGCCAAGATCTTTTCCGTTTGTTGGGTCAGTTTAGATTTGCAGGGCATTCGTGACATTTAAGGAACTGTTATGGTCCTGTAAAAAGTTCCTACATTCCCTTTCTCACTGTCTTTAGTCGCTATTTCTAGACCGTAGGTTCCCGGGAACAATGGCACTGCCATAGTGAATTGCAAAAAGTCGCCAGCCGGAGACTCCCGAAGCCCTCCAGGAGACATGGCCGATAGGGTCCCTTCAAAAACATCCAAGACTATCTTTTCTCTTCGGACTCTTCCGAAGACTTTGGCTGTACCCGTCTGGGCGTGTTTTCCATCTGGGCAGGCCAAGTCCTTTTTCTGAACATCGACTATGATCATTGCCAACACGGTGCAGTCAGTCGCCTGAATGTATTCGATGCGACAGGCGAGAGGTAGAAGATTGTAGGACAATCCAATATTAAGAACCGTCTCCAGGTCCTTGAATTGAATTTGGGGAGGCCGCCCGCAGAGGATTGCACTGCCCCCAGGGAGGTCCTTAATATCGGAGCGAGTATTGGGTATCCGCGATAACGCCTGTTGGGCCGTGGCATTCATAATGATTTTATAGTCCCCGTTGCCTGTGGGGTCTTCAAATTCAACCGATCCTTCCAGACCGTAGTGTTTTTCTCTATTCAGGTAGTGCCAAATCTCAAATGAATACGGTCCCTTCCCGGATCACCGAGACGTTCCTTCGCGGGCGACGATTTGATATCGGCCATCAGTGTCGCGATCGACGAAGTAGCTTTGAATCTGATCGTCACGCAGAACGACGATTCCGTCCACGGCACCCATGTAGAGAGCATCGCCGTGACGAACGATCTTATTGATGACTGTGCTCACACTGAAGAGCGGTACCTGCTCCGCCTTCCGATCCCAGCGCAAGAGACCGCCTGAATTGTTTCCATACTCTCCACGGTGATAAAGCGCGAGCCAGATGAAATCGGGATCGACCAGAATCGAGGAGACAGAGTAGCGGTAGATTTCGGGCGGGGAGTAGAGGTGATAGGTGTGCGTTCCAGTATCGAAGTAACCAAAGCCGCCAACGCCGCTCAAACCCTCGCCGTTATAGAAGGTCTTGCCGAACCACAGGCGACCGTCTTCCAGTTGATGTGGGCCGATCTGCTCGTTTATCTCCGCCTGATCGGGAGGGATGCCGTTGGCAATGTCATCTGGACGCGCCAACCGCCAAGTGTTTTGGTCAGTCTGAGGCAATGGGTGCTTCTTTTCTTTTGGACCCACCTTTTCTACCACAATCTCGGAATCAAACCCGTATTTGTTCTTCTCAGTGGACAGCCTGAACCGCTTTCCCGGGCCGAAAGCTAGGGTTAGATCGGCCGGCGGCTGTGGTGTGCGATAGACACGGTCGCCCGGAACAGTGGACTCCTGCATGGGAATGCGTGACAGAGTGACGTGAGCCTGCTCAGGAGGGACTACTCGGAGATCATTGGCACCTGCCCCGATATCAATAAGCAGGAGTTGTTGGGTATCGCACATCACAAACTGTGGACCCGCCAGGCCATGCAAGATTTGAGATACCGAAAACGGAGGGTAAGAGAAGGACTTCACCAGTGCCTTAGCGCGGATGTCGTAGACGAACTTCTGATTGTCATAGGTCGCTCCCTTTTCTCCGGTACAGGCCAGCACAAGCTCCCGCCCGGTGATCCGTTCGACTCTCATAAAGCAATCGTCGTTGGGGCCTGGCTTGATAGCCAGTTGGTAGATACGACCAGCGTTGGTCCTATCTTGCAGGAACAGTCCCAGCCGGTCTGCGGGACTCCAAGAAAGTCCGCCGCTGGGAACGTCGTCGAGCGGCTGCGGCATGCCGAATGCAATGACCAGTGTCAGCTTTTCATTGACTGGTAACCGCTGAAGGACAATGAAATGCTTCAGCGCCGGCTCAGCGCGCTGAAAAAGAGCCACAATTGCTCGGTCCTCCATACTTAGGCTACCAACTGCTAGGAGCGGGAGCAAGGTCAAACAAGACATTCGAAACCGTGTCATGAGAGTGATTCCGATAAAGGCACGAGTCGTGGGTGCGATTTCCTATATGCTCATAGATTATCACGCTCCTCCACTACCTGCATTAACTGATCAAGCGAGGCCTTTGCGATAGCTTGGATTCCCGGCGACTGAGTCGGCGGCGTGCTGTCATCGGGCCGCCGCTTCGATTGCGGCGGCCACATCAGTGTCCAGTTCATCGGATCAAGAGCAGTCGTTCTGTGTCGTGATGGGCCTAGACGCAGTTGCCAAGCTTATCACCCCCGAGTTCGGCAGTACGATAGCCTTGCCGAACGTTGTCTGAGACGAGTTGAGTTTCAAAGCTCGGACTCGACGTTAGACATCTTAGGCCGCCGACTTCAGGGGTCCAGGCTTAGTGTCGGTAATCAGAGATATAGACCCTTGGGAACTTTTCTTCTGGTCATGGTGTCTAACCAAGGCAAAACAGATCCAGGTTAGAAGGAGGTTTCCGTGACCAAGACGACCGAAGTCCTTGAGGAACCCGACGTTTGTTCCAGCGTTGACCTCGAGTCAAGCTCGGAATCAAAGGCGGAAGGTGCAGGCAGGTCCGCGGCTGATGCCGAAGAGCCTTCGCCACCAGCGGTCGGACCCTCTTGTTCACCGCAGAAGCCATCTGAGGTGCGGGGCCTTGCCAGGTCGGCGCCTCGGGCGGACGTGCCAGTGGAGCGCACTGCTCAACATCTTCCGATCTCGCGAAAGGGTCTCTCCCTGAAGGTTTTCGAACTTCTACCCGAGGAATTGATCCTTTGGCTGGGAGTAATCCTGCCCTTGTTTGTTCTGGCAGTGGGGTACCTCGCCTATTTCAGTGAATTCGGTATCAACCCCATCCCAACCGTATGGCATGGCTTAGTTGTCGGCATCGTGCCCGTTGCTAATCTTTTGGTCTGGGAACAGATGCGCAACAAAAGTTTGAGCACACCCAAGTGGCTCGTACATCTCAATGGCATGGCCATTGGGGTGTCGCTGATCTATACGCTTCAGTACGGTTGGCTACTTCCGGTGGGGATCTTACTGACCTTCTTCTTGATCGGCCTGATGGTTTTGTGTCCCGTATTGGCGCTTTTGTGTTCGCTGGCCTGCCGTGGTTACCTGTGCACGGCGAACGCACAGAGTGGAAAGCATCGGCTTCCTGGTGTATCGGTTGGCATCGCGCTATCGCTGGTCCTGCTTGGTTTGCCGTTCGTCGCCTCATTGATGAGCGAATGCGGTCTGCATTTGGCCGGGTCCAATTCACGGCAGCAACGACAACAGGGGCTAGACTGGCTCCGGCAATGGGGAGACCGCAGGTATCTGCTTCGGAGCTGTTATCAGCAGCCTGATGCGACCATCGAGTGGTTAGGGTCCGTTATCACAGATGCATTCCCTATTGACACAAGCAGGGCGCGGAAGGTCTATTACCAGGTAACCGGCGACCCTTTTCAGTCCGTCGAGTTGAAGGAAGGCCGGTTCGCCCGCTGGTGGCAGACCCGACCCGACTTCGACGAAGATCAGGGCGGAACTGTGGTGGGAAGACCGGTGGAAGACCTGTCCTTGCAGACTTCCCGAATGGAAGTATTCATTGATCCAGAGGTGTCTCTGGCCAACATCGAGTGGACGTTAGTGATGAAAAATCACTCCTGGCGAAATCAGGAGGCTCGCATTCAAATTGCGTTACCACCGGGCGGAGTCGTTTCCCGCGTGACCTTGTGGGTCAATGGAAAGGAACGCGATGCCGTCGTTGCAGCGAAGGCCAGGGCGCGAGAAGCCTATCAGCGGGTTGTTCAGCAACGGCGTGATCCGATCCTTGTCACTACCCATGGTCCCGACCGTGTATTGGTTCAATGCTTCCCTGTTCCTCCAGGTGGCCGGCAGATGAAATTCCGCATTGGCATTACAGCACCCGTGAAACTGGAGAGCCTCAGCCAGGGGTACTTACGGTTGCCGTATTTCGAGGAGGAGAACTTCACTATCGGAGATGAAAAGATTCATCGCCTTCGCATCCAGACGAATCCGGCGGCTATGATTGCCGCCGAACCCTTGCAGCGAGTTTACAGAGGAGGTGCCTCGGCAATCTGGCAGGGTCGGCTCACTGATGCGGAACTCGCCTCCCCTCGGAGTGTGTTGGGTGTCCAGCGCTCGGCTACTTCGCTGTCTGCCTGGACTGCGAATCCTTTCTCAACGCAGCAGAGCATCATTTGGCAGTCAGTTCAAGGGAAGAAGTTTTCGTCTCCCAACCGAATGGTTTTGGTTGTGGATACTTCTGCGAGCATGACCCGGTTCATCCCCGAGGTGGCTGACAGCCTTAGTGCCTTGCCGACCGGAACCGAAATCGGAGTGCTCGTCGTCTCAGACGGTGGAGCGGAGCAAATGGCTCCACTTCAGCTGGGAACGGAAGAGCTCTTTCGAACATTGGCGGAACGCTTGAAGGCGGTGCGATGCGCAGGAGGAAAATCAAACATTCCTGCTTTGCTTCAAGCCTGGGATCTGGCAGTAGCCAGCCCCACGGGAATGATTGTGTGGGTTCACGGGCCTATCCCAGAACTTACTGAGTCAACAGATCCGTTGCTGGAGCTCTCGCGGGAGACGGACGACAGGCCCCGCTTTGTCGAAGTCCAGTCAGAAAGGGGGCCAAACAGGCTCGCTGAAGAGATTAACGATGTTGACTGGTTTGAACAGGTAACACGGCGGTCAGCCCTTTCCGCAGACTTACGAGAAGTTTTCTCCGCCTGCAGTAATCAATCAAAGCAAACAGAGGTCTCTCGCCGGAGTGGGAGTCGCCCGCCCAAGAATGCTGTTCAGGTAAACGCCAAGGCTGGCTGGGCTACAGCCTGCCTGTGGGCCCATGACGAGATCTCCAGGCTGTTGGCAAGTGACCACCCGGATGAGAACGCGGCCTTGACTCTGGCCAGGAGATACCAGTTGGTTTCTCCTATCAGTGGAGCTGTCGTTTTGGAAACAGATCAGCAATATGTCAGCGCTGGATTGATCGGAGGGAATCAATCTCCAGCGCCTCCAGGAGCGCCGCCGCCAGCATGGCCCGACGCCCTGGCTTTCTCTTCGTCGGCAGGCTCCGGGCTGGTATCTGGAGGTGGAGAGGTCGGCTTCGACTTGCGCTCTATGTGGTCTCAGTCCGGATCAGATTCAGATAAAGAGGCGCTGATGCTGATCCCGGTGGCATTCTTGTTGATTGCTAAACTTCTTCTTCGTGGTCCCATGATCCGGATCCCCTTCGAGAACTAACAGAAGAGGCGGCCGCTAGCTAGTTTCTGTCGCGAAACCTGGGAAGTCTTGCACAATGTAGCTTCCAGCCGATGCCTCTAACAAATTCGGCTCCCCTCGCTCCAGCGGGGAGAGGGGCTAGGGGGTGAGGGGACCCGCTTCCCTGCAGCCAAGCATCGCTGTTTTTCCACTCCTGGTGGGCGTGTTCGGCTCCGCCGGAAACACTTAACTGAGTGCAGCGCCCCTCACCCCCAACCCCTCTCCCCGCTCGGGAGAGGGGAGCCGATGTGGTGGGAGCTCGCAAGAATGACGCCAGGCATGGTCTCGCGAGTTTCGCGACAGAAACTAGCTAGTACGCGTTCCTTGTTACCACTTGGAGTAGCACTGTCACCGCTCCTTGCTTGAGGCCAACAAGCACACCGCTGGCGATGGTGTTTGGGTTACTACAACCGCATTGGAAATTGACTCAGCGCCCGCTGGTTGTTAGCGTTGTTGATTATGGTCTCGGCAATCCGTGCCCGGCCATTCTTAATGTGTAGCCTTGCTGGTGCTCTTTTTCTGGGGTTCGGGAAATTAAAGGCCGTTCCGCAGCGGCGGCACGTATTCCGCTCCGGTGTTGGTCACACACTCGGACGTGTCGATGCCGCCGGAATTCAGAAGCAACTTGTCCACGGGATAGCAGTCCAAGAAGTCCGCAAGTGGGGCCTTCAGCAACTCGCTCAGTCGATCTACCTCCGACAGGGCCGGGTCAAGCCAAGTCTCAATCTGATCATCCTGCAGCATCACCGGGATATGAAAGGCGACACCCCTAGCGAGCCGGAGAGACGCGAAGGGCGGCTGACGGATCAGAAGTTAAATTTAAGCGCGAACTGGCCTTGCCTCCCGCCGCTGGCCGAAGTGACTTTGCCGAAACTAAACGGATCACTGACGTTGGAAGAGGGTCCTCCGAAGATATGTCGATTGAAGGCATTAAACATCTCGAAGCGAAATTCGATGTTCATCTGCTCACGAATGACGGTTCGCTTCATGATTCCGAAATCCTCGTTGTAGCTGGGGAAATTTCTGACGTTGAGGATCGAAGGGGCATTTCCGTAAGTGAATGGAGCAGGTTCAGCAAAAGCGGCTATGTTGAGGTAGAGATCTCGAGCGGGGTCGAAATTGCTAGTGTCGAATTTCGGGTTCACGCCGGGGACAACGTTGGGGAGATTTCGATCGTTAAACAACGGCAAATTGTTGTTGACCCCCACGCTAATCGGTGTTCCCGACTGGTAGCTCATTATTCCATTGATTTGCCAGCCACCCAAGATCCTGCCGGCCGCCCCAGTGACGTTGGCATGGGGTTTCCCTGGCCCAATGGGTAGCTCATAGTTGAAGGCAACGACTAACCGGCTGGGCACATCGGAGAAAGCTAAAGCTTTTTCGAGCCTCCGATTGTATTGGTCTCGCGCACTAGTCGAAAAGAAGCCACCTATAGTTGAGGAAGCGTCGGTCAACGTCTTGGACCAAGTGTAGGAGGAAAGCAGAAAGAGCCCGTTCGAAAACCGCTTTTCCAGCTTCATCTGTAAGGAGTTGTAGGTGGCGTTTCCCATGTTGGCGGAGTTGGTGTTACCGATGCCACTGTACTGCGGGAAGGGCCGCAAGGCCTGGGCCAGGCTGCCCGTGAAACCTGGGTAGGGAAGAGCAAAACCAGCCGCCACCACCGCGGGATCATCGATGGGCTGGGTAAGCAGATTCCCCAGACTGAGGTACTTGGAATCCACCTGATTCAGGTTGAAGACGCCGGTGGTAAGATGCGTGGACTTGGAACCCACATACGCAACATCGAAGAGTAAGTTTTCCGCCAGTTGATACTGGGTGCCGAAGTTCCAATCCTGTCGGTAGGTGGGTTCTTTGGCGTTCTCATTCCAGTACGCAGTTCCGCTGCCGACCCCGAAGCCAGGACTAATAAACGGCGGGCGATCAAAGTTCTGGGGAAACCCGTTGTCCCAATAAAATGCAGGGGTCAGCCCAACGTCCTGAGAATAGAAGCTTGGATTCGCCGCAAATCCAAAATTGGGAGGTTTTGCATTGCCTCCTCCTTGAGCACCCGTCGGGTAGTAGCTGATTCCATAACCTGTGCGAATCACCATGTGATTCTTGGGTTGCCAGGCAAGACCAATACGGGGTCCCCAATTGTCATAGGAGATACCGTTAGTTAGGCGGCGCCTGCCCGTCCTGCCCGGTCCGTCGCCAGCATAGATCAAAGCTCCAAGTCGACCACCCGCAGCGGGATTGGGGACAGTGGGATCCATGATTGAGTAGACATCATTGACTTCGACCATCGTCGGCAGATAATCCCATCTCAGACCCAGGTTCAGAGTGAAGTTGGGTCTTAACTTGACGTCATCTTGAAAGTAGGCTGCAAAATAGGGGTAGCGCATTCCGCGGGTCACATCGTTGATTGTGTAATTTGCATTATCCACTGCGCCGAGGAGAAAACTGGCAAATCCGTTTCCAGTGGTACCCCTGGCGGACGGCAGGGCCGTCTCATTGTGGTCGAAAAAGAAGTAGCCAGAAGTACTTGGAAGACTCAGATTGTTCTGCAGCTTCCGAAAGTCCACCCCCATCTTCAGATTGTGCTTCCCTTTCACCATGGAGAGGCTGTCTGAAAGAAGGAAAGTGTTGGAGACAGTGACCAGCAGCTCCTGGTTCTGGCCCCAATTGGTGAAGGATGTTGTCCCAATGTCGATTCCCGATGTCCCGAAGTAGATGGCGGGAAACGCTCCGTTGGCAGTACCAGTAAGACCCAGCTTCTTCGGCCAGTCCTGCCCCTGATTGGGGGATTCCAGCCTCTGATACTGCCGCGTATGTCCCGAGGCCAGATGATTGACGGTGGTTGGATTGATCACCCAATCGTAAGAGAGGCGCAACGTCTTCTGAGCCGGGCCCTGCACTCCGTCTCGAGTATTGGCAATGGGTAGCGGAAGAGGAGCTAGCCCCACTGATGCTGTGATTGGAGTTGAACCGATGATCAAACTTCATGGTGTAGTTGCGGTTGTCGTTCCTGCTGTTACCACTTGCCGGATAATTATTGACGATTCCCGCAGTCGTTGGATCGGGAACAAAGCCGAGTATATTCTTGGATACCTCGCTGATGCGATCGGATGGGATGATATTGCCAGGAAATGGATCTCGAGTGAATCCCCCCTGACCGTCAGGTCGAGTACTGTTAGGATCGTAGATCTGGATTAGACTTCCATCTGGGTTCTTCAATTCGGAAAGATCCCCTCTTTTGAAGGCGGCCGTTGGCACCGAAGCAACCTGGTTAGAGGGCCCCGAGCGGAACTTGTAGTAGTTTATGTTGAAAAAGAAGAAGGTTTTGTTTTTGATGATGGGTCCGCCGATGCTTCCTCCGTACTCGTTCTGGCGGCGGATGGATCGATCTCCCTGGAAAAAACCCCGCGCATCCATTTTGTCGTTCCCCAGGAATTCGTACAAGTTTCCATGAAACCTATTGGTGCCGGACTTGATGGTAAATCTCTCGATGCCGCCGCCGGTATTACCAAACTCTGCCGAGTAGGTTCCGGTGGCGATGGAGAACTCTTGGATGGCATCAGGTGGCAGCGTGACTACCCGCGGATCACCGCCAACTTCGGCGATCGTCATGCTGAGGCCTTCGAACTGGATTTCCTTGGAAAGCGTCTGACTTCCATTAATGTGAGCATCAAAAGTGTTCCCGGTGGTTCCGGGGGCCAGGAAGATAAAGGACTCTGACGACCGGCCACCAGTCACGGGCAACGGGAGGTCGTTGAAGGTTTTCGGATTGATGGCGGTGCTTACCTCGCTGGTCTCGCTCTTAAGCTGAGGGGCGGACTCAGTGACGCTGATCTCTTGAGTCAGCTCGCCCAACTCCAACTGGAAATCCAAACCGACCGTTGCGGCCACATTCACCGTAACATTCTGGCGAACGGTTTTCTTGAAGCTGGCCTGCTCGACTTCCACCCGGTAAATGCCCGGCTTCAACTGTGGAATACTATAAAGCCCGGCGGCGGTAGTTACGGTAGAGCTTTCCACTCCAGTTTCAGGGTTAATCGCCTTGACAGTAGCGCCGACAACAACAGCTCCAGTGGCGTCGGTAACGGTTCCTCGAATCGTCCCACGCTCGCTCTGTCCAAATATTATTTTTGCTGAGCCTTTCATATCGCAACTCCTCGTTTCAAGGTTTTTAGCGGCACCCGCATGTCCAACAATTGAAGATATGTGCAAGTTTGTAAACTCGGCTTCTGGCATAACAGATCCAGCCACGAATCGTTAACTGTCCCACGAATCGTCCCACGTTCGCTTTGAGCTACCATCCTTAGGGATTCCTCTAGAGACCTATCTCCACACATTGCCCCCCAAACTCACACGGGCGGCTGTGCGGCTTGCCGGTCGTAAAAACCCCGACCAGCTATTTTCCCTGTTCGTCTGGCATTTCGGTGAGTGGTGAGTGAGAGACTGCTTTTCAAATTGACACAATCGTGTCAGACTTCGCAATCAAATTGCCAAAGCAAGAGAACATCGTTTCAGAATTGGTTCATCTTTAAGAAAAGAGATGGAATAATTTCAATAAGAGTTCGCTTGCTTAAGAGATTTTAATCTTCACGGAAGCACAGTTTCTACGAAATCTTAAAGATTGATACGGGAAACTGAAGTTT
>QHZQ01000068.1 GCA_003224725.1 Acidobacteriota bacterium | reverse complement strand
CCGTAATGGCCAAAGATGATGCCGCCCACGGGACGCGCGACGAAACCGACGGCGAAGGTGCCGAAAGCCGATAAGGTTCCTGTGATCGGGTTTACGTTTGGAAAGAAAAGCCTGTTAAAAACCAGCGCTGCCGCAGTGCCGTAAAGGAAAAAGTCGTACCACTCAATAGCCGTCCCGATAAAGCTAGCCAGGATCACATGCCGGATCGACCCCGTGCCAGCCGTCTCCTGGGCGCCCTCTCTCCGCATGGATGCCATTGGGTTCTTCTCCGGCACTGGGGGTTGGCCGTGATGTGGATCGAAATGAGAATTTTGTTCTCGTTTATGGAATCGTCGCCGTTCTCGTCCTCGTCGTCGAGGTCAGTTTTTGGGTAATCCATCAACGAAGCAGGGGAATGTGGGAGCGGACCTCTGGACCGCGACACAGTGATCAAACGGGGGTTCTAGTCGCCGTCCGGAGGCCGGCTCCCACATTCAAATCTCCAAACTCCAGGCAAAAGTGAAAGTATCCGTATGCCACTGCCAGAAGCAATCGTTTCAATCTCGGTAATCTCCCCGACAATTTCAAGAGCATCAATGTGCATTGCCTCAGTATTCAAGTAGCCGCCTAACGCACTCTCTTAGCTGACCTCACTACCAATCACGAGCGGGAAATTGTCCGCGGCAAGTCTATTTCTGAACCTTAGTCTCCTTCTGGGTTTTGTTCTCCGATTCCTTTCCCTTGCCGCCAGTGACTGTCTTCACACCCTTCTTGCCTAATCCAGCTACTCCTTTGCCAATTTTCTTGGTTCCTGTCCCCGTTCCTTTCCCAACGTCTTTGCCAAATCCACCAGCGCCTTTTCCCAGGGACTTGCCTGCTTCGCCTAAATGGCCTTTGCCAACGTTTTTCCCAAAGCCGGCGGCCCCTTTTCCCATTTCCTTCCCGCCTTGGCTGGCGCCTTTACCAATGTCTTTGGCGCCTTCACCAATACCCTCTTGTTTGGCGGAACTTTTCTGACTTACTTTTTGCTTGGCGGAGCCTTTATGACTTGCTTCTTGTTTAGCAGGACTCTTTTTACTTTCTTTCTTCTCCGTGTTTGACTGGCTAAATCCTGCCATGGAACAGAGAAAAAATAGCAGAAGGCCCCAAGTCATCCATCGTGTTTTCATAATTGCCTCCAGGAAAATCCCCTCTTTGGGAGGGGTAGAAGGCGTAGCCTTCGGGGTGGGTCCTTCCGCTTTCGGGATAACCCACCCATCCACCCCTCCCGTGGAGGGGACTAATTTTCATCGCTCGTGGTGATCGGAAGGATCATGAGAATCATGAGAAACTCCACGTCTTAATCTTGTGAAGAAATCAAAACCTCACAACTTATCATACCAGGATTTTATCTGATAGAAATTGGTTGAACGGACTCAAGCAGGGCGTGGAAGTCCAAGAGAGAGAAGGACCTGATATTCAAATGGGAACAGACGAACCACCTGACGAAACAATCTTGCTACAAAAACAAGATGTCCCGACCTCGGATAATCAGGAAAGAGAAAAGAGTCACCAGATGGATACCCGCACTTCTTCATTCCCATTCTTAACATGCACGATATCGCCGGCAGGTTGCCATTCCAGGCAGGCCACGAGATCTCCCACATTGACATGACGGTGACTCATGGCTTCGAGAAGACGTTCGGCAGTGTGGAGGGGGAGCCGGACTTTCACTTTCTCATTCGCATTGTCCACATCAACACAGAGGGAATCACCGCGCTTAAAAATACGGACATGTTCTTTGGTCTTGCTGACCTCGATCAGGTTGGAATCAGGGAGATCTTGGAGCTGGCGCAAAATTTCGACGACCGCTTCCCGATATTCCAGAACTTTCTCAAATTCAGGTTCTTGGGAAAACGGCAAATCAATGAATTTCCCTGCCAGGTGGCCCAACGCTACGGGGACCGGAACCCAAATGTGGGTGTCGGGCGTTTTGACGTGCACGACAGCAATGCCAGCCTCAACGACATAACCGATCACTAACAACGTAACTATCAGGAATCCAATGCAGAAATTCTTAAGTGTCATGGCGGCCTCAATCGATCCAGAGTCTTACCTGGGTTTGGTGGTCGTTTACAACGAGAATGTCGCCGGTTCCTTTTTGCTGCATGGCCGCGAGAGCAGCTTTAATATTCAGTTCCTCTCCCGGACCGGAAAGCAGTGCATCCACCACCTCCAGGGGAACTTTAATGTCAACTTTGGAGCCCTTCGTCTTCGATTCAGTAACTTTGACCAGTAAGAAATTCCCCTGCCGAGCAATCCTGACGGATTCGGTCTTCTTTTCCACGGTGACAAACTCGGCATTACCCGCTTTCCTAAGTTCGCTCCAGAGCTGCTTCATATCGGCAACGCTGATATCATGGGTATCCAGTTTCAGCCGGCCACTTTTGAGATTTTCGTCCTTGACGACATTCAGTGCCACATCCACCATCGAAATGGGAAGATTCACCTTTACCAGGGTTGGATCGGCATTGTTTTCCTGGACTTCCAGATGTAACCAGGGATTTTTGTTCTGAGCCAGGGCAGGGCTGCCCAGGTTGAAAAGCAACAGGCCCAGACTGACTATGCAAGCTAATTTTCTCATGGAATCTCCCTCCTTGGCCCTTAATAACGAATGCGGACCCAAGAAAGTTCCAAAAACTTCTTGAGTGAAGGAAACAGCTTTGGTAGCCACGACGAATTTGCTTTCTAATTCGTCGTGGGTTTGTCCACCTCCACGGAAAAGCCCACGGCGAGCGACGGCGGTCGCGCAGAAAGGGGCTCGCCGTGGCTACCAAGACGGCGCCCCTCAACGGCCCCCCGTAACTAAGAAGGTGTGAAAAAATTCCTGATGCACGCCCTCACCCGGCCTTTCGGCCACCCTCTCCCCCGATGGGGGCGAGGGAGTTAAGTCTAATATATACTTTCCCCTCGCCCCAACGGGGAGAGGGGCCAGGGGTGAGGGGGGAAAACCGCAACGTCGGTCAGCTCCGATTTTTTTGACAGCTTCTAACGCATTACCGGGTTTTGAAGAATTATCCCACAGAAAGAAGTTAACCAGCGAAATCGATGATGGAAGATAAAGCATCGAGGATTGATTGCTTCTGCCAAAGGGCGATCCTCTGTTCTCGATTCTCAATCCTCTGCTTTTCTGGTGTTGTGTTCCAACCTGATGTCTTGGTGGTAGTTTCGAACCTGGATTTCGGGGTTAGCGCAGTTTTGAAAGCGCCTTGTAATAATCTTCCACCTGTTTTCGATAAGCTTCGGGAATCTCTTCGTCTTTGGCCAGGTGAAGATTTTCTTTGGTGATCAGGTGCTGGAGGTTTTTGCTGAGATCAAGTTCCAGTTGCCGGAAACCCTCGATCACATGACTTCTCAGACGCTCCAGTTGTCGCTCGTCCAGCAGAAATTTCATGGAGCTCATCTGCTTCATACGTTCCACCATGTTTTTCAATTGGGTGGCTAGATCGGGTTGGCCTGTCAAATTTCTGCCAATCTCTTGGGCTTCCTTGAGACGCAATTGATATTCTTTCTCAAACTGGCGCATTTGTTCGGGAGTCAATCGTCCCGGAGGGGGCAGTTGGCGATCCCCAAAATTAACAGCGGCGTTACCCAGATTGGTGCTTCCGTGGTATTGATGTTCCCCATCGCTGATAACATTCTCGCGATGCTCTCCCTGCGGGCTGTTACCCCCCATAGCGGAAGAATTGGAGTTGGAATTTGTCTCGGCATCTTGAGAAGAGCGACCCTGGCCCTTTCCATTGGAACTTTTTCCATTTCCCGGGGATTGGCCCTGCTGTTCGCCTGGCTGATCTTGAGAGTTCCCTGATGGAGTGGATGTTTGCAGATTTCCCGTTGTGACCTTCCTTCCCATTGGGCTGCAGATTAGCAACATCGGACGAGCCCTTTTCAGTTGCCTGTTGTTCCGATTGGCTCCCTTTCTTGTTTCCGTAAAACTGCTGGAGGCGCCGATTTAGCGACTCTAGATTTCCAATCAAGTCCCCCGTTTGGCTCAGGGCCTTACTTAGCTTCTCTTCTGCGGTGCCACTTTCTGAACTGTCCAGGCTTTTTTCGGCCGAAGCAATTTTTTGCTTGAGGTCTTCGAGCATTCCCCGGATATTGTATTCCCGTTGCCGCGCGCTATCCAACAGGCCGCGGGCAATCATTTGGCCTCCCTGATCGACTTTCTCTTGGATTCGGTTGTCGTGCATAGCATTGCCAGCAGATTGGAGTTTCTGAGAGGTCGCCCTTTGCTGGCTGCCGGCTCTTCTTGCAGAAGCAAAAAGACCTTGTTCCATGGCGTCCAGCCCTTTTTTGAGTTGGGTCTTGTCTTGGAAAATCTGCCGCTTCTTATTAAAGTCTCGTTCAGCCTGGTCACCAGAACTTGCTGGGGTGGAAGCGTTGGCGCCATTTCCAGAAGAATTTCTAGCAAGCTCTTCCAATCCGGACTGAATCTTTTCCTGCTGGCGAGCCAACTGTTCTGCGTCCGCCTGCATGCGCCTTAGATCGTCGGAAAGGCCGTTCTTTTGGTGACGATCGAGAAGTTGTTGAGCATCGTTGAGACGGCTGAGGGCCTGAAGCCCACGGTTTTGGGAATCTTTACCGCTGCTATTGCTTGAATGATTGCGCATTTCCTGGGCCGCTTGCTTCAGGCGTTGGCTGGCTTTAAGAAGATCTTCGCTTTGAGTTTCACGAGAGAGCCTCTCCAATTGTCTGGCCAGTTTCTCGGCTTCAGCCTGGAGACTTTGCTGATCAGACCCCCCCGAACTGCTGCCCGAAGCGAACCGGGACATCGGCATCTGTCTGTTCCGCTCGTTCAGTTGTTGTTGCCGCCTCGCCAATTCTTTCAATTTGCGTGTTGCCTCATCAATCTCGTCGCCTGCCTGCATCGAGTTTCGCTGCTGCAAAGTTTCATATTGGTTCTTCAGTTTGTCCAATTCCAATTCAAAAAGGCCCTCGAGTTCTTCGGCACCGAGAGAATTGCTTTGCCCACCTGAACTATTTCCAAAAGCCACTTGAATTTCCTTAAAATAAGCTTCGGCGCGCATGAGATGCTGCAAGGCCGTTTGCTCCGGGCTGACCGCATCCCGTGGCTTATCTTGGGACAACCATTGCTGGGCCGGAGTCATCGCTTCCACGGCCTTAATCAAGTTTTCCGATAGCTTTTGAAATTCCTTGTCTCGGGTGGCCAGCGCTCGGCGCTGGATTCGGTCAGATAAGGTTTTAGTCTGCTGTTGAAGTTTTTGCTGTGAGGTAGTTACCAGTTTTAGATTATCCCTGTACTCCTTCGGGGCAAACGACTTCTTATCCCGGACGAGTCGCCAGGTGGCGGCCAGAATTTCCTTCTGACGCGCGGAGAGCACCGAGCTGACATCTCCAGCTCCTCCCGCCCCGCCTGCAAACTGGGCTTGGGAGTACTCCTTTCCAAAGGGGCGCACCTCCAAGAAGTAAATATCGCTGGTGGTCGTATTGAGGGCGTCGGAAGCCCTGGCAAAATAGGTGACAAAGTCACCGGGCTCCAAGTTGTATTCTTCCAGAAAGAAGGTGTGAGTCCCGGAAATGGATTTAGGAGTTTCACCTGTTTTTTGTTGGAACAGGTTCACGACATTCTCTTTGCTGCCATTGACGGTGAAATACAGCTCCAGAGAATTGATGCCAAAGTCGTCGTCCGCCTTAACCTCGGTGAGCACTTCTTCTAATTTTGTTGCCTTCTTGTCCCGGCCGGGTTTGAGCAGCGTGACGAGCGGGGGTTGGTCCTCCAGAGCTGTAATTGGGTATTCGTGAGATCCGATGCTGGAGGATTTCGAAAGATCGGTCAACTCAATTTTATAAGAAGAATCCTTCTTAACTTCGATCTGGCCGCGCAATTTTTTCTCGGCAATGCGTTCCATTGGAATGGAGGTTCCGTCCTCAAGAAGGATCCTGGCTGTGGTCACATCCACGTTGGTGAAGGCTTCTAGGTCGACCCGGCTTCCTTTCAGGGCCGAGATTTCGCCACTATCCTCTTCCCGTTTTGGAGGAAGGCCAGTGTAACGCGGGAAGTTGTAGGTCAAGTCGATTTTCTCCACCTGGGCCAGATCAGTGACGCTAAGGGTAAATTCGGGAGACTTGACGTTACCCGCTTGTACGTAATAGTGAACTTTTTCGTTAATGTCCAGGAACAGGAATCCAAAAGAGTTGGAGCCTTTCTGCGACTCCATTCGAGTCTTTTCCCAGGTGTTACTACCCTCATAACGGGAGAGAAGATTGACCTCGTGAGAATCAAAACCCATCAGTCGAGCTGAAATCAGCTGGTCTGAGCCTTTTCTTACTTGGGTGTTGCCGGGAGCTACGTCCAGGTGATAAAGAGGTTCCGGCCGGGGTACCAGCCAGTTGGCATATAATTTTAGTGTCGCATATTGAAAAAACTCGGGACCGAGGATCTGCAGCAGGATGAAGAAAAGAATCAGCCCAAAAGCGACCGCTCCCGAGAGATAAGGTTCCCGTGGGTTGAAAAGAGTTTTGGCCCGGATATGGCTGCTGTGCTTTATGGCATCATGGATTAACAGCGGTAAGATAGGATTGGAGGGAGAATGGGGAGCTTCCTTTTCTCCCAATTCAATCGCGCTTACCAACCGATCTTGCAAGGCTGGATGATGTTCTTCTATGTAACGAGCGATCTGGACACCCATCACTTTCCGCAATAGCGGCCGGGCCAGGAACCAGGCAAATATTCCCAGAATGAAAAGGACGGAAAAAACTCTCACCAGCGATATGGCTCTATTACTGTAGTTCCAGTGATCCACCAAAAGGATGGCGACTGCCACAATAACCAAGGAACCCGTCAGAGAAAATACGAGGCCTCTGGCAAGCACGATCCATCTAAAACGCTGCCGCACCTGCTTAATTTTTTCCTGTAGTTTTTGATATTCGTGAGTCATGACTGCTTCTTCAGTCTGCTCGCTACTAAGCGGGCCGAAGTCTGGACTACACCAGCATTACATTTCGGCCGTGTTCTTATAATAGCGGTTAGCGACGAAACTCTCAACGAGTAAAATCATTAACGCCAGCAGGAGCAGAAACCACCAGAGCCGTTGCCGGCCTTCCCACGCTAAGTGCTGGTCCATGGTGGCTTCCAGTAGTCTTCCCGATGCCCTGGTTTCCCCCACTTGTCTTCTAATCGAGGACAAGATTCTTTGTGGCTCAACTTTTCTGAGGTCTGATTCTGCGGGATCGACATTGGCAGCCACCAGATTTTTGAAATTGTGAACCGTAGTTTGATAGAAACCCGGTTCTTCCAAAGTAAAAAACGGCGATTTGATCAAATCCTTATCGTTCAAATCTGTTTTCTCTCCAGACGGATTTAAGACCTTCCAGGACTGGCTGAAAGATCCGGACGAATTTGAGATCTTGTTCAAAGCTTTGTCCAGAAAGGGATTCAGTTTGCTTAGAGGAATAACTTCTCCCACCATAAAAGCGCTTTGACTTTCTTCAAATCCGACGCAGTATTTCACTAATTGCTGGCAGAAGGGCAGGAACACGGATTTTAGAGGAAGGTCATTCCAATCCATGTTCAGGGAAGAGGTGAATAACAGTGTGCGACCCTTTCCTACTGTGCCTTCGATAAGCAGGGGACTGCCATCTTCTAATTTGATCAATACATGACTGGCTGAACGCGGCGTGGAATGGAAGTACCCCGAAAAAGGTGTCGTCAAGAAATAGGAGTGATGAACGGTGTCAAATACATCGAAGATGGGATGATGTTTTGGCATCTCTCCAATAAACTGTTCCTTCTTTGTTTCGCTGGCACTGTACTTGTAGCCCAATTGGGCGGGAAGAATCTTCTCCAGTTGCGCATTAAAGTCATTCGACTTGACTCGGTTTCCCAACACCAAAATAATGCCGCCGCCGTTGCTAACAAATCCATAAAGAGAAGAGGCTACTCTGGGAGGGATCGTTTCAATATTGTTTAGCAGGATTGCGGCAAATGGAGTCAGGTCAGCCAGGTTGCCCGATTTGAGGTCCTGCACTTCGACTGTGAACGGAGAAACAGAGCTCGCAGCCAAGGCTTTGGCCAAATAGAAATTGTTGTTGGCTTGTTTTTCTCCCAACAGAAGCAGCTTCAACTTTTTATGCGAGTTCAGAGCGAAATGAAAAACGTTATCTGCGGGAAGTGGGTCGGGAAAATTCAGTTGGACCTTACCGGCCGAAACGCCGGGCGGCAGGCTGAAAGTTTCGAACTCTACCGGCTTTGAACCATTACTTTCCAGGGAGAGTTGTTTTTCCTGGAGGAGCTTTCCATTCAGTTCCAACTTAAGCGTCGCCAAGCCGGGCGCTTTTAGGCCGTAACTTGGGACTCCTGCCAAAACTCTAACCAGAGGGTTTTCTTGGTTCGGAATCTCGCTAATCTGGATTTGACCCACAGCCGCGTTGCCGACGTCCACTCCAGAAATATCATAAGCCTGGATACGAATGTCTTCGCCTAAAGTAATCTCCTCCTGAGTGTCTTTCCACCCGCTTTCCTGGAAATCGCTGATCCAATCGATCTCTCGGAGCTCATCGGGAGCCGAGGCCAGGAGCTGATTGGCCAGCTTGAGAGCCTGAGTGTAGCTGGTCTTTCGATAGGAAGGTCGTAATCCATCAATCAGTGATTCCAGCACACCTCGTTCTGCACGAGGGCTGTTGAGCACTTGTGAGGTATCGGAAAACGCCACGATTTGAACTGAATCTCCGTGTCCGAGACGACTGACTAATTGGAGGGCCTGTTTCTTGGCCTTCTCAAAACGGTCGCCAAATCGCATGCTAAAGGAATTATCCAACAAGATAACCACGAACTTATTTTTCAAAGACTGAATCGGGACCGGTACCCTGGAGGTAAAAAATGGACGAGCGAAGGCCAAAACCAACAACAGCAAAGCAGCCACTCTCAGCATCAGCAACAGCAAGTGCTGTAGCTTTTGGCGTCGCCAAGATCTCTTTGGCATCCTGGTAACGAACATCAATGAGCTGAAGGGGACCTTCTGGGATTCTTCTTTGCGCACCAGATGAAGGACAATGGGGCCGATGACTCCAATACTAGCTAATAAGAATAAAGGGTTGAGGAAATGCATGGGCGTTTGTTAACTAACTGGCTCTGGACGTTGATATCCCGGCACGTCGTGCTCGTCCTTGAAATCCAAGAGTCGACCACGACGACGAGAACGAGGACGACGACGATTCCTTAAGCGAGCGCCTGGAACAGGTCTCCCCTCGAGACTTCAGGGAGGTTGCTGGGAATCCGCACCAAGTCTTGATTGGCTACCCCAAGTCCCCCCTCGAACAATGGGGGACGATGTGAACATCACATGGATTTTTGCCGGGTATAAAGATAGGAATAAAGGGCATAGTCCAAAGGACGCGATGTTTTCAGCACGAGATAATCTATGCCTAAGATTCCGCATTCTTTCTTAAAAGTTTCGATGTGCTGGTTCATGAGCCTTAAATACTCGTCACGGACCACCTCAGGGACCATCACCACTTGCCGCCTGGTTTCCATATCTTCCATGCGAAAGACATTGGAAAATTGAAACTCCTGCTCTTGAGGATCCAGGATATGGAAGACAACCATGTCGTTCCCCTTGAAACGAAAATGTCGCAAACTTTGGACGACCTCTTCTGCAGGGGCGTATAGGTCAGAAATCAAGACCACGATACCGCGGCGTCGAAAAGTCTCAGCCAAAGCCTGCAGAGGCCTCCCGAACTCTGTCTTAGCTTTGGGACTGGTCTTCTCCAGGATATGCAGGAGGCTATTCAAATGGCCAAGCCGGCACCGAGCCGCCAGCTTGTCCACCAAACTTTCAGCGAAGGTTACTAATCCAACACTGTCCTTTTGCCTTTGAGCGAAATAGGCCAGGGAAGCGGCCAGGTAGGAAGCATATTCCATTTTTGAAACGGAGCCTGATTTGTATCCCATCGAACCGCTGATATCCAGCAGCAGGTAAACATTGGTGTTGGTTTCGCCTTCATACTCCTTGACGTAATAGCGATCGGATCTCGCATACACCTTCCAATCAATGCGCCGAATATCATCTCCCGGCATGTATTGCCGATATTCTGCAAAGTCAACGCTGAAGCCCAGATAGGGCGACTCGTGCAGACCCGAGACAAAACCTTCCACCACGGTTTTGGCGACTAATTCGAGGTTTCCAATCTTGGACAGGATGGCAGGATCGAGAAATCTAGGCCCGGATGAGGTCGAGTCTTGTGTGATCAAATTCATTTGAGCCAACTTTTTTGACTACGGTCGGCGCCTTTTGCTGACTGTGGCCTTTCCGTTACGAACTGCCCACGACCACCGCAGGCTGCGCGGTGATCGTGGCTACCAGGAATATCAAGGGCGAAGCGCTTGGTTGTTCACAGATCGAGGTTTTAACCTCCCGAAACCGGCTAGATCCCCGATTTCGGCGCTGGCACGCTCTCGATTAATTTTTGAATAATTCGGTCTGAGTTTACCTGTTCTGATTCCGCGTGGAAATTGGTCAGGAGGCGGTGTCGCAAAACCGGTAAGGCCAAATGACGGATGTCATCAATGGACACATTATAGCGTCCCTGCATAATGGCTCTGGCTTTTCCTCCCAGAATGAGAAATTGGGAGGCTCTTAAACTGGCCCCGTAATTCACCCAGGCCTTAATGAAATCTGGAGCGGATTTGTCGGTGGGGCGCGAGGCCCGGGCTAAATTGACCGCGTAGCGTGTCACCGACTCGGCGGCGGGAATCTTTCTCACCACCCTTTGAAAATCGAGGATGTCCTGACCACTGATGAGGCGTTCGTAACGAATATCTCGATAGGTGGTTGTTGCGTTGACCACCTCGATTTCTTCTTTCTCAGAGAGATATTCGATGATGATGTCAAACATAAATCGGTCCAGTTGGGCCTCAGGCAAAGGATAGGTGCCTTCCAACTCGATGGGATTCTGTGTCGCCAGAACGAAAAACGGGCGCTCCAGTTCGTAAGTAACTCCCTGCACGGTGACACTGTACTCCTGCATTGCCTCCAGTAAGGCTGACTGAGTTTTGGGGGGTGTCCGGTTGATCTCGTCAGCCAATAGGATATTGGCGAAGATAGGGCCTTTCACGAAAACAAGAGTACGGTGGCCAGTAGTGTGGTCCTCTTCAATAATGTCTGTTCCGGTGATGTCGGCCGGCATCAAATCCGGCGTAAACTGGATTCGTTTGAATTTTAGGTCCAGCACGTTGGCAACGGTCTTAATAAGAAGGGTCTTGGCAAGGCCTGGCACTCCCGTAATAATCGAATGGCCTCCGACAAACAGAGAAATCAAGACCTGCTCCACCACGCTGTCCTGGCCCACTATCTCTTTGCGAATCTCGCGCAGAATCAGTTCATGAGCTTTCTGCATTTTCTCCAGAAGTTCCACTTCTGTAGACAAGGTTACATTTTCATTATTGACTAGCTCAGCTCCAACATTTTTGTCCGCATGCATTCAATTCACCTCGGGATAAACGGGGACTTGAGAACTTAGTTTCCTAGCCTTCAGCTATTCTCAGCCTTCAGCTATCAGCCATCAGCATTCAGCAAGAAACTCGTGGAAATTACCTTAACAAACTGACGGCTCATGATAGAGGGCCGAACGCTCGCTCTACTCAACGACCTTAAGCAAAAGCTCCTGGGCGGGCTCGAAACCTGGAGCAATTTCCAGTGCGGCCAGCACCTCTTTCTTGGCTTCCGACTTTTGCCCCATTTGCAATAGCACGTTGGCTACATTGAAATGGGCGGCTGCTTTGTCTGTCGGATCAAGCGCCAATAGCGCTCGATATTCCTGCAGGGCCAAAGGCAGATCCTTATGTTTGAAAGATAATTCTGCCAGAAGCTGGTGAGATTCCTGCTCAAAGGGATGAACATACATGGCATCCTGAAAAACCTTGCGAGCTTCGTCTGGCTTACCGACTTCATTCAGCCATTGGGCCAACTGTTTTAAGGAATCGAAGTCGTGATCGTTCCTCCGAGTCAAGGCCTGCAACTCGGCGATAGCATCGGCAAGGCGGTTCTGCTGCTGGTAGATTTCACTGAGTTGCTTATAGGGGTTGTCGGCTTCAACGTAGCTGGGAAAAACTGCTTTCGCTTTATTTAAGCAAGCAATGGCTTCTTCTAATTGGCCCTCTTTCCGATAATAGCCCGCCAGTTTTAAGTTGGCAAAGAAATTGTCAGGTTGCTCGGTCACGAGATGTTCCAGCTTGGAGTGATCTTCCAGCACCTCTTTTCTTTCGAGAATCTTAAAATCGACCGCCTGCAAGATGTTGCCGTAGAGTGATTCCAGATAAGCGTTGAACCTTTGGTCAAATTCCGAAGGTGAAAGGTTCAAGGCCTGTTTCAACGTGTGTTCCAGGGAATAGCGGGCCTTAAAGAGTTGCAGCATCTCCAGGATTTTGGCAAAACCAAACTCTTTCTCAATGAACTCGCACGCCTGTCCTGCCTGGAAATAGGATTGTTGTACCTGACCGGGAAATTTGGGTCGAATGAAACCACTGTTTAGTTCGTTGATAGGAAGCAGGGTCTTCTCTTGCAAGGCCCTGACGTTCTCCAGGGTCAAATCGTTTCCCCAGCCTGGCCTGGCTTTGTGCTCTTCCATGACAGAAATGCCTTCGGTGAACCAGCGGGGAACACGATGGCCGGTCATCCCTAGAGTAATAACGTGGGCAAACTCGTGCCAGAGAGTGCTGCCCCAGTTGAAAGTACCCTTGGGGCGAGCACTGGGAGAATCCATCACCACCCCGCGACCGAAACAAACACCCAGGGCGCCTAAGCCAGGAACCCCCAGAGTGCGCACCGCAAAGTCTTCGTGATCAGGGAACATTTCAAAATAAATAGGCTTGGCGGGGTAAAACTTAAATTTCGATGAGAGGGTTTGATAAGCCTCTTCCAACAAGGCCGGCACATAATTCTCCAGTAGCTTGGATTCTTTTTTATGAAGTCGTAGAGAAAAGTCTGTGGTCTTGAGTGTCTCAAAATTCTGATAGCTATCCATGAGATGCAATGTATTGAACGTCCATACATTGAATGGATCATTCTGGTATGCCTTGTCTAAAACTTCTTTAGCAGCCTGCAACTCTCCAAGGCGCAAGAGGTTGATGCCCAGCCCTGAATAGGCAGTCCAGAGACGAGGATTGACTTCAATGGCTCGCTTGAAAAACTCTGTGGATTCTTTATACAGCCGCTGGGTCACACAGTAGTTGGCAAGATCAAGGTATACTTCTCCGAAGTGAGAGTTGAAGCTGAGGATTTCTTGAATCTGGGTCTGAAATTCCTTGTCTTGACCTTGAGCATAATAAAGAGTGGCCTTCAGGGAGAGAGCCTTCAAGGATTTGGCATTGACTCTCAGGCAATTCTCAATCTCTTGGGCGCTTTTGTCGAAAGCTTCGGACTCAAGAGCAATCCCCGCCAGCAAGGCATGAGCGTCCTCCAAGTTAGGATTGATCTCCAAGACCTTCTTTAAAAGCTCTTGAACTTCCGCTCCACGATCTTCGCCGCGGCTGAGAGCCAGTCCCAGAAGGGCCTCCGGATGGTTGGGATTCACTTTCAAGACATCGGCGAAAACAGAGGCAGCCTCGGCCGGATTATATTTTTCCAGAAGGAGGTTTCCCCAAGCCGTCCAGATCCAGGGATCGAGATCATGGGGGTTTTCTTGAGTGGCTTGTTTGAAAAAGTCATTGGCCTGGCGAAAGCGCTCGAGATGCTTGGCAGCAATGGCCGCCAAGCCCAGCCGACCGCCACTATGACTCATGACTCGTTCGAAAACTTCGGAAAAATGCGCGCGGCTCTCTGGTATTTGTCCCATGGTTTCAAAAAGGAGAGCCAAATTGAGTTGGGCTTCATCGTGGATCGAAGAGTTGCCTTTAAGCGCCTTTTCGAAAGCTTGACGCGCCTCCGAAAATTTTCCGCGCAGCCGGCAGGACTTTCCCAACAAAAGGGCGAGAACTGGCTCCTCGGAGTGATCGCTTAAGAATCGGTTGGCCAGTTCTTCGACCTTCTCATATTGCCCTGTGATTAAGAGTGCCCGCAAAAGACCGGCACGAGCGGAGCTGGCGTCGGGATCATTCTTCTCGGCCAGTTTTTCGTAGAGATGGATGGCTTCGGCATATTTCCCTCGAAGCAAATGGTCGTCGGCCACACCCATGCTTTCAACTAAGCTGGCACCCTGCCTTGAGTGCCAAAGGAAGAGCAATAGAAAGAAGAAACCAAATAAAGCAATGAAAATTCTTTTCATCATCGGGTCGCGTCGAGTTGACATGCCCGGCGAGGGCTCCGCAACCTCTAGGATATCACATCACTGACGGTGTGACTTTGTTCCTGGGGAAGATTCCGAAAAGATCCTTTTTCCGTGGTAGATGCGTCGGTTCCGCACGATGTTGCCTTACCAATAGTCCTCCGGCTCAGAAGGCGACTGTCAACGCCAACAATAGACCGACCAAGATGACCATGGATGGGCTGGGACCCCTTCCTCCCTCGCTTCCTCCGGGGATTGACATCGTATGTAGGTCCAGCCCAATTGCCAGCGGGCGGTCTTCGATTGCGACCCCTACCAAAGCTTCAGCCAACCTATAGCGGTCGGTCCTGCTGAGCCGCAGGCTTGGCTCTCGCGATGCCGATAGCTTTGGTTGACAAAGTCCAAAGTAGCGGGATAGACTCCGTTTCTCAATGGACTTGTGACAGCCCAATCCGCCCAAGAAAAACTGCGTTCGCGTGCTCGGTCGGTGGACGAATTCCAGCAATGAGGCAGCGGCGAGGGGGTCCCCATTTAATGAAATTTATCCACTGCGCGGACGTGCACCTGGATACACCACTTCAGGGTTTAGCCCAGTATCCGGGCGCTCCAGCGAGTGAGATTCGCAATGCAACCCGGCGCGCCTTCGAGAAGGTGTTGGACACCGCCCTTACGGAGAAAGTGGATTTCTTCATCATTGCGGGCGATCTCTATGACACGGGACTCAAGAGCTTTGAATCGGCGCTGTTTTTCAACAAGCAGATGACCCGACTAAAAGATGCTGGCATCGATGTTTATCTCATTTACGGAAACCACGATGCCGCCAGCAAACTAATTAAGCAGCTTCGGCCTCCGCGCAACGTCCACATCTTTCGTGCCAGCGAGCCACAAACCTTTTCGAATGAGGCCTTGCGCGTTGCAATACATGGCCAGAGTTTTGCCACACCCGAAATTACAGAGGATCTGGCCACCAATTATCCGCAGCCTGTTTCCGGTTTCTTCAACATTGGGGTCCTGCACACAAATCTTACCGGCATCTCCGAACATGCGAACTACGCACCCTGTTCGTTCGAAACGCTGAAGAACAAGGGATACCAATACTGGGCTCTTGGCCATGTACACAATCGACAAATTCTCTGCACAGATCCTTACATCGTCTATCCAGGCAACATTCAGGGCCGCCATGGAAAAGAGCAGGGAGAAAAGAGCTGCGAACTAGTGACGGTTTCCGAGACCGGAACGATTTCTATCGAGACAATCTCGACTTCGGTTGTGCCGTGGGTGGAGGAAGAGATCGACGCGTCTGCTTGTCAAACAGCCGACGACGTTTACGAAGCGCTTCGAACACGGCTTGAAGCTTTGCTTTTGCGAAGTAAAGACCGCGTTGCTGCCGTGCGTTTGCGTATTTCAGGAACTACTAATGCTCACGCCGAGCTTAGCCGCGACCTTGAACAGGTTCGGAACGAGGTGATCAGCCTTGCGAATGAATGTGGCAATGGTCAGTTGTGGGTCGAACGCGTGCAAGTTGCAACCTTGCCACACCTGAACAGAGACGAGTTATTTAGGCGTGACGACCCCATTGGAGAAGTTCTCAGAATCATCGCAACGTTTCGTCAGGACCCCGCTAGTCTGGCAAGCGTAGCTGCGATCGCAGAACTGCAGAACAAACTCCCAAACGAATTGGGGGAGGGGCCGCAGCCACTGAAGCTGGATGCTCTCACGCTCAGCACGGCGATTGAAGAAGCTGAAGGAGTGCTGCTCTCGCGGATCTCCGCTATGGAGCCCTTATGAGAATCGATCGGATCGACGTCATTCGTTTCGGACATTTTTCCAATCGCGAGATCGAGCTTCCGCCTAGACAGCCGGATTATCACGTGGTTTATGGGGACAATGAAGCCGGCAAGTCAACGCTCCTAAGAGGAATTTCTGCGCTCCTCTTCGGAGTGCCGCCCAGGACCCCGGACGTCCATAGCTGTAAAGGGTCCGAGCTGCGAATCGGAGCGACCATTTCGAACGGTGACCAGATCCTTTCCTTTCGTCGTCGTAA
Source organism: Acidobacteriota bacterium (assembly GCA_003224725.1). Classification (GTDB taxonomy): domain Bacteria; phylum Acidobacteriota; class Terriglobia; order Versatilivoradales; family Versatilivoraceae; genus QHZQ01. Next base: position 16,924 of record QHZQ01000068.1, on the reverse strand, counting down.
GGGGACAAGCGGAACCCTTCTGAACATCGAAGAGTCCCAGATCCAGGAAGGGGTCTTACGCGCCTTCCTGCGAGAACTGGACCGAGAACGATTTGAGCAATTTTTTGGATTGAATCATGAACGTTTGCGTGAAGGAGGCGAACAACTGCTGCGTGGAAGGGGCGACGTTGGCAGTGCACTGTTCCAGGCCGCTGGCCTGCTGGATCTTAGAAAAGTGCTCGAAGCAATTGACAACGAAGCTAAGGAACTGTTTTCTCCCAAGTCGCGCACCAAGGTGATTGGCATCGCGCTAGAAGAATACAGGCATGCCCGGGCTGAGACTCGAAGACTCGCGATCTCCGCAGCAGCAGTGAAAGAAAAACAGGCAGAACTCGACCGGACAAAGCAAAATCACGAAACACTGAAGGGGGAAGCTCAAACGTTGCAGCAGCAATTAATAAAGCTGCGCCGAATAGCTGGGAATAAGCCGGATATAGCTCGACTGCAGGATCTGCGAGCGGCGCTTCTTGCCTTCGACTCTGTCGCTGCTTTGCCGGCCGGCACACGCAGGATACGCGATGACGCAGTGGCGGCGCTCGCAAGCTCAAGCAGCCAGAACCAAGCACTCAGTGAACAGATTGCACAGCGAAAAGAACGCATCCAGGCGCTTCCTCTCAGCACTGTCTTCAAATCACACGCCAAGGAGATTGAGGAACTGAATGCTGGAATTAGCGATTACATTCGCGGCGTGAGCGACAGGCCCAAGCGAGTGGCCGAGCGCGACGAGGCTATTCGACTTGCTGAAGTGGAATGGAAGGAAATCTGGCGCAAGCGTCCGATTTCCGATGCTGAGGAATTAAGGAGCACATATAGTCGCAAGGCGGAAATCCTGTCCCTGATCACAGAACATGCACGCCTTACCACGGCGTTGGAGCAAGCCGAAGAACAACTACGTGCCCGCGAGCAAGAGGAGGAGAGGATCGACGACGAGCTGGCGCTCCACCCTGAGCCGCCCGATCCCGTGCTGCTCATCGCTACCATCGAGCAAGCGAAATCGTTGGGAGATGCGGATAATGCGATGGTTCGACTGAACTCCGATATCAAACGCTTCACGACCCAGGTGAACCGAGAGCTCGACGCTTTGGGGCTCTGGTCAGGAAGCCTAGAGAAGCTTGAAGCACTCAAGTTACCCCTACCAGCAACCATTGACGAATATGCCCGAGATTGGGAGATTAACGAAAACAAACGTCGCGATTTGAGCGCCCGACTTTCCCACGTTCGGGACACGATTCGCAAGACGGAAGCAGAGTTTGAACGCTTGAGTGTGAAGGTCGGGAAAGTAGGCGAGGGTGACCTAGCGGATATCCGAGGCCGACGTGATGACCTGTGGCAATTGATTCGTGCATCAGCGTTCGACAAAACTCTTACGAGCGAAGAAGCACAGAAAAAATCGAATTCATCGACGCCTCTGCCTGAATCTTTCATCCAACACCTTCGCCGCTCCGACGAGATTGCCGACCTGCGCTTTATCCACGCCAAGGATGTCGCCATTCACGGCCGCCTCTTGAAGGAAATTGAGGCGGCGCATGCAGAACAGCACACGACGGAACACGAACTCGCCGAATTGGAAATCGTCGAAACGGAACTACATAAGCGCTGGGCCTCTGCCTGGAGGGGACTTGGCTCGGAGCCCCTATCACCTGCTGAGATGAGAGAGTGGATGCAGTCACGGCAAACTATCCTCGACCTGCTCGAACAGCGTCGGGAGAAAGAGAACGATCTTCGTCTGCTGCGGGAGCTCACCCTAGCAGCAGCCGCTCAGATTAACGGCTGTTTGACCGATCTGGGATCACGGACCGAGAGTCGGGCCAACTCGCTGGCCGTATTGCTCAAGATCGCGCAAGCCTTTGCCAAACAGGTCGAGGAAGAAAGACGACTGATTGCTGACCTTCGTCGGCGAAAGCAGTTGCTGGCGCTCGAAAAGCGACGCGCGAAGCTCCAGGAATGCAACAGCAAACTATTGGACTGGTCGGGGAAATGGGCACCGTTCGTGAATGCACTGCTTCTGCAGGAAGGCAGCACTCCCGCTCAGGTGGCACAGGCGCTTGCAGTTCTCGAGAATGCCTTCGGTCACCTCAAGGAGGCCGAACGCTTGCAGCATCGCGTGAAACGCATCGGCGACAACATCGAGGAGTTTGAAAGAAATACTTCTCGACTTGTCGGGATCATCGACCCGGCTCTTGCTTGCCTTGTTCCGCAAGCTGCAGCGGCAGAGTTGCACGTGCGATATGTGGAAACCGGCAAAGCCGAAACTGAACGCAATACCCTGGAAGCGCAGAACGCAGCGGACGAGCTACTGATAGCAAGCTGCAGGGGTAAGGCTCAAGCTGCGGCGGCCACTTTGCAGAAGCTACGACAGCTTGCTCAGAGTGAAGACGACCAACAACTAGAGATCATTATCAGCAAAGCCGAACAAAAGGCAGACAAGCAAGAGGAATATGATCGCATCGCGACGGGGCTTATCGAGCGAAACGCCCTTTCCGATCTAAAACAGATCGAGGAGGAAGCATCCGTATACGAATTGGACGTGCTCAAGTCGGAAATCTCTGCGCGTGAAGAACGTCAGAAGTCTCTTCAAGATGAAGTTTTCAAGACTGGTAGCGAGTATGGGAGGCTGTTGCAGGAATTTGAGCTCCTCGAAGGGAGCGAGCAATCGGCGCTTCAGGCACAGAAAGCTGAGGATGCGCTGGCGAGAATTCGTCCGGCAGTCGCGCAATATCTGCGGCTGCGACTCGCGTCGGAAGTGCTTCAGCGAGCCATCGAATCGTTTCGCCAGAAACGTCAGGGACCCGTTCTGAATCGCGCGAGCGAGCTGTTTGCAAGTCTCACTAGCGAAGAATATCGCGGCCTAACCACCGATTTTGGAGATGATGACAAGCCGGTCCTGGTCGCGATCCGACAGAACGGCGAACACGTAGAAGTCCAAGGGTTGAGCGACGGCACTCGCGATCAACTGTATCTTTCATTGCGACTGGCTGCCATCGAGCACCACGTGGAAACCGTGGCACCTTGCCCTGTGATCTTTGATGACATCCTCATCAACAGTGACGATGCACGCGCATCAGCAGCGCTGCAGGTGATCGGCGATTTGGCTAAACGAACGCAAGTGCTTTTCTTCACCCATCACAGGCGTTTGGCAGAGTTAGCCGTCAAGGCCGGTGCCCAGGTCGTCGAGCTAGACACTTTGGCCCGTGCACCTGTTGCATAAGCGGTGCTCCCTTAGCCGGATCGGTAAGAACACGGTCGATCGCGGATAACACCTGGCCTTATCAAGCTGCGAAACGCAACGCCAAACTGTAAACGATCGGTTGCGAAAACCCCTTCTTGCTATGCTCGTGCTCGACCCCTCGGCAGAAAGCCAAGCAAGAGCAGGAGCATGAGTACGAGCACGAATGGAGGTTCCGCAAAAACCCTTCGATCTCCTTCAGCTCCAAATGACGGGTGAAACGTCTCATGGCTTGGGCTCTCCGCCTTACTTTTTTTCTAAATTCTTTATCTTTTGGTTGGTTTGAGCCAATTGCACCAATAAGCTTTCCAGACTTTTATTGTACTTGGCATCGGACAGAGAAGACTTCTCATACTTAAGTTCCTGAAGTGCCGCTTCGATCTTTTGTTTATTGGAATAGAGGGCACTTAACTCAGCACTGACGGAGGAAGCTCCTCCTCGCCGGGCAACTGCTGCTACAGCCTCTCCCAAGGAGACCTTGCTGGCTAGCAATCCCTCGCCGTTCGCAGGAGAAGGAGAGCTCGACCCCGCCCCATCTCCGTTGTCCTCCAAAAGAGGATGTTCGGTGGCCAGCAGCTTTCGTTCTTTGTACCATGCGTCCACTTTTTGGCTGGCATATAAATAGGCTTCGAGAATGGAAACCTCGGAGTTCTTGTTGGTATCGGCCGCCTTGTTCTTAAAAGCCTCTACAAAGAATTGAGCGAAAATAGTGGTGTTATTTTCGAATTCATTCTTGGTGGCAGTGATGATGATCCGATTTTTATGGCTGAGGATCTTGGTTAAGATCCCACTACAAGGAGTGGCACAGACCAAAACCACTTTCTGACTGGAAAAGCGGTCCAGGAAGGCTTTAAGCTCGGAACCCGACACGTCAGGCCCCACCAAGTTGAATTTATACTCCTTGCCATCGAAGCTACCATGACCTAACAGAAAGACGAAGACCACATCATCCACCCCTGCCCGTGAGGCCAGTCGATCAAAGACTTTAGAAAGTTCACTCCGGGTCGCCTTGGCGGTTACAATGGAATTGTCCTGGTTCGGGTCTTCGCTCAGCAAGAAGAGATTCTCTTTGGGGAATTTCAGTTCCTGGTTTAATGTCTGATACATTTGGTTCGACCACTTCCAAAACTTTTCCTTCGATTCTTCATCTCCTGAAACACTGCTGACTATTAGAGCGTGCCTCCCCGTCTGAGCCATCAGCAAAGTGGGCCCGAGTAGGCCAAGAAAGATCTGGTGAAAGACAAAAACAAATTTCCAAAAGGAAAGCCAAACAGATGAAATTCCAAAAAGTTGGGACCGTCGAGGCCGGGACGAATTATTAATTGACGATACAAACATTTTTTTCACTGGGGTCTAATCAAACTAAGACTCACGCAAAGGCGCCAAGACGCGAAGGGAAATGACTCTTATGAGCGAAAAGGAAAGCTTCTTGAATCAATGTGGATGTTGCCTTCAAGATCTCACCCGATGAATCCTTACTTTGCGGCTTTGCGTGAGATCTTACTGATGCTTTGTGGTAGTCAGCTTCTTTCAATCCGCAATCGACAATCGCCAATCCGCAATTGCTCAGGCGAGCCCCTGCCTTTTGCGCAAGGCCCACTCTGATATCAAGAAGACACAGAGAACCAGCAAGAAGATGGGCATGTCCCAGAGTGGGAGAATTTGTGGAATAGAGTTAGGGGTTTCCATGTAAGTTATTTCTTCCGGCAGGTTTTTGGCGTCCGCCAGGGTATAGTACTTTCCGCCTGTTTCCGAGGCCAGGCGGCTCAATAGGTCCTTGTTTTGACCGGCACTGTAAAACTCCAGATTGGATTCAGTGACCTGAAAAAATTGTTCAGCCTTTCCGATTTCTTTACCTTGCCGTGAAGCCTTGACGCTAACTTTGTAAGTCCCTTTTGCTGACGGCTTGAACTCTCCGAAGTAAATTCCATCTTTTCTTACGACCCATTTTAAGTCCACATCGGTTGTTTTTCCGTCAGGTGAGGTCACGCTGGCGATGACCTGAGCATCATTAAGCTTGGTAAAAGAAGGATCGTTCACTTCCACATTCAATGGGACTGTATCTTCCTCTTGGAAAACGCCTCGATCGAGGTCTAAGCTTATTGCATCTGGTGCGGAGCCCACCAGCCAGCGTAAAGCCTGGCGCCAGAAAATTTCGTGAGAGTCATCTTCATGTGGCATCTCCATTTGCCAACGCCATGAGCTGACAGCCATAAAGGCCATGGCTCGTCCTCGTCCATAACGATGGGTTGCTAATAGGATCGCATTGGAATAGCCACGGTCTCCCTGGGCAAGCACGGTGGCCCCTGGTTTGGCTGACGAAATCCAATTGAATTCGCCAATTTCAGGAAGAGACTTCCATCTCTTTTCATTCTCGCCTTCGTCGATCACCAGTCGTGTGACGAGATGAGACTTGCCGTAGGAAGTCAGCCGAAATTTTACTGGCGCCGTAACAAAAGAGCTGCCTGCTTCTCTTTGTCCTAAAATCACGGGCAAGAGATCCGCGATCGGCGTGCTTCCATATTTTCCAGCGTCAAACGAATTCCTTCCCCCCAGCATCATAAACCCGCCTCCGCGCTCGCTGACAAAATCGGAGATAATCTTGAGTTGTTCGGAGGTGAAAAAGGAAGCCTCAATACTTCCGATAATCAAACCCTGGTATTGAAAGAGCTCTTCCTTGGAAGCCGGAAACCCGGAAGCCAGATTATCTTCGCTCTCTATGCCTTGGCGATAGAACTTATTGCCTGAAGTCCTCAATAGAGTCACAAGCTGGAGATTCTTGTCAGGCTGAAGGGCTTGCCGAATGAACTTAAATTCCCAGCGGGGTGTACCTTCCAGGTAAAGAATCTTGGGTTTGGTATCTTCGACATCGACGAGGAGATTTTGAGAGTTGTTGAGAGTGATGATTTCGCCCGGTTGAGGAGCGAGTGAAACTGTGTAAGATTTTAAGCCTTTCCCTTTGGAAGCGAGATTCAATTCCACGATTTGGGATTCATCTTTGGTGCCCAGCGTCACCCACGTGGAACTTACCAATTTGCCGTCTTCTTTTAGCTCCAAAACCACCTTCTTTCCGGCATAGCCAGCACTCCTCAGCGAAACCACAGCCGTGGTGATCGATTCCGGTAGCACTTTCCGTGGGGCGCTGGCCTGAACCACCTCAATGTCTTTTCCCATTTCGGTTTGTCCTACAGCGCAAACATTCACGGTTATCTTTCTTGATTGATATTGGCTAATAACTGATTTCAGGTTTTTCGAAAGATTGTCTGCTCCGTCGGTAAAGACGACCACAGTGGCCAAAGGCGCAGGTCCAAACTGTTTTAGAACACCTTCAAGGGAGGCTTCCAGACTGGTTCCGGTGCCCTCGGACCGTAGGCCCTCCAATGAGTCCAACTTTTGCAGGTCGCGAGAGAATTTAAAAAGGTGGCATTGAAATCTCCGCTCCACATCTGCCAAAAAGGTTTCCTGCTTTGGATCCAGCAAATGTTTCACCGCCGCCACTCGGCTCTGTTGACCCAGGTCTTGTATCGTCATGCTTCTGGAATCATCAATTAGTATGGCGGCAATATTTTCCCTAGGAAGAACGGTGGAGACGTGGAGCACCGGACGGAACAGGATAATCAACAGGACCACGAAGACAAATGATCGCTGGAAAGCGAGCAAGAGCGTCTTCCAAGGAGGTGAAGGGTGAGGATTCAGCGATGAGAGGCGCTGCCGATAAAGCAAGTAGGTGAAGGCGCCACACCCAAGCGAGAGAAGTAAGATAAGCCAAGGCGAAAGAGAGCTTTCAAAAGCAATCGTCCCTCTATGAAAGAGGAACGCCTTATATTTGAAGAGAAGTTGGAAGAAGGAACCCATGGGAATAATGGAATTCTGGAATATTAGAATGATGAGTCTCGGTGAAGATTTTTTGAATCAGTCTCTCTTACTTCGCACCCAGAATTCCATTATTGCATCATTCCATCATTTTGCTCAGTGCGTCATTGAATAAATAATGTAGTTGATAGCCAGCCGATAAGCCGTCGAGGTATATCTTTCGGGATAATAGGGGCTGTCAGCCCATTCCCAGGCATCCCCCAGATCGGAGTTGAAGTTGATCATCACCATAAGGCGTCCGCTTTCGTCAAAGATGCCCCGGAAATGGGGGACATAACCATCTTTTTCGTATGTATTGCCACTATAGAGAAACTGTATGCCGGGAATTTGGAACAATTTTTCAATGTCAAAGAAGCAATGAAAGACAGGATGGGTAACAGGCACCTCTTCGATCTTGCAACTTGGAAACACTTTGCGAATCTGTTCCTCGAAATTGGCCCATTCCAAGGTCCCATGAAAATCATCTACCACGAAGAAGCCGCCGCGCAGCAGATACTCCCTGAGAATGTCAGCCTCTTCTTGGGAGAGCTGCAGGTAGCCCACCTCAACGGCATAGAGAAAGGGATACTTAAAGATTTCTTTCGAGGTTAGCGGTATATAAAAGGGAGTTTCCCTGACATCGAGATTGGTCAGCCGCTTGATACCTGCTGCCAAATTGATATCGGCTTTCGGAGTGTCCGTCGTCCAACTCCCGTAACGCCATCCCCATCCTCCGTTGTAAACCAACCGGGCAAACGTGTATTCGTTTTTGGGAGGAGTAATTTCAGAGGTACCATCTTCCTTGAAATCGAACCGGGGATACGGAGCATGACGGGATCGCGATTTCGAACGATCATCCGTTTGTGCCAGGCTGGCTAGAACGACGAGGAGAATCATAAGGGCTGATAAACTGAACCATTTTTTTGACATGACATTAAATGCGGAAATGCGCTAATGAGCTTCAATGGAACACTCAAATTATAGGTTGGAATTTCATTTTAAACAACACGCAGAGAGAAGTACTAATGAGGTCTTACAGATAATTCATAGCCCCCATGCCCTCGAGTGCGATAGTCGAATATTAAAGTCTTGTGCTCATACAACGCATTGAAAATTTCGCTGAAGGTTCAGGGGCAATGAACCTTGACAAGTCCAGTCCTGTAATCTCCGCGAAGAGCTGATGGATAGCGCAGGTTGGTGAGGGATAAGAGAGCAGCGATCAGATGAGGCAGAGAGATTCTAACCTTATAGCAGCCTCGATTATGTGTCGTGGAGGAGTCTTTAAGTCCCAGACAAGATGGAAGAGAGACAACAGCCGCAAGATACGGTAAGAGATGTCCAACTCCCACCCGCGACGGGCTAAGGGGAAAAGCCTGATAGTCACCTGTCAATTATTGCCAGGCTCTTCCGAATCCATCTGTAACGAACCAAAGCTGTCGGGCGATGAAGGCGTGCTAGGCAGTCCAGATGACTTCCAATTGCGCAGGCGCGCCCGCACCCCGGAATGCGCCAGGCTGCCAAGGGTGCGATAGTTTCCGACCAGCAAGCGAATCCAGGACCAGCGTGTCATCTGGGGAAAGTAGATCCCGCGAAACAGCAGGCGGGCAATGAATAGGGTGAGCTGTTGGCCAAAGGGCTTGTGATGGGCGCGCATCCAGCGCTGAGCCCGGCGGAACGCGTCTCGGCTGTAGCAATGATGCCAGGACTCCCGTACTTCTGCTTCGGCGTCATCCGCGGAAATGGCTTTAGGAGTAAAGGCTGTCTTGAAAGCCTGAAAATCGAGCCAATGTTCCGGCCGGGTGAGACGCCCTTCCCGCTTCAACCGCTCATATAGCGGAGTGGCCGGATAAGGAGTGAGCAACCCAAATACCGGCAGCCCGGGGGGCCAGTCGGTCATCTTTTCGACCGTTTTCCTCCCCACACCAGGCTGGTCGGCTTCCATCGCGTAAATGAAGGAGGTGATGGCGTAAAGGTCATATTTGGCGAGCATGCTGAGGATGGAGGCATATTCTGCCGGCTTGTTGAATTCCTTGTGCGCCACTTTGAGGCTTTCAGGATCCATGGATTCCAGACCCATAAAGATCCAGCGTCCTCCACTGGCAGCAATGAGCCGGATCAAATCCTCATCCCGTAGAAGGTTCATACTGATTTGAGCGATCCAAGGGAGACAGGCATCGTATTTGATCATATCCCGCAACAAGGATTTGAGGCGGCTCCGGTTGATAGCAAAATTGTCATCAATGAAAAAGACGCTCACCAATGCATTCTTCTGCTTTGCCAGGGACTTCAAGCGCAGCAATTCGGAGATCACATTCTCATTGTCCCGGAAACGGATGGCGTCCCCAAAAAAACCCGTTACGGTGCAGAATTCGCAGCCATAGGGACAGCCTCGGCCGGATTCCATAGGAATCACATAGACGTTGTCGTAATCGATACCGAGATGCTTCAACAATCGTTTGGCAACAGGGGGAACAAAGCGCATCAAGTTAAAAAGGGATAGGTCCATCTGGTCCCAGGCTACCACCGGATAACCCTTGAGCGAGGGCTTGACGTCCTTGCCTGCCACCGTGCCCGGTTGGTAGACGCTTTGCAGTCTCCCCAAGGCTGCATCTTTGACGACCAGAGGCCAGGTGTCATCTGCTTCTCCCAACACCACCGCATCTGCGTACTGCGGATGGCCTGTCCGACCCAGAGGTTCGTCGGGCACTTCGGTGACATGGGGACCGCCCATAACAATGGGCACAGACGTGGCTGTGCGAATTGCTCCAGCCATCTCATAAGCTTTTTGTGCCATCCGGGTCATGAAGCCCATTCCCACAAGGTCCACACTGTTTTTCAGGATAAATTCCACCAGTTCCGCAGCGCTGTAATGGAGTGCATTGCCGTCGATAATGGTGACAGGGTGTTCCGCCGGAGTCAGCCTCTGCAACACAAAGGGCCAGAGCTGAGGAATGAAATTGTTGGTAACTTGGTTGTCCGGCACATAGAGGAGAATATGCATGTGCGCCCTCCTTAGGTTCCCTTACAAAACAAGTGTGGCTCGCCCCCCCTCACCCCGTTCCTTTTCTATCAGGGCCAGTCCCGTACTATCCGGGAAGAAGGGTCCCGCTGCGTTAAGCCGCCAACAACTTCGTCTGCAATTGTTATTGAGTGAAACTCTCTAAAACCGAGACTCCGACATCCGAGATTGTATAATGATCGGGTGACACAACAATGTTGAGTTGTACGTATTCAGTAGGTGGCTGCAGATTCCAAGCTGGCTAAGAACATCTGAGGTCCGGAGAAAAACAAGATCGGGGTGGATCAAGATCCCTGCCTAACTAACCCTTATTTACAGCGACTCAAGAACTCGTTCTCCGGACACCCCAAAAAGTGACAACAGCTCCGTCAGATTTTCAACAGGAACCCTTCCGCAAAAGGGTTTCTAGGCAGAGAGAGAAAATACAGGGCAACAGACTTGAGAGCAGACCTCAGAAAATATCGAAATGCTCCTGGTGTAGCAATGGATCACTTTTGATGATGACCTCTTTTTTCAGGGTAGACTCAATTTCGTTAATTACAGATGCTTCATTGGTTTTCAATACCTTCCCCACCTCCGGGTGGACTCGAAGGGTGATTTCCTTGTTTTCCAAAAATCTGGCCATTTTCTTGACTTCCCCTTGAATTTCGTAACAGATCGTTTGGGGAGACTTCACCATTCCAGACCCGGCACACTCCGAACAGGGTTCACAAAGAACTTTCAGCAAGGATTGCTTGACCCGCTTCCGGGTAATAGCTACCAGTCCGAAGTCATTAAACTGTAAAATCTTGGAAGGAGACTTATCGGACCTGAGAGCTTCTTCCAAAGTTTGAGTAACCTTCTGACGATTCTTTCTGTCCTCCATGTCGATGAAATCACAAACAATGATTCCTCCAAGGTCGCGCAGCCGAATTTGATGCGCGATTTCCTTGGCAGCTTCAATATTGGTCTTGACAATAGTGTCTTCTAACTTATTGGATTTGCCCACGTACTTCCCAGTGTTAACATCGATGGCAACCAGCGCCTCAGCTTGATCAATGACGATATATCCACCGGATTTGAGCCAAACCTTAGAGCGCAGTGCCCTATCGATTTCCTCCTGAACCCCAAACTCTTCAAATATGGGAGCTTCCTTCGTATAAAGTCTTACTCGATTTACCAGGGAAGGTTGAAAACGGTTGATGAATTCAACAATTCCGGTGTACTCGATTTCGTTATCGACCCGAATGGCTGAAAAGTCTCCCGAAAGCTGATCGCGCAGGAGCCTCTGGATAAGATTGAGGTCGCGATGTATAATTGCGGGAGCAGATTTCTTCTCTGACTTAGATCTGATTTCCGCCCATAAGGCAGAAAGGTATTTGATGTCGGACTTGAATTCGTCCTCACCTTTGTTCTGACCGGCGGTCCGAACGATAAAGCCGCCGGGCAGCCCTCCTTTATTTTCCTGAATAATTCTTTTCAGGCGTTGTCGCTCGTCGTCCGATTCGATTTTGCGGGAGACGCCGATGTGATCGACCGTGGGCATATAAACCAAATATCTCCCTGGAAGCGCGATATGAGAGGTTATTCGAGCTCCCTTAGTTCCAAGCGGTTCTTTGGAGATCTGGACTAAAATCTCCTGGCCTTCTTTGAGCAAATCTCCTATCAGCGGGAAATCAGCAGTTCCCTCCCACTCGTTTCGGTCTTCATTGCAATTCTGTTGGCGTCTTCTCTTGTCCATGTTCCGGCGGAAGAATTTAGTGGTACTTGGCGAATTGCGAAACTGAGCTTTCGTAAGTAAGGGAGAGGTACTGGCAACGACCGGTGTTTCCCCAACAGTTGGGGCTATGGGGGATTGGCGCTGTGTTGTCTCCCCAGAGATATGGTCCTGGAGCGGCTTCGCAGATTCCTTCGTCTCGGATGAAGAAATGAGAAAAGATCCTGGCGATTTTTCCTGGGTCGGACTCTCAATCGGGAGAATTTCAGGAGGAGAAGTTTCCAGAGTTGGAATCTGGCTTAAATCCGCCAAGGTTGATAAAGACTTCGGACGTTCCCCTTCCGGTCTCTCGGCGCTAACCTCACGCTCCGCTATCAGGTCGCGCGAAGGAAAATCGGTTACTAGTTGGGTGGTTCCCACGTCCTTGGGTAGAGTATCAGGAACTGGCTCAGTGCGTCTCTCAGGAATTCCAATGGGCGTCTCTTCGGTTTCATGGGGGGCTTCTGTACTTTCAGGACCCTCCAGAACAACGACATTCCTTTCAGCTAATTCGACAGTTCCGCCGACGACAGTGGGTTTATTTTCAACTTCTCCCTCTGTGACCATTGGGCTGGGAGCTAATTTCTGATATTTGGCGAGGGATTCACCGGGAAGGACGGAGGGAAACTCTTGCAATTTGGGCGTGGGCTGCGCCACGGCATTTTCCTGGATGTTCGGACGAAGCTCAGACGGAGAAACTTCATCATACCTTTTGCCTCTGAGACGATTTCGCCGAGACCTTCGCGAGCGCCCTCGACGATCATGGTACTTGACCACATTGGGACCCAGTACGCCCCCCTCCGAAGCGGCTGGCGGAACTTCCGGGCCAGCAGGACCAGGTTCCTTGACCGCTTGTTCCAATTTAGCCACTTGTTCTTCAGCCGTCGAAACGATTTTGTCATATTCTTCCGTGTCTTCGAAGAAATCCGAGACATAGAGAAAAGCATCTCGCTCTAAACCGATATCCACAAAAGCTGATTGCATTCCAGGGAGCACTTTGGTAACTCTGCCTTTGCAGATGCTTCCAACAATGCCATGCTCTTTGTTCCTCTCGATATAAATTTCCGTTACCTGCTCGTTTTCGAGGATAGCGGCTTTGGTTTCCTGCGGCGAGACTGAGATAATTAATTCCTTTGACATGTACGACTCCTCCAATGTGAGATCACAGAGGAGCTTGATCGGGTGGGGAAATCCGTGGGTGATCCTTTATCAATCCTGCTGATATCAATCCTGTTGAATCGACGAAATCGGATTAGATTTTGATCGTTAACCCAAAAACAATGCCCTATATTCCTCCTGGGGGCCCAAAACCCCCACGAAGAGCTACCGGCCAAGCTCTTTTTGTGTCTCATAGTCATCAAAACGATTTGAGGGGCCCCTGCTTACACATGGGAAAAAGGGACCACGCTGAAACACATGAAATTTGTTGCGAAACAGTCAAACTTAAATAACTTTTCCGGATTGAAGAAGCGAGAGTCAATCAAACTAGTAGACAAATCGTCTCATCCGAACGTTAATGATAAGGCCCAAGAAAATAAATGTGGACAATACCGAAGATCCTCCGTAACTCAACAAAGGCAACGGGATCCCTGTGATAGGCATAAGGCCGACAACCATTCCGACACTTTCCAAAATATGAAATAACAGTACGCTAACGGCGCCCAACGTAATATAGATACCCAGCTTGTCTCTTGCAGTTTGAGCGATATGGATGGACCTCATGACAATAAGCAGGTAAAAAAGCAAAATAACGACTGTTCCGACGAAGCCTAGTTCTTCCCCGACAACCGAAAAGATAAAATCTGTGTGCCGTTCGGGAAGGAATCCCAGCTTCGTCTGACTTCCCTTATTAATTCCCTTTCCCCAGAGGCCTCCTGACCCAACTGCAATCTTGGATTGGATCGAATGATAACCAGCCCCCAGCGGATCTCTTTCTGGCTCAAGAAAGGTATAGATCCTCTCCTTTTGATAGCCCTTGAGATTATACCATCCCAGCCCCACGACCAAGACAGACAAAATTATAAAGAGCAGGATCCATTTTGGTCTTAATCCTCCCAGAAATAAGCCCACTAAAGGAATGGGGATAAAGGTCAGCGCGGAACCTAGATCGGGCTGCAACAGCACCAGTATCACTGGGAGGCCTACAATACATGAAGCTTTCACAATATGAATGGCTGTAAGAAATTCCGTTCGAATTTCACAGAGAAAACGGGCCATGGAAAGAATAACCGCGATCTTGACAAATTCCGAGGGTTGAACGGAGAACGCTCCTCCCAGCGAGATCCAGCTTTTGCTTCCTGAGATCCTTTGACCAAAAAGCAGCACAGCGATCAACGAGAGTATGGCAATGATATAGAAATAAGGAACCGTTTCGGCCAGTGTGTGGTAGTCCACGCTCATGACCGCCAGCATCATTACCAGCCCGATGACTATCCAATAGATTTGTTTAACGTAGAATTTTTCTGCTCTGTTATATTGGGTAGCGCTATGGATCTCCACAACACCAACAACTGCGATAGCCAGTGCCAGCAGGAAAATAAACCAATCAAAATCCTTGAAATAAAAAGAGAATTTTCCAAACACGGGATTAATTCGAATTCGGGAGAATTTCCTGACTCATAGCCATTTGCTGGCCTTCTTTGGGCTTTGTCTTCTTGCCGTAATAGACCTGAAACATGTCATGAACAATGGGAGCTGCCGCTTCACCGCCATGCCCCCCATGTTCCACAAAGACCGCAGCCGCAATCTCCACTGAGTGAAGCGGTGCAAAAGCTACGAACCATGCATTATCTTCAAATTCTGCCTTTGAGTCGACGGAAACCTTTAGATCTTTGCCAATCACTTGAGCCGTACCGGTCTTACCACAAACATCAAAACCCTGGATGGCGGCGCGGTGGCCAGTCCCCCACTCATTTACCACGCCCCATAATCCACGACCTACAATATCAATTGTCTCCTCGCTGAGATCAAACCGACTCTCGTAGGAAACATTGACGGTTTTCCCCCAACGCTTTAACTCATTTCCTGAGACCACATGAGGAGTTTTAAAAACACCTCCCAGGGCTAATCCCCCAAAAGCGCGGGCGGTTTGGATGGGAGTCAAGGAGACATAACCTTGTCCGATGGCCACCGAGATGGTTTCGCCTGCGTACCACTCTGCTTTAAGGACCTTTTTTTTCCAGGCCGATGAAGGGACCAAGCCGGTGTCCTCTCCAGGTAGATCTATCCCAGTTTTTTGCCCCAATCCCATGCCTTGAGCATAATAAGCGATCTTATCAATCCCCAATTTTTGCCCCAAGTGATAGAAGAAAACATTGCAAGAATTAATGATGGCCTGATGCAGCTTGACGCGTCCGTGGCCTTCCTTCTTCCAGCAATGAAAGGGCCGCCCGTACATTACGGTCGATCCCGAGCAATAATCCGTATATTCTGGTGTCAGTATCCCTTCCTGGAGTCCCGCGATTGTCATGAAAATCTTAAATACGGACCCTGGCGGAAACCTGCTTTGGATGGCCCGGTTTTGCATGGGATTCTTGGGATCATTAATCAAGTCATCCCACTCCTTCTTGCTAATGCGGGAGGCAAAGCTATTGGGGTCAAAAGCGGGTCGGCTCACCAGAGCCAGAACTTCACCACTGCGCGGATCTAGAGCAATGGCGGCACCTGCCCTTTCTTCAAATGCCCTTTCGGCAGCACGCTGAATATCCAAGTCGAGGGTCAGGCGCAAGTCGTTTCCAGCCACTGGTTCAATGGAGTCCAGTACGGCAACCTCTTTGCCGCGACTGTCGACCACTACTTTTTTCTGCCCATCCATTCCGGTGAGGATTTGATTGTATACTCGCTCTACACCGGCTTTACCCACAATGTCACCCGGTTTGCAGTAGTCGAACTCAGGAGTGCCTAATTGCTTTTCTGATATTTCTCCTACGTAACCTAGGAGGTGAGAAGCCAACTGCCTCTCCCGATAAAATCTTCTCGGTAGGCTAATTTCTTCCAGTCCAGGAAGCTCAAGCCGATGAGCCTTGATAAATGATAAATCTTTGATCGTGATGTCTTCTTTGATGGGGATGGGAAGATAGCTGGGGAGGTGACGATATTTTTCGAACTGAGACTCTAAGAATTTCTTATCTAAGTTCAAACCACTGGCCAGGAGATCCAGCGAATTTTCAATGTGGGGCAAATTATCTCGCAAGGCAATCAGGGTAAAGGAAGGCTGATTATCCACGAGGATCTGCCCGTTCCGGTCCAGGATTTTGCCTCGAGGGGCGGCCAACGGAATGGAGCGAATCCTGTTTTTTTCTGCCAGTTCAATATAATATCTGCTCTTGAGTAGCTGCAAATTCCACAAACCGATCAACAAGAGGAGAAACAGCAGAACAGCCGTCACCTGAATAAACGGGATTCTGGATTGGACGAATTTCTTATCCTCGTAAAAGTCTTTGAGATCCATACCTACTCGTTTGGGGACTTGACAATCTTGTCAAACAGGTAAAAAAGAGGGAGTCCCACCAAGGCATTCACGGCACCACTCAGTAACAGCCGTTGACCATCGATAACTTCGTTACGGTTTAAAAACATAATTCGCAAAAGCAAAAAAAGCAAGGTGGCCAGGATCGAGGAAAGAAATAACAGCCCAAAGCGAGTCAGCACGCGATCCACGGCAAATATGGAATTTGCCAGATAGGCAAGACAGCCAATGGAGATTTTAGTAAAGCCATTCATTCCCAGAGCACTTAGAGAAAGACTGTCTTGCAAAAAGCCAATAGCAGATCCTGAAAAAATCGTCCAGAGGAGGTTTTCTTTAGCAATCGTCAAATAAATCACCGCAATTAAAGGTAAATCCAGCATGCCTAATCGGGGAAAGTAACGCGTCAGGACCACTTGAAGTGTCACCATCAACATGATGATTACGAGGACGGACAAGGAACGCAAGAAGTTGACCATTTAGCTCTGAGGTTCCTTCCTGAGCACCAAGACTTCTTCCAGCTTTTGAATGTTTGCGGCTATGGTAATTTCGATATTCTGAAAAATCTGTTTTGTAGGTGCAGCTGAG
>QHZQ01000645.1 GCA_003224725.1 Acidobacteriota bacterium | reverse complement strand
TGCCTCCCGTAAACGCCAGCACGATCCATGGGAAGCGGCGCTGCCGGAGAACATTGTCCGCGGCGATAATCAGCACAGTCACGACCGCAATCGTGAATATGCTGTGCTTGATCAGGCTCAGGAGCGCGAGCGATATGACCAGCATCGCCTGGGTCACGGTGAAAGGGCGTTCCTCCACGGAAAAATGCAGCAGCAAAAGGAGAAGAGGCCACGCAGTCAGGCGCACATCCATGTTTAAGAACGGGCTTATGCTGGCCAGCCCGATAAACACCATCATCCACGACCAGGAAACCAGTGGATTTTTGAAGAAATGCGTCACCACGCGCCACGCTGCCCACCAAAACACAGCGGCGAGAACAGCCCAAATAACGACTGAAATCGAATACGTCGCCGGATGATATCCACCGTAAAGGAAACCCCACGGCCCGAACGGAAACACGATGTCCCGGCCAAATTGAAGTCGCTCGGCAAAAGCCGTGTGCAGCATTTGTATCCAGGAATCCTCAACGATGCCGTAGGCCCCCGGGCGGCCGGACGGCAGGAACCGAGACAAGGCGAAGATGAGGCTGGTAGTCGCGGCCAGCCACTTAGCCAGAGTTTTTGTAAGGGCGCCAAGCTCTGCCAGGGTCATGTGGTTAATTCATCGCTTTTGACGATGCGATCAGAGGAGCCCCAAACGTCGGTTACATTCATATTCACCAGCTGCACCTGTGATAATGTAGTTGAGACGAGTTGCGGGCAGAGTAACCGCTGCACGTTCTGAGATAGGTTCATAATGCCTACGGGGCAATGTCCGGTAAAGCCCTGACCCGTTCTTGAAACTGCCGGATATTTTTACTCGCGATGTTTAGCACGTTGAATGTGATTTTTGTCCCGCCAAACGAAAACCACATGGAATCCGCGGTCGCAAGGTCGCCAAGGGCTTGGAACTTCGCGCTTATTCTCTCTGTCTTTGGATCGCTTTCCCAAATTAGCTTCAGGTCCTTACCTTTGGGCACATAATCAACGATGGCCATCCTATTGTGACTCCACACATCCTGCTCGGTCATCACGATGACCGGGGTGCCGCCACAAAACGACAAGATCCTGGTATCGTCATAATCATGCAAAAACAAGTGGACCACTGAGGTAGCTTCCCTGGGGGAGATGAGTGTGTCATATGGAGCACCTCGTGCGCCTTCCGCCCGGTTGAACTCATCGCGTTCGAGATGCGGCGGATTGGAAGGCTGTTTTCCGGCGACGACGTCGCGTAAGAACCGCGACACAGCCACCTGCTGTTGCTCGAAGTCGACAAATCCGAATGGGTTTTTGGTCTTGCTATCGATATATTGAACCGACGGAACAAAACCGCTTGTCAATACGGACGCCAAAACCCCTAGAACAATGATCTTAAATCCAGCAGTCAGTTTCAGTCTCAAAAAGCCAGCAAAGGCAAACCCCATTAGGATCATCCAGAATGGGATTGCAAGTAACAACCGATGCTCAACTGTCATTCCGCCCGAGATAAATACCGCTACGACAGGAAGCGTTCCGAGCAGTACGACTTCATAACGGCCTTGCCAAATGGCAAACATTAATCCCGGCAACAAGAAAAAATAATACGCGACTGGGATGGGCAGGAAATCTGGGATGAAAAGCCGAGGGCCTGGGACGCGAAAAAAACAGCCC
This sequence comes from Acidobacteriota bacterium, assembly GCA_003224725.1. Lineage (GTDB taxonomy): Bacteria > Acidobacteriota > Terriglobia > Versatilivoradales > Versatilivoraceae > QHZQ01. Next base: position 1,489 of record QHZQ01000645.1, on the reverse strand, counting down.
CAGAGACCAGTGACATAGTATTGCATATCGTTGGGGGCGGGATGCCCCCGTGCTGCGCCCATGAAACGCTCCATGAACTTGCCTTCATAGTAAGTGTAGTGTTCCCAATTGAAAAAGATGTAACAGAGGATCGGTGTAGCAGCTACTACGAAGCCATACGCGACCGTAGCAGCCCAATTCCACTTGATCTGTTTCAGCCGTCTCCAATGCAAGCCTGCATAACAAATGGCCCAAAGCATGAGCGCCAGGATATATTGTTTTCCCACGGTCGAACTGGCGAGGCAGAGTCCTGCCGCGATTCCACTCAGCGATAAAGCGAGGCCAGAAGACGTTCTGGATCCCAGATGCAGAAAGTACAGAGATGCGACGCCCAGAAGGACTGTCAGCGGGTACCGATAGCCGACGAAGGTGTAAATGAAGGCGAACGGGAGGAAATTGAAAACTAGTGCTGTGACAGATGTAACAACGTAAGATTGAAAAAATAGATCAGCTAACAGAAGCGTGAAGATAAAAACCCCTGACCAAAGAACCAGAAGAGCTGCCTCATAAGATATGATGTTATGGCCAAACAGATCGAGGAATCCCCAAACGTAGTAGTGAAAGAGGGTCTCCCGCGAAATGAGGTAAGGATACGGATGAAACCAAGCCGGCTGAAAAGGATGGCCCATCACGTAGTTCTTCAAATACAACAGATCGATCGCGGAATCTTCGAACAGGCCATTGCCGTTCCAAGGCGCCGTGCGGAAATTCCAGAGGTGCGACAGTACGAAAAACAGGACCCAGAAAAGAAAGAATGCTGTCTTCGGCTTTACCAAGGACTTGAACCAGGTCATCAGGTCGCGTTGGCCCGGCAGAAAGGCAAACACCAAAAAGGCCATGCTAAGTAGCCATCCAGTTGGGTGCCACACATCTTCCCAACCTGCTTTCCGGTAGTGCGCTGCCCCGCTCAGGACGCAAATCTAAGACCAGCCTTACTGTAAAAGGTTAGCGCCTGTTCTGATGTGAGTTCATCAGCGTCTCATGCAAGGGAGTCGGGTAGAGCCCTGACTCGCGCCTGAAACTCGGCAATGTTCTTACTGGCGATGTTCAACACATCGAACATTTTTTGTCATCCGGAAAACGAGAACGAAATAGACTCCCTTCTGGCAAGATCTTGGAGTGGTTCGAACAGGTTGAGTATTCTCTCGGTTTTCCCATCGTTTTCCCAGATCAGCTTCAAATCCTTTCCTTTCGGGAGATAATCAACGATAGCCTTCTTGTTGCCGCTCCACACATCTTGCTGGGCCATGAGGTAAGTGGGATTGCCGCCACAAAACGATAGGATTCGGGTATCGTCATAATCATGCAGAAACAAGTGTATAACTGAGAGAGCTTCCTTAGGGCAGATCAGTGTGTCATAAGGAGCTTCTGGCGCGCCTTCGACCCGGTTGAACTCATCCCGCTGCAGCTGGGGAGGATTGGGACGTTCTTTTCCTGCAACAACGTCTCG
>QHZQ01000644.1 GCA_003224725.1 Acidobacteriota bacterium | reverse complement strand
TGTTGAGGTCAATGAATTTGCTGAAGTGCGGCTGGCCGTCATGCGGCACTACGGCTTCGACGAGCAGGAGCTTGGCATTCTCTACCATCGCCCGATGGCAGTTTTTGAGGATGGCAACGACGTGCCGGTCATCCCAGTCGTGAATAATCCACTTAAGAATGTTGGCACTGACTCGAAGAAATCTCCATCCACCACCTCACAGCGATTCGTAAGCCCTTCGGCTTCAAATCGCCGCCGCGCCCCTTCAACAACAGGCGTCGCATCAAAGAGAACACCTTTCATCTGTGGATTCAATTTAAGGATTGAGGCGATGAGGCTGCCATGCCCGCCACCAACGTCAACGATCTTACGGATGGATGAAAAATCATAGCTCGATAAAGCAGCATCATTGACAGCGAGGGTCCTTCCGGTCATCGCGTCATCGAAGGTCTTGGCGTTCTCAGGAGGCTGCGCGAAGTATTCCCAAACAGGTATTCCGAAGACGTGATCGAATGCGATCTCACCGGTCTTGACACTATGCATCAGATCGCCCCAGGCTGGGTAATGTTCCTCTCCCAGTTCGACAGTGGCGAAAGCACGCAGCGAGCCGGGGGCATCGGTTTGCAGAGTGGCAGCCAGCGGCGTTGATGCGAAATGACCACTGCCAGCTTCAGCCAACACGCCAACGCTGGCGAGCGCACGCAGCACTCGATAGAGCGATTCTGCACCTCGTCTGAATATAAAGCTTATAAAAAACGCCCTGGTACATATCACATCTTTTCATTACAAGCTAGCCACCTATCGGCCTGGTTCAGCGGGCGCGCTTTACGCACAAACATCCGTTGAGCGCGCTCCTCTGCAACTGTCTTTAGGCGCAGTCATGTGAAAAAAGACCCAAGGCGAACCAAAGTGAGTTGGCCCAGCCAACAGGTCTAGACCGCTAATCCCGCCAGGCCTAGCACTCCTCCTCCCGGCTGGTTAAATCGGCGGGCTGTCGCTTGCGTCTAATGATTCCACCTCTTCCGCTGGTTGCTCAGCCCCGAGTTGGCTTTGGATTAACCTCACACAGCGATTCCAGCGAAGTATCGCATCGTCGTTGCCCTCGGGACGGATCTTTTCGGCCTCTTCGAAGCAGCGCATTCCCTCTTCCAGGATTTGCCTTAACATGAAGGGGGAGCGACCTGCGCGAAGCAGTCGCTTGGCGCGGCGCTCATGAGCCAGTCCTGTATAATAGAGACGTTCATAAGGGTCGAGGAGATTTTGAAAAATCTTCTCAGCCTCGCCATAACGATCCAAGAGGCCTCCCGTGAATTGATCGGTGATGGCCAGGCCCAGAAGCCGCAATGCGATCTGATTGTCAGGCTCGATGGCTAGAATGTCTCGACAGATCGATTCAGCCTCTCCAGGCTCGTTGAGGTTGCGATAGAGCTCAGCCTTTGAGATAGCTGCGGCAATGCTATTCTTTGAGATGGGCTTCAATTTGTATTCCACAGTCCCTCCTCTCCTGAAAATCCCCTCTTGAGAGTCGCAGAAGGCGTAGCCTTCGGGGTGGGTCCTTCCGGTCCGGGGCAACCCACCCCTGCACCCCTCCCGCGGAGGGGACTAATTTTTCATCCTTGCGGCTGCCGCCTCCCGGCATGAATGGCTCCTCTCTATATGGAATTTGGACATTCCACATGCATCGGGTCCTATTAGCCCCTCGATTTTATCGAGGGGTTGGAAGAATTTCAGAACCAAAACAACCGCTTCAGCGGTTGTTCAGCATGGGACAACACGAAAGCGCTTGCTGACGTGTCCTCCGTTTGTGGTGGCGAGGGAAACCGTTAAAACGGTTAACCGATTGACCTGGCCTAAGGTCCCCTCGATGAATCGAGGGGTTGCTGAAATGTCCAAACACGAGACCCGACGGCTTTTGCCCGTGACAGAGAACCAGTAGACTAGGGGATATTCCACAGCAGGTAACCTGCCAGAAGCGTACCGACAATGGCTCCACCATAGCAGAGGACGTTGATCACTTCATTCAAATGTTTTATCTGGAGACCATCGTAAAGCGTAAAGCGAAATCGGTGAGCCCAGTGGAAAAGCGGAAAAGAGCAAAAGACGAATAAAACAAGTCGCGTCACGGGATGTCTGACCAGGGTGAGCGTCCTTTCATAGTCAGGCGGTTCCAGCCATCCCAAAGGAAAAGCCAGTCCGTACAGGAATAGCAGGACAGGCATCAGCAAAGCAGCCACAACGCCGCCGGCACTGAAGAGGGCCCAGAGAAAAGGTTCGTTGGATCTTTTTGCTGACATTTACCCTCCCCAAAGGAGCCAAGCCACAAACACAGAAACAGCCAGCCAGGCCACGTAGTTGGGCGCCGCGATCCAAGGGTCGGCAACGCGCTTCCCTCTTATACGCACAGGCATCGCCCGCGGTGCCAGGTTGAACCAGGTAATGGTGTGGAAGAGCACGAAGAGGAAACTGACAGCATTTAGAACAACCGGCAGAGGCGTCCTTAACCACTCTTGGAATTGCGCATAGCTTTGTGGACCCTGCTTCAAAGCACGAATCTGCAATAGTGTGATCACTACAAAGTAAGCCACAAAAATGC
>QHZQ01000124.1:12957-14189 GCA_003224725.1 Acidobacteriota bacterium | reverse complement strand
TCCAATGTCGTAGTCGGCATTGCTCTGTTCGAGATATTTCACGACGTGCAATACCTGGCCATTGTGTGGATCTACAATCGCAAGCGCGTCGATAGAGCTCGTCATGTGGGTCCATTCATGCGCTTCCTGTTCCGGCGAAGTGGGCTGATGATCGGGTTGTACGTCGGCATGGTGTTTGCATACGGGTATGTCAAATTGCTTGCGGATAGGATCGACCAGGAGACTGTGCAGCGCTCTCTCTTTGGGTTCATAACCGCGTCCACCTTCCTTCATTTCTACTTTGACGGGTTCATCTGGAAGGTACGCGAGAAAACGGTGCGCGAGGGCCTTGGCCTGGAGGGAGGTCGCAGCGAGAATCACAACCCCGCACGCATTCCTGGTTGGCTGGTTCACGGCCTGAAGTGGAGTCTGCTTGTCGTCCCCGTTTCCCTCTTAGGTTTCTTGCAGTGGCGGGGCTCCGCCCCGACATTGGACCAGTCTTACAACCTGATGGCGGCAGCACCGGGTAGTTGGTATGCCCACCACAAATTGGGTATAGCACTCGAATCCCGAGGCCGGATTGAAGAAGCGATTAGCCAGTATCGTCAGGCGCTACAGCTGAATCCGGATGCGGTCGACGCCCACAACAGGCTCGGTACTGCCCTTGAATCTCAGGGCAGGCTGGACGAGGCCGTGGCCCATTACCGCGAAGCTCTGCATTTCAGGCCTGACTTGAGCGAAGCACAAATCAATCTGGGCATCGTGCTCAGAAGTCAGGGCAAGCTGGACGAGGCCATCAATTGCTTTCGTCAAGCTGTTCAAGTCAAGCCCACCTCCGCCGAAGCCTACGTCAACTTGGGCATCGCCCTTGAATCACAGGGAAACCCTGACGAGGCGATTGCTCAGTACCGCCAAGCCCTCCAGCTCAAACCTACCTTTGTGGAAGCACACAACAATCTGGGTTTGGCACTCGCGTCGCAAGGCAGGCTGGACGAGGCCATCGCCCAGTATCGTCAAGCCCTAGAGCTCAGCCCAAGGTATGTTGAAGCCTACGACAACCTTGGTGTCGCCTTGGCGTCCGAAGGAAAGTTGGAAGAAGCCATCAGCCAGTTCCGCCAAGCTCTGCAGCTGAAGCCGGATTCCCCCGAAGCGCACAACAATCTGGGAATAGCACTCGCATCGCAAGGCAGGCTGGATGAGGCCATTAATCAGTTTCGTCTCGCGCTACAGGCGCGGCCAGCCTTCGCCGAGGC
>QHZQ01000124.1:0-12777 GCA_003224725.1 Acidobacteriota bacterium | reverse complement strand
AAGATGATCGCTCACGAAAAGCCTGAGTCATTGCTCGGGCAACAGGCTGGCCATTGATTTTATCGCGGTGGAGTCCGTCGAGAGGAAAACGCTGGGTCAGCGGATCCCGCGCCAGGGGATGCGACTGAATGAAGTGCTCAAAATTGCCATCCAGAGGGCCGATGTGCTGGCCAAAGCTCATTCAGCCGGCATCGTCCACCAGCGACGCCCAACGGGCGGACGGTTTCTTGGCAACGCTCTCGGGAATTCTTAGAGTCCGGTAGTTACGCTTGTTTGGCTTTGGATAATTGAAAACAGCGGCCCCCGGCTCGCCTCGAAGCATCTTTCGAGCCGCTTCCCTGGAAAGACACGGTCAAAAATTGACGCTTCTGTCTTGCGCCTAGACCACCAGCCACCCTTGCGTTCAACACACTGAAGAAATAGAATGAGTGAGCCTCAGGCTGGTCCCCACTGTGTGTCTGCGGAAAGGAATGCTTGCGATGTCTTCGCTCATTGGCCTATTAAGTGTCTTTCTTCTGGCCCTTATTCTCTGGGATGCCTTCGAAACCATCATTCTGCCGCGCCGCGTTACGGGCCGCTTCCGACTGACGAGGATGTTCTATAAGTACACGGGGATGCCCTGGCTGCTGATCGCACGCCGGATGACTCCGGGCAAGCGACAAGAAGGCTTCTTGAGCGTCTTCGGACCCCTTTCTGTGCTACTGCTTTTCGTGGTGTGGGCGGCGGGGCTGATTCTCGGCTTCGCCATGCTGCAATGGGCGGCTGGCAGCATGATCGGGGGGTCATGGGCCATTCAGTCTTTTCGAACCCAACTGTACTTGAGCGGGACTACTTTTTTCACACTCGGCCTGGGTGACGTCACACCGCACACACCGCTCGCCCGGTTGGTAGCGGTTGTGGAGGCCGGAACCGGTTTCGGCTTCCTGGCCATCGTCGTCGCCTACCTGCCCGTGCTTTACGGAGCGTTCTCCCGGCGCGAGGTCAATATTTCCCTGCTGGATGCGCGAGCTGGCTCTCCACCGACGGCAGCGGAACTCCTACGGCGACACACCCGGCAACAGAACCTTGAAGCGTTGGAGGAATACCTGCGCGCCTGGGAGACGTGGGCTGCCGAGTTGATGGAGAGCCATCTCTCGTATCCCGTTCTTTGTTACTTTCGCTCGCAACACAATAATCAGTCTTGGGTATCGGCCCTGGCCACGATCCTGGACGCCTGCGCCCTACTCATTGCGCACACCGAGGGGGCACTTCGGTGGCAAGCCGAGTTGACCTTTGCCATTTCGCGGCACGCCCTCGTGGACCTGGCTCAGGTTCTTGCTGTTCCACCCCAGTCCGCATCCGTTGAGCGTTTCGACGCTCTTATCCTCACCGAGTTGCGGGAGATCCTGGGCGCCGCCGGTGCACCACTGTGCAAGGCACGTGCAGCTGAGGAAACGCTCAAGCAACTACGACAGATGTATGAACCCTTCTTGTTCGGCTTTTCGGAGCAATTGCTCATGCCTCTTCCGGTCTGGGGCGCAGGCAGGGCCATGGTCGATAACTGGAGGACCAGTGCCTGGGGAAGAGTTTCGACCGCGGCTAGCTTCGCGCCTGTTCCGGAAGTCGAGGACAACGAACACGCTTGAATCCCGCAGCAGCGAAATGGCCCGCTATTCCGCCTGAGCCAGACTGAAGTTGACTCTGATGGTGGTGACCACTTCGATGGGTTCGCCGTTCAGCAGAGTCGGCTTATAAAGCCACTGTTTCACGGCTGCGACCGCTGCTTTCACAAGTTCCGGATTGACGAGCGTGTTGACCACCCTAAAATTGACCACATTGCCTTCCTTCCCGATGATCGCCTCGAGCAGAACGGTGCCCTCAATACCTGCTTGCCGCGCCAGTTCTGGGTAGATGGGCTTAGTTTCAGAAATCAAATTGGCTTGTTGTACGTTTCCACCCACGCGGATCCTGTGTGGCTGGCCGCTCGCGCTCGACGGCGCTGCGGCAGCTCGGGGGGACTTGGCCGTCACATCAATCGTCTGGAAGACTTCCCCGACCTCCATGATCACGTCTAGCCGCTCTTGCGCATTTGCGTTGATGATGACATCTTTCCGCTGATAGGCCTTGAACCCTTCCTTGTTCACTTCCACTTCGTATTTCCCCTTGGCCAGCGATCGAAACTCGTACTCACCCACATCATTTGTGGAAGCAATTTCTTTGGTGCCCCTGCCGGGCGAGATCGTTACGGTGGCTCCGGGGACGGTGGCCCCACTCGCGTCGTGAACCGATCCCGAAAGCTTTCCCGTGGCGCCTTGGCTATAGACTCCAATGGATAGTGAGAGCCCGATCATACTCATGACACTTCCGACCAAGAACATTCGGTGCTGCCATGCCAATTTAGCTTGAATCTTGCCACTCATGATTTTTTCAATCCTCCTTTTCAGATTTGAACCAGTTACTAACGAGACTCCGGCTATGCTTCGACCCAAACAGAAGCGAACCACTTTCCATAAGTTGGATGCATAATCATCGGATGAACGACCTAACCGAAGGACTTCTTCATCGCAGGCCAGCTCCCGCTCAACCAGGTAAAACCAGAAGAAGCTGCCCAGGACCATCTGAAAATAACTGATAAGATTGTCTCTGCGCCTGACGTGCACCAATTCGTGCAGCAAGAGCATTTCCAGTTCGGAGTCTCGCAGATGAGCTGGAAGACTTTCCGGAAGAACGATAATCAGCCACCAGGGGCCACAACCTGGCGACGACATCTGTAAGTTGCTGGTAACCGGTCATGCTTAGCGCCTGTCTTTATAGTGTCTGGGTCGGATCACCCTGCCGTCTCATCGATCCTCCTGTTTTCCATCATGGCTCAACAGGCCGCGCCCTTGCGTTTTGGCGAGGGTGGTCTCCAGTGTGCGCACGTCCTCCAGTGTTAACTTGCCGGTCTCCAGCAAGTGGGCCATCAGAGGCCGAGCAGACCCACCGAATAGATCCAGAAAATCGTCGATTAACCGGCGGTATGCGGCCCTGCGAGTAATCATGGGTTCGTAAATGTGGGCGTTGCCGATCTTTCTGACGCGCCGCACGGCTCCTTTTTCTTCGAGTCTGTTCACCATGGTTTGAACGGTGGTGTAAGCCGGCCGTTTTTTCTCGGGCAGTTGCTCCTGAAGTTCTCGAATCGAGGCCTTTCCCATCTTCCACAAGGCATCCATTAATCCTACTTCAAACTTTGAGAGCCTGATGTTTTTCTCGCGAACCAAGGAATCCCTCGGAGACCTAAATTACTACAGTTGAGGTAAACCATACTACACCATTAATAAAATGTCAAGCGGATTTTGGGAAGTCAATTCCAAACATAAAGAACTCCGGAAAAATACGTCGCAGAGAAAACGGGCCCGTCTGATCCTGTTTCCCTATCCAGGACCACCAGGAAAAACAACAGGATGAAGGGCACGGGCAACCGTGCCGACTCGACTTGCTCTGAACTGGACTCTTCCATCCAGCGGACACCCGCCAGTGTCGCGACTCCACTAAAAGCCAGTCCCACGGCGTCGCAAGCTTTCAAGTAGAGCCTGTGCTGATAGCGTAAGAAGCGTTTGAAAAAGTGTGCCCAAAGAAGGTGATATGGGTTGCCGTTTTTCTTTTCCAGCAACCGAAGCGAATAAATAGGGGCCGTAACATATTCACACCGGAGAAAATAGCAATCGCCGAGAAAATAGCAATCAAAGTCTCATGATCCTCCGAAAAGACAGTGTAAGCAGCAGTCCCTTATTGTCGGAGGTGCCTTCATGTCTAAAGTCAATAGCGCAGTTCGGGTAAAAGAAAAATCAAAACTTTTTATCAAATGTGCTGATGCCAACTGGGAATCGTTCACGGAGCGGTCGGAAACTCACGATATTAGTGAGACAGGAATTTCTTTCTACCTGAAAAACCCAGTTTGGTTGGACACCCATCTTGTCATCAAGATTGCCTCCAGTAATCTCTTCGGCCATCTCCATACCGTAACCGCCAAAGTTGTGCGCGTCCTTGTGGATCCCTCAGGCAGGCAGTTTGTTGCCGCACGCTTTGACGAATAAAAGACGTGCTCCCTTCTCATCCTTCCCCGACATAGCCTTTTCTGCCACGACCACCGTCCAATCAACCCTCCGTCTTCGAGGACAAAAATTTCTCTAAGATTAGAGGAGTTGTTGTACAATGCAATCTAAGGCAACTAAATACTAAATATCCGTCGGGAAAGGGGGAGGACTTTATGAGACACCGACACTTCGCTTCAATCGCTCTGGTACTTTTTCTAATGCTTATGTTGGGCGTTTCGTCATTCAGTGTAGGAAAGTCCAAAAGGAAGAAGCCGAGTGGAATTCAGCCCATTGCTTCGGCCAAGCTCGCTTTGAGTTCGGCGGCTCCAAGCCAGGGTGGCCTCCAGAAATCGGATGAGCAGAGAGATGGCGAGAAAGTAATTATGATGCTTCAGACCCGCGATCACCTACTGACGGTTTACAGTCGAGACAAGGATCGCCTCTACTCAGTCGGGACAAAGGAGGGGCTTGCGCTGGCCGAAAAAATCACCTCAGCCGAACTAAGGGCCAGGTTCCCTGAGCTGCATGAGATCGTCACCGAGGGTGTGGCGTGGGCTGCACGTTGACCCTGCACGTCCAAGCTAAGACCATTGTGGCGGTGGATTCTCCGCTGCACCTCGCGAAATAAACATCTTCGCCCTCTGTCCCATCTGGGAGGGATTCAAATTTGTGTAGCCACAAAGACCGCTCCCGTGCGGTCTTTTTTATTTTCGCTAACCTGACCAGCCGTCTGGCTCAACCCGGTTCAGAAATTTAGAGTACCCCTCACCCGAAGATGCTATACAATACTTATGGGGGAAAACTCTAGTCAAAGGGGGAATATACGTGTATGTGTTATTACTCTTCACACATAGCTAAGGTAGTTGATGCGCAAGCGGGGGATGTACTTCAGGTCAAAACGCAGATGCATGGGACCAACTGGCTGATGTTGGCTGGTACCAAGACGGTGGCATGTCTGAAGCCGGGCGCTGAAGTGGAGATCTCAAGAATACCTTTTATCTTGCGATGGACGTGCAAAGTGAAACAAGGGGCAAGAGCTCTGTTCACATCCGTGAAATCGGCAGACCCCACGAAGCGTGATTGCTTTATCCTGGGCGACGGTCAAGTGGTGCGGCTCAATGAACTGCCCCATCGAATCAAAATGAAAGTGATTGCCGTGCCAGTGCCTGAAAGAACCCGTAAGGGGTCTCCTGGTTTGAAGGTCCGGGTGAAAGAGCTGGAAGAAGATCTGGTGGCTGTTTAGACTGAAAGTCCGCCCTTGTTGCAGTTTGTCAAATGGAGTTTCAATAAAAACGCATTGCCTGGGTACTGTAGATGTTAGGCTGGAAAAGCCTGGCATTCTAGCACGTTTTGGTGCTGGCCTTACCCGTTTGGGCCTGGGCGTAGAGGGGCCGTTACGACTCCTCCCGCCCCAACCTCTTTACCCGCCTCTCATTCCAGAGAATGAAAGAACACTCGAGGCCTGACGGACCCTATTTGGCTATTGACTGTGAACGACGGTTCGATCCATGCGGTCAAGAATTACTGGCTGAAGGATGTGCTCTTCATTGCGTGACCCCAGGGTGGGGAGTCTGCCTCTGTCCCGCTCTCAGAAGTAGATCTGCGGTTCATAACGAAGCTCAAACGGGAGCGCGGTCTCAAATTTCGTCTGCCAAGACCATCGGCGGAATAGCTTAATCTGAACCAGCCTGCTCTCCCCTTTCTTTAAAGAAGGCCGGCAAGCGCCACTGCATCGGAAATGCTCATGGAGTACTGCTCCGGCTTCTGGATGAACCTGGATTTCTTAGTCGTGGGAGGAGGTATCGGGGGCACCATCTTGGCCGAATTGCTGGGCCGGGGAGGGAAAAAGGTGGTGGTGCTGGAAAAAACCATCGCTCCGCCGAATTGGGTGCGGCCCGAAATCTTATGGCAGGCGACAGTCAAGTTGTTGTTCTCCTTGATTCCCAAGGAAATCTGGGAGGAGGACGCTCTGCTCCCGCTAGGCGGTATCAATTTACGGGATGGCCGAGGGAAAATTCGGTTCGTTTCACCAGAATTATTCCAGAAGATTCAGGTGGAACGCTGGGCAGCCGATGCCAACCGAACACGGGAACGGTTGCTGAATCTCCGGGCGTTTGAACTGCGGCGTGGTGTCGAGGTAATTGCCCTTTTGAAGGAAAAGAACCGGACCGTGGGCGTCCGGACTCGCCATGTCGTCACCGGCCAGGAAAGCGAGTTTTTGGCCCCATGGACGATCGGTGACGATGGACCGCACTCCCTGGTGAGACAGGCGTGCGGCCTGGAGATGGAAACGCGGTTGTTTCCGTTGGATTTTCTCTGCTCTGGATTTTCATGGCCGAAAAGCTTCGAAAAGGCGACGACGCAAGTCTGGCTCAGTGTGGGAGGATCTCATTCAGGAATATTGGGACTGCTGGCAGCGCCACTCCCGCAAGGGCGGGGCGCCAGTGTGGTTTTGGTGCGACCAGAGATTTTTGAGACGAAGAATTTGCTGGAAGACACCTGGGAGAGATTTTGCGCCAGTGATTCTGCCCTCAAGGAAGTCGTCCAGGAGAGACATTTCCCGTCTGACTTCGTCCGCGTTCGCCGGTCCTGGGGCCATGCGACACGATACGGCGGGGAAGGGGTAATCTTGATGGGCGATGCTGCACATCCCCTGAGCCCCGCTGGCGGGCAGGGCGCCAACATGTCGGTAGCGGATGCCCGTGCGCTGGCAGAGATTGCGTTACATAATCCTTCGCGTCTGCTGGAGGAATACGAACGACGAAGGCGAGCTGCCAATGAGCGTTCCCTACGATTCACCCGCGTGGCTGCATGGCTCTTGGATTTGCCAGACTGGTGTTTGCCGACCTCGGCTTTCCTTTCGGCATTGCACTGGGCGAGTCGGTATCCGTCCCTGTCGGGTCCATTGATCCGTTATGTCTCTACGGCGTTCGAGGAAAAAGCGCCAACCCCTTATTGAAGGCCGACGGAAGCTGCTCCGTGCGATGCGATAGTTCCGAGCGAATTTGACAACCTGACCCGCTCAATGCGGAGATCGGGAGGGCGAGGCTCCCGCCGAGCCTCATGAGGCAAGGACTTGCTGGGGCGATGGCTCGCCAGGAGGCTCGCCCTCCCACTTTTTTCACACCTTCCTTTGATAGGGGGGATTTTCGAAAGGGGATATCAATATGGCAACTTTGGGTCTACTCGAATATGAGGCCGCTCGTTCGGAAGTGCGGAAAGTGTACGATGACATCATGGCGACCCGCCAGACCGATTACATCAACAATTTCTGGAAAGCGCTGGCTCATGACCCTGTCACCCTGAAGCGCACGTGGGAAAGCCTCAAGCAGGTAATGAGCGCGGGATGCTTGGATGCGTTGACGAAAGAACTCATTTACCTGGCCGTCAGTGTGACGAACCAATGCCCCTATTGCATCGCTTCGCACACGGCAGCGGCACGCAAGGCGGGCATGACCAATGCCATGCTCGTCGAGTTGATGTCTGTCGTCGGCATGGCCAACGAAACGAACCGCCTCGCCAGTGGGTATCAGGTGGAGATCGATGAGCGATTTCGGACCTGATGGCAAGAGAGAGACGCCTCAACGCGACAGAGATTACGGAATGCCAAGTTGGGACGCTGATCTGTATTTGAAATTTGCCAACGAACGTACTCAGCCAGCCGTTGATCGTTTTCGCCGGTTATGCAGAATGAACGAGAGTCTTGTTCTCGTTGCATTCTACAAGGCACCCCCCTCAAGTCCCCCCTTGCCAAGGGGGAACCTGGCGATTGGATATTTGTGGCACCGAAAAAACGCGGTTGACCCTCACCCCTCGCTTCGCGCCACCCTCTCCCACCAGGAGAGGGAGGGCAATGGGTGAGGGTGTGGCTCAAACAGACGTTTCGTGCGATGCCATTGCCACTGTTTCATGAAACGTCTACTTGTAGTCTTGAAGTCTGCGCGCTAATGCGTGGATCTCTCCCTCGCCCTTGGGGAGAGGGTGGCCGCAGGCCGGGTGAGGGGTCCGTGGCCGATAGAGCCTTACTCCTCGGCGGTCTGAGGTTGCTCGCTACTCCTAGCCAGGAAAAAGATGTTGACCTCTTTTTTCCTTTTTTGTTAGCATCGACTCGTTTCAGTCTGAGGTGCTCGCATCGTTGGCGAGTGAAAAGGGAAGCGGGTGAAAATCCCGCACGGTCGCGCCACTGTAAGCAGCGAGCGGGCTGGCATGCGAAGAGCCACTGTTGCAAAAATAAACGGGAAGGCTGCCAGCACGCAATGACCTGTAAGTCAGGAGACCTGCCTTGGGCTTTCAGGGAGCGCGCTATGCTTCGCACGAAAGCGGCTTGCACGATTTTCATCACATTCCTTCCTGTTTTACATTCCCCTAACACCGCCGGGTCGCAAAGCATGGGTGCTATTCCGTTAAACGGGAGGAGCAGGTCCCAGGCCTATGCTGACATTAATCATTGGCGGTGCCCGAAGCGGTAAGAGTCGTTTTGCTCAGTCGCTTTGTTGCTCGTCACCCCGTGTAGCTTACGTCGCCACAGCGCGGGTCGAGGACGAGGAGATGCGTGGCCGCGTGGCCCGCCACCGGCAAGATCGGCCTCCAAACTGGATCACCTTCGAAGAGCCGCTAGCGATCTCGGAAATCATCCGGCAACACACGCTCAAGTTTGATTTCATGATCGTCGACTGCCTCACCCTCTGGCTCGGCAACCTCTGTTGGAGTATGAGGGAGAACTCTTTTCAGGCATTGGAGTGGCGGGCTTTAGATGAAGTGGAGCGCCTGGTGGAGACAGCGAGGTCCACGCGGCTGGTCGTCGTGACGAACGAGGTTGGCCAAGGAATTGTTCCTGAGTCTCCGCTGGGTCGTCTATTTCGCGATCTGCAAGGATGGATCAATCAGGCTGTCGCGGGAAAGGCCGACCTCGTTTACCAGATGGTGGCCGGCATACCCATTCCTATCAAATCTCAGAAAGGAGGAAACGCAACACCACACGGATCAGGTTCGTACAGGCGTTTCGCCCGAGCGATGTGGGACCACCTCGAGCGCTTTCGATAAATTCCTTATATATTGACAAGAACTCACAGTGATGCGCGCCAGGCGCACGGGAAGCGCGGTTGAAATCCGCCACTGCCCTCGCAACTGTAAACGGCAACGAAATCCGCAATCTCCAACCACTGTTTCATCTGAAACGGGAAGGCCGCGGAAAGTAGGCATTCAAGGGCCGCAGTCAGGAGACCGGCCTGGAGCGCGTCTTTTATACCTCCGAAGGGGAGGGGAAAGGACAAAAGCATGCATCAGGCAACAATCAGAATCCTTCTGGGGAGCGCTTTCTTGTGGCTGAGCAACACCGCACTTCTGGGACAAGCGGGAGCTTCCCTGACGGGCCAAGTCACGGACCCGCAAGGAAGTAGTGTGGTAGGGGCCAGCATAACGCTCTACACGCGTGTTACCGGGGAACGTAAGAGGGTAACGACTGACGGCGCGGGGACCTATCGTTTCGATCGTCTGCAAGCGGGTGATTACGTTCTGGAGGCCGAAGCCACCGGCTTTGCCAGGGCAATCGTCGAGGAAGTTCACATTGAGCGCGACGGCTCTCTGACACTGGACGTGGCCCTGAAGTTGGAGCAGCGGCACGAGGAGATTGTGGTCACCGCCTCAGGCACAGCGCAAACCGTTGATGAAGTCTCAAAAGCGATTAGCGTCATTGGTCAGGAAGAAATTGATGCACGGGATGAATTTGCCATCTCGGAAGCGCTAAGGACCGTACCGGGTTTGCGTGTTCAACAACNNNNCTTGCGCAACGAAGACACGGCAGTGTTGATCGACGGTCTTCGATTCCGTGATCCCGCCGCACCCCAGGGAGACGCCTCCGGCTTAATTGAGGACTTGATCGGGACCGATCTAGACCGGCTGGAAATTTTGCGTGGGTCCGGTTCCTCGCTGTACGGCACGAATGCCATCGGCGTTGTCATTAACATCGTAACGGGCGAAGGCGGCGGGCGCAGTCGTGGCAGCCTGCTGGCCGAGGGAGGGTCGCTTGGCCTGTTTCGAGGACGGGCCCAGGTTGCTGGTGGACTTAAACACGATCGACTCGCCTACAGAGCTGGGATAGCCCATCTCAATGTTTCGACAGGCGTGGATGGGGACGATGCTGCCCGCAATACCAGCGGTCAAGGTCGACTCAACTATCGTTTTTCACCAACAGCCACACTGACAGCGCGGATTTACGCAGCCGATTCGTTCCTGCAGCTAAACACCAGCCCGCAAACGCTTGGACAGTTGCCGCCGACAGGGGTTATCGAAGCCATTCCCCTTCCTTTAGAGCAGCTTCAGCGCTACGAATCCGGAACAGCCCTTCCTCAACCGGGTGTAGGCACGGCCACATTCATCCCCTCGGCAAATGACCCGGACAGCGCTCGCAGGGCGAATTTTTTTTCGGGAGCCGTCACGTTTGCACAACAGCCGACTTCAAGGTTTGGTTATGGCGTCACGTATCAGGGCCTCATCTCCAATCGCGCTATTTCGGATGGCCCCGGGGGTGTCTCGTTTCAACCCGGAGGGAACACCAGATCGGACTTTGCCGGACGCATTCAAACTCTGAACGCTCGGACAAACTTCCAGTTAGGACTTAATTTGATTGACGCCGGCTACGAGTTCGAAAACGAGAATTTCGTGAACGAGACATTCCCTGAAAGGGTGGTCGATGATTCGGCGGTAGATGTGACCCAGCGCAGCAACACCTTTTTCATTCAGGACCAGTTACGGCTAGTTGGCGGGCGCCTTCAGATGTCGGCGGCGTTCCGAACTCAGTTCTTTTCGCTGCAGTCTCCACACTTTACTCCGGCACCGGCAGCCCCCTACCAAGGCGCGGGCTTTAAAGCTCCGCCGACGGCTTATACAGGTGACGGTTCCGTGGCTTATTACTTCCGCCAAACAGGAACTAAAATTCGGGGTCATGTCGGCAACGGCTACCGAGCTCCTTCTTTGTTTGAAAGGTTTGGCACATTTTTTGGAAGCTTCGGTTATTCCGTCTTCGGGGATCCCCGTCTCCGTCCAGACCGCTCGATCGCCTTCGACGCGGGAGCGGACCAGACACTGCTTAATGGCAGGCTGCGAGCTTCGGCAACCTACTTCTATACGCGCCTTCAGGAAGTGATCATCTTCGACTTTTCCGGGGCCATTAATCCGTTGACCGATCCCTTCGGCCGCTTCGGTGGGTATCGCAACACCGCAGGAGGACTGGCCCGTGGATTGGAGCTGGGAGCTGCCCTGGCACCTGTTTCGTCGCTGGATCTGACGTTGGCCTACACTTACACGAATGCTGATGAGCGTCAGCCCATTGTCCCTGGCATTATCCGTTCTTTCGTCATTCCCAATCACCTGTTTTCGATCGTCGCAACTCAGCATTTGGGCCAGGGGATTCTCATCAACCTCGATCTCACGGCTTCAAGTGATTATCTGGCACCGATTTTCGACCCCCTGACGTTTGCCAGCCGTGCCTATCGCTTTGGCGCGACTGTCAAGGCGGATGCGGCGATAAGCTACCGCCGTTCACTTTCAGAATTCAAAGGTGTTCGTTTCTACGCGAAAGTCGACAACTTCCTTAACCGCAAATACTTTGAGAATGGGTTCCGCACGCCCGGTGCCACTGCCGTTGCGGGAGTCCAGTTTGAATTCTGATACCAAGTCGCCAACAAAAGGACCCAGTGAGTCGCTGTCCCCTCTCCCCCGATGGGGGCGAGGGGAGAGTAAACTGTAATTTATTACTCCCTCTCCCATGGGGAGAGGGTGGCCGTAGGCCGGGTGAGGGGGTTGCAGCCGACGGAGCGAGGGTCTTCAGCGTCGATGGTGTTGTTCGATGCATAATTTGGGTATCAAGCCTTCACCCCTCTCCCATGATTCCCGTGAGCAGAGGGAACAAAGAAATTGGGATTAACACTCCCCTCGCCCTTTGGGTTTGGGAGGGGCATGGGAGCTTTGAGAAGGCTCCCTGGGTGAGGGGGTTTGCATTTCTAAGACCTTCAATAACCGTAGGAATGTAACTTGATATGATCTCGATGAAAAGCTTATCTCTCAAATCTTGTCTGCTCTGCGTCGGCCTTATTCTTGTGGTCGCTTGCAGGAAGGTGTCACCAGGAGAGGAGGAAGCCAGTTCGCTGAAGGCTGTTCGCTTTCCCCAGCGGATCATATCGCTTTCACCCAACGTGTCGGAGATACTGCATGGAGTGGGTGCTTTCGACCGAGTGGTTGCCGTATCTGACTATTGCACTTATCCTCCGGCCGTCAAGCACTTGCCGCGTGTCGGCGGCTGGCAGACTACCAACCTGGAACAGGTCAACGCCCTGCAGCCCGATTTAGTGATCATGACCGAGCCACAGGCAGCCTTTGTAAAAGACCGGCTCGAGACACTCGGTTTGCATACCCTGGTGGTGCCGAGTCAGTCGCTAGAGGATGTTTTTACCGCCATTGGGGAAATCGGCCGGGCCGTGGGGAACAAAGCCCAGGCCGAAACCCTTCTTCAGCGTGCTCAATCCGCCCTGGATGCGATTCGTTCCCGGGTACATGGCCTGGGACGGCCACGAGTGCTCTGCGTGGTGGATCGCGTGCCTGGGACTTTGCGAGACTTGTACGCAGCCACCAAAGGCAGCTTCCTGGCTCAATTGGTCGAGGTCACCGGAGGAGAATCTATCGCTCCGCCGGCAGGAGCCGGTTATGCCGAGATGAGCAAAGAGGC
>QHZQ01000123.1:13824-19321 GCA_003224725.1 Acidobacteriota bacterium | reverse complement strand
TTTATAGCGAGATGTTTCTACGGAAATTCTTCTTCTTTACATTTGCGATTTACCTCCTTTGGGGCGCAGCTCCTGCCGAGGTTGCCAGGCCGTCTCTCCACGGACTCTCCGATGAAGCATTTCCCCGTCTGATCCAACGTCTTTCGGAAGAGCCGGGGTTTTTCAATTCTGACAATTTAATTACCAATGAATCTTCTTATCTCCAGGTCTTGGGAAGACTGAGGGATTTGCGGGTGCGGGATGGCGTTTATCTGGGCGTGGGACCGGAACAGAACTTTACTTATATCGCCAAAACCCGCCCCAGCCTGGCCATTATCCTCGACATTCGGCGTCAGAATTTGTTGTTCCACTGGCTTTTCAAGTCGCTGTTCGAGATGTCGCGAAACCGCTCGGAATATATTTCCTACCTCTTTTGCAAACCCTTGCCCGCCAAAATGACTCTTTCGAAAAAGAGCAATGTGCAAGAGTTGCTGGCGTTTTTTGAAAGAATCGCCCCAGACCAGAACCTTTTTCAAAGAAATCTGACTCAGATTGAAAGTCGAATTAGCCGGCAACATCATTTTTCCCTAAGTCGGTCGGACATGAACGTCATGCACGATATATACCAGGAATTTTTCGACAACCAATTTGAGATAAGGTTTCGCAGTTATGGACGGCCCATGTATCACTTTTATCCATCTTTCAAGGAGATCTGTTTGGAAAAGGACCTGGAGGGGAATTGGGGAAATTATTTGAACTCAGAAGAGGACTTTCTTTTCCTGAAGCGGCTACAGAGCAGAAACCTCATCCTACCGGTGGTGGGTGATTTTGCGGGGCCCAAAGCCCTAAGAGCCATAGGAGATTACCTGCGCGAAATAGGAGAAACCGTATCGGTCTTTTATGTTTCCAACGTTGAGTTCTATTTGTTACAAAATGGTGTTTTCAGCCAGTATGGCGAGAATGTAAAGCGATTGCCCACAACCGAAAAGAGTCTCTTTATCCGCGCCTATTTTCGCTTCCCGCACCCAGAGCGCCTTCCTGGCTATATCAGCGCCACCTTGCTCCAAAGGATCAGCAACTTCGTCCAGATTTTTGACGCCAAGCAATACCTGTCTTATCAGGAACTCGGGCTGCGAGATTATATTGCGTTCAAGGAATGAGGGTAAAGACGGCGCGAGTGGAAACTCTCAAGAGGGATAAGTGCGTCCTAGGAGCGACGTGATTCGTGAAACGTGATTTGCGAGTCCTTACAGCTATGGACATTGTCACGATTTACGTTTTACGAATCACAAATCACGTTTCATGCATCACGCAGCACGCTTTCAGGTGTCACGAACTTGATGCCCACAAATTCTGATTATCCAACCGCCATTGGGATCGATATTGGCGGGACCCATATCAAGGCCTGCTTGCTCAATAGAGGCGGTAGGATTCTTTTGTCGGAAACAAATGATACGGATCCTGATTTGCAAGGCGTGCAGTTGCTGGATGTAATTGCCGGGATCCACGATCGCTTTTCTTGCAAGCACACGGTTTGTGGGGTAGGTCTGGGCTTGCCGGCAGCGGTACAACAACCATCGGGAACCGTGCTAGGCAAGGCCAATCTTCGATGTCTGGACGATTACCCGCTCGGGGAGCAGGTACGAAAACGTTTGGCCATCGCCTGCCGGTCGGATAACGATGCCAATCAGGCCCTGCGGGCCGAGGCCCATTTTGGTGTGGCCCAGCGGGTTTCCAATGTATTGGGTTTGACCTTGGGCACGGCGGTTGGCGGAGGGCTCATTCTTGGGGGGCGGCTCTGGCAAGGAGCCCGTGGAGTTGCCGGCGAATTGGGAATGACCTATCTGTTTCTCCCAGAGGGCAGGGGCGGGTCAAACTCTTGGTTGCCGACGCCTTTGGAATCTATCGCTTCGGCGGTCGCCATCGAAAGGCGCTCCCAGAAATCTTGTGCCCAGCTCTTCCAGGCTGGTGCGGCTGGAGACAGGCAAGCAAACCAGGTTTTGCATGAAGCATTTCAAGTTTTAGCTTTGGCGATTACCAACGTCCATCTGCTACTGGATATTGAGTTGGTCGTTCTCGGGGGTGGAATGGCACGAGCCGGAAATGCTTTAAGAGATGGAGTGGCTACAGCTTTCAGAAGTGTTTGTCCGCCCGAACACAGTTCGGCCCTCCGATTTGAGTTGAGCTCGCTGGGAAGCTTTGCCGGTGCCGTGGGCTCCGCCTGCATGATCCTGGAAGCAGAGGGGTATCTATAATGAAGCTAAACAAAAGCCAGACCCTGAAAGTGGCCGCGATGATTTTGATCGTGATCGCGCCTTTTGCCCGGGGTCAGTCGGCCGAAATCGATCGCGTTTTTCAACAGGCACGAGAGCTGGAACGTCAGGGAAAACTTCCGGAAGCAACTCAAGCCCTCCGGAGCCTGCTTGAGCGATATCCCAAGGATCTCCGGGCGCTCAGTAACTTAGGTGTTGTGTTGGCGCGGCAGGGGAAGTATGCGGAGGCCATAGCGACTTACAAAAAGGCGCTGACCCTCAATCCTCGGCTGCCGGAAATTCAGTTGAACCTGGGAATTGCCTATTTCAAGATGGAGAGCTTCCAAGCGGCTATTCCCCCTTTGCGTCAGGCCCTGGCCATTCAGCCCTCTAACCTTCAAGCCAGGAGTCTTCTGGGGATGGCGTATTATGGCGCTGGTCTGTATGACCAGGCCACAGTACAACTGGAGAAAGTAGCCGCTGATCAGACTCAGAATGCAGCGCTCTCTTATGTCCTTGCAGAGAGTTACCTGAGATCCAGCCAATTTGAAAAGGTACTCGAGGTCTTTGAGAAACTGCAACGAGAGGTACCGCAATCCGCCGCTGCCCGCATGCTGATGGGTGAGGCTCTGGATGGGCTTGACCGAACGACTGAGGCGATCAGAGAGTTCCAGGTAGCAGCCGCAATCGACCCGGGCCAGCCCAACGTCCATTTTGGTCTCGGTTATCTTTACTGGAAAACGAAAAAGTTTGACGAGGCCGAGCAAACCTTCAATCAGGAACTCAGAAATGTTCCCGGCCATACTCAAGCTAAGGCTTACTTGGGAGACATATACTTTCGCCGGAACCAATTCGAGGCAGCCACTCGCCTACTGGAAGAAGTAGTGAAATCCAGCCAAGATATTCATATCGCCTATCTCGACCTTGGCACTCTGTACGCAAACCAGAAGCAATATTCACGCTCCGTGACCATGCTGAAGGCAGCGATCCGCCTTGAACCTTCCCGGACAGACGCCCATTATCGGTTGGCCCAGACCTACCGGTCCATGGGTCGACACCAGGACATGGAGGCTGAACTCAAGCAAGTGAAGCAGCTTCACAAGAAGAGCAACGAGGAGTTCCTGCACAAGATTTCCGGGCCGCCGCCAGCTCCGAAAATTCAATAATCAATTTCATGCCTTCTGCTCGCCAAGTGACATCAAGGGCACATCTCCTGGCTTGGACGGGCGGAGCCGTATTGTGAACGTCTCAACCATCGTCCTCAAAGCGAGCTGCCACGAAATGCTGTCCCATATCCACCTCATTCACTCTCAACACTCTGACTTTGGCCTTACGTTTCGAAAGAGAATGGGTCTCTTCTGGATCCACGTAACCAATATTAATATTCAATAGTGAATGCGCCCAGACTGGCGATTGGATGAAAAACGAGATTCCACTCTGGCTGATGTCATTGATCTCAGTCATTTCAGAGAAAGGCAGGCCGAAGGCGTCCAATCCCCGCGCAAACAGGGGAGAATGATCCTTGACTCGTGGTGAAGACCTTCTTTCTTTGGCCGCGGGAGTCATTTGGTTTTCCATTTCTGTTCCTTCCATCACAAAATTGTTCCCGTATGACCAACAGATCAGGCCTTTCTATGGTTCTTTCTGCAAAAAATTCTCAAAAGAAGAAAATTCTCCCTTCCCCAATTCAGTTCAAACCTGAATTAGCCATTTCATTTCAACAATAATGTGTGTCGTCTTAATGGCCACTGGTTTGCTAGATATAACGCGGGTAGACGTGGAACCAGCGGGAGGTAACCATGAATTTGTTCCTGGATTTGACAGCCATCTTATTAGTTACCTTCGCGTCCTTACAACTCGGCCTAGTCCTAACTTGGGGTCTGCTTTCGCTGCTATTGAATTCCATCCACCGATCCAGCTTTCAAACCAAAGAATAAATCTATTTCTTCGACAGATCGTCGCTGAGATCGATTACGTCGAATTTGCCTTTTTCCAGGGCGACACCAATCACCATGAGCTCCAAATCCGAGGGCGAATGGTTGTAAAAGCCATGCGCTTCCCTTACCCGGCAAGCAATCCCATCTCCGGGACCAATCGCCACGGTTTCACCCTCAACCGTAACACGACCTTTGCCGGAGAGCACATAATAGATTTCCTCGTGAACCTCGTGACGATGGTATCCGAGAGAGCTATCGGGTGGAATCAGCAGGTGATCTACGTATCCCCAGTTAGTCCGGAAGACTTCCGGTCCTAACATCCTTCGATATTTGACCGTCCCCCTCCCACCATTCATGCCAGTGACCGTTTTCAAGAGGCTATTATCCATTCTGATGGTCATGAAGACGGGGATGGCATCCAGGGCCGCACCCACGCGGGCATCGCCGAGATCAAAAGCATCGTAACGCCCCCGAACCGTTCCCACGGCAATATTCATCCACTGGGTGGGACGATCGGTAGAGTTATAGATGCCATGAGAGCTTCCCATACGGCAAGGGGCCGCTGCGGGTCCTGTCAGCTCAGCCGTTCGCCCATCGATAGTGAACTGGGCGCGATTGTCAAAGATCACAAACATCTCCTCCATTTGATTGTGAAAATGATGTCCAATACCCGATTTCGGGTGGAGCACACCGCGATGCACAAAGAGCACATTGGTATTAAAATCCTGAGGCCCAAAGAGTGTCATGTACTCCATTGAGCCGGCGCCCTCATGCACTCTGGATGAACTCTGGTATTTGGAAGGATCTGTGTGCGCGATTCGCATCGAAAGCCCACCCAGCCTCTGCGAAGTTTGAGCCAACGCAGGGTGCGGACGACTCAGCCCGGCCATATATACAGCCAGGATTGCTACATGAATCAATCGTATCTTCATTCTAATCTCGGTGAATGGAAAATTGTAGTTATCTAAGGCCTCATCTCTTTACTAACGGTTCGTTAGTCCAATTAAGAATCCGAAATTGGGCTTCATCCGCGCTGATTTCGCCACGCCGCAGCTTCCTTTCAAGGCCTTTTTCGATTTTATGTTTCACTCGAGCCTGTTCTTTGGTCAACACCTCAATATTGGCATAGGCATTAGAGCCGCCCAGGGAAATGGGAACGCGGTATTCTGCAACATAGTTTTGTCTTTGCTCTGGCGGGATGCGGTAATCCCCAAAAGCAACCTTCTGTTCCTCCTTACTCGGATGTCGTTTTACCGTGGTGAATAGCGCCTTAGAGCGCTTGGGCGTTTTTGCTTTGGAGGCGCTCTGATGGGGATTATTCGCCTTCTC
>QHZQ01000123.1:0-13785 GCA_003224725.1 Acidobacteriota bacterium | reverse complement strand
CATTAGAGGGTTCATGATCACTGGGATCCCCACGAGCGATGAAAATGCATTATTCCCCTCTCGGGAGGGGTGCAGGGGTGGGTTGCATCCGAGCCAGAAAAGACGGAAGGCTGACGCCTTCCGCCCCTCCGAGGAGGGGATTTTCAGGAAAGCGTTCATTAGAGTGTGATTGGACTTAGCATCGATTCCAGGCTGCCTTCCTGTCTCCAGAAATTACAGACGAGCGTCAGGGCTACTGACCGGCAACTCTTTCCACTTCCCGCATCACCCGGATCAGATTGCCGCCGGCAATTTTCAGAATGTCGGGGTCGCTCAACCCTCGATTCATTAAGCCTTGCATCAGGTCGGGCAATTTCGATATGTCCTCCAACCCTTCAGGCAAGAGATTGCTTACGCCATCGAAATCCGATCCGAGGCCGACATGATCAATTCCAGCAACCTCGATAGCGTGCATGAAATGATCAAGGCATTTGCTCAAGGGCACTTTGGGCAATTGAGCTTTGTGCGCATTTTGAATTTTGCGCGTCTCTTCTGACAGCTTCTTCGGATCTTTAGCGTACTGTTTTTTCAATTCGGCCAGCTTAGCCTCCCAAGGGCCTTTGGTTCGTTCCCGCTCATCAAAAAACAATTTATCAAGATATCCGGCAAAAAAATTGATCTGAACCAGTCCCCCGTTTTTTGCCAGAGCTCGTAGCATCTCATCAGACATATTCCGCGGATGATCGCACAGGGCGCGGCAGGAAGAATGCGAGGCAATCAGCGGGGCTTTACTCACTTGCAGCGTGTCATAAAACGTCTTGTCAGAAACATGAGAAATATCAACGATCATGCCCAAGCGATTCATTTCCGCGACAATTTGGCGTCCCAGATCATTCAAGCCGTTCCAACGCGGAGTGGCGGTGGACGAATCAGCCCAATCCGTATTATTAAAGTGAGTCAACGTCATGTAGCGAACGCCCAGCTCATAGAATTGGCGCAAAACTCGCAAGTCGCTGTCAATGACATGCCCGCCTTCGATTCCCAGCAGAACGGCAATCTTTCTCTGGCTTCGCGCCTTCAAGATACCCTCTGTGGATTTAGCCATCAAAGCCAAGTCGGGATGCCGTCTCACTTCCTGAACCACGGCATCCAGCTCCTGTAAACCACGCTTAATAGATTGGAGTGGCGTGAGCGCATAGGAATCAGGATTCAAAGAAAAAAATTGCGCGGTCATCCCTGCTTCCTGCATCCGAGGGATATCCACGTGGGCATAATCGTGGCGCTGACTCAAGTCATAACCCTCTTCCAAAATGAGTTGGGTTGTATCTGCATGCGAGTCAATCAATATCATATTCCGCATGAGTGCCTTCAGACGAGGCGAAACACCTAAAGGTTGAGCGCAGAATAAAGAAGGATACAGGGCAATTCCCAACACCAGCAAAACCAATCGCAGGGACATCTGGCGTCTCCAATATGGAAAGTGTAATAGGCGATAGCAAAACGTGGTTAAATAAAGGTGAAACTTTAGCACTGCCTTTTGGAAAATTAAAGAGAACTTTTAAATCGCCCATACAAGCCCATTCCATAGGGATCTCGATTGTCACTTATGTTGCTATGGAGTTGCCAATGAAATAGGCTTTAGGTAAAGTAGTAATAAGCAAAACGAATGAAGAGCTGGAATAGTTAAGAAGTTGAGGAGACAATGCAATGGCATTTTCGAGACGTCACATTCTTAAGTGGGCCGTTGCCGGTACAGTAGCGTCCGGCTTGGCTCCCAAGGCTTCTTTCCTCGAGTGCTTACGCGCCAAAAGCCTGCCGATAAAGCTCGGTGTCACCGACTGGAATTTGAAACAGGAATGCAAATTGGAAGCTGTAGGGTTGGCAAAGAAAATCGGTTTTGACGGTGTGGAGATTAGTATTGGAAAGGGAACTGCAAAGCTGCCGTTGAGCAATCCCGATTTGCAGCATCAATATGTGGCGGCATCCAAAAAGGATAATCTTCCCATCGCCTCGACCTGTCTGGAGATTCTCCACAGGAACGTTCTAAAGTCCGATCGCTTGGCCCAGCGCTGGGTGGCCGACTCCATCCCCATTACCAAGAACGTGGGCGCCAAGGTGATTCTGCTTCCCTTCTTTGGCAAGGGC
This sequence comes from Acidobacteriota bacterium, assembly GCA_003224725.1. Lineage (GTDB taxonomy): Bacteria > Acidobacteriota > Terriglobia > Versatilivoradales > Versatilivoraceae > QHZQ01. The sequence continues at coordinate 11,661 of QHZQ01000123.1, read as the reverse complement.
GCGTTGAAAACTCGTCAGGAAATGGATTACGTCGCTGACTATTTAAAGGAGATTGCCCCGGAAGCAGAGAAGACCAAGGTCATCCTGGGTTTGGAAAACACCATTTCTGCCGAGGATAATGTCCGCATCCTGGATCGGGTTAAGTCCAAAGCTGTTCTCGTTTATTACGACATCGGAAATTCCACCCAGGGCGGCTTTGATATCCTCAAGGAAATTCGCTGGCTGGGAAAAGAGCGCATTTGCGAATTTCATATCAAAGACAATCCAAATTTCCTGGGAAAAGGACCCATCAACATTCCGGCTGTGGTAGAAGCGATTGCCCAGATCGGTTTTTCTGGCTGGGCTCATCTGGAAACGGATTGCCCGACAGGTTCTGTCGAGGCCGACATGGCGACCAACCTCAAATACCTTAGGGATCTGGTCGCAAAAATATGAATGAAGAGCATACCCGTAAACCGGAAAAAAAGGAAAACCACCCATCTGATGAAAAGTCATCGCTGAGTTTGCCAGGGGGGCATAAGGGAGGTTCAAAAGGCCAACTTTTTCTTGATGAACTTTTTCTTGTTGCAAGAAGGCTCAAAGACTGGATCAATACTTTAGTTTTCCCTGCTTCGCTTTCCCTGGCTGCGATTGTTCTCGCCGCATTCCTGGTTTTCCCGGCTTATCGAGGGCTGATCTCAGGTGGCATCATTGCCCAATTGGAAGGGCAGATCAAGGAGTTGCAGCGGGGACTGGATGCGGAGAAAGCCCGGTCCATCACCTTAGACAGGGAACTGGCTCAACGGGACATTCAGTTACAACAACGTCAAAGGCCAAATGTGCCGAGCTCGAACCTGGGTTTGTTCATTTCGCCGCTGCTTTCACTTGAGCCAAAACGGAGCAAACTACCGGACCTCATCACTGTTAGCTTTGCTCAGTCAGATCGGGCTTTGCTTGTTTTCTCCCTTCCAAAGCAGCCGCTGGAAGAAATTGAAGTGAGCATTTTTCAAGAACAGCGGTTGGTTTGGAATCAAATTCTTCCAGTCTCTCAGGAAGATCTATCCGACCAGAATTTAGTTGCATTCGTGATTAGTAATTCCATCCTGCTTCCTGGAACATATCAACTACGGGTAGATGGGAATCCGACAAAACAGAGAATCTCCCTCGCTCAGTTCGATTTATCTGTTGAAAAATGAATTTTTAGTAATTACGGGCCGTTTCAAGGGGAAGTCAGACCGTGTGCCGCCAAAGGCAGCTCTGGTGGCAAAACGAGGTAGGCTTAGGCTATTCCTCCTCCGTCCCAATGCACCGCACCGAATAACCGGCATCCACGTTTAAGACACAGCCGGTAATCATGACGGATTCATCCGAAGCCAGGAAGGCTACGACGTTGGCAGCATCTTCAGGCAACTGAAAGCGTCCCATTCCTAAACTGGCGCCTCTCTTCTTAATCCAATTTTCATCGTGTCCTTCTTCTGCCTGGATGCGTAGTTCCGTGGGCGACAGAACCCAACCGGGGATAAGATAGTTCACCCGGATCTTATCCTGCACCAGGGCAATGGCCAGATTCCTGGTGAGGGTCAGAAGGCCGCCTTTGGAGATAGCATAGGCGAAAAGTTTTCCAGCTCCCCCCAGGCCATGAACCGAACCTGTGTTGATAATGCTGCCACCTCCTTGAGCCCGCATGATGGGAACTGCATACTTGCAGAGAAAGAACGGCCCCTTTAAATTCACGCCCATGATCTGGTCCCAAAACGCCTCCGTGGTTTGTTCGAGGGTCGCTCGGGGGTAGATCCCAGCGTTGTTGACTAAGATGTCCAGCCTGCCGAAGTGCTCGAATGTTTTCTGCACCAGCTCCTGGCACTGGCTTTCACGACTGACGTCCGTCTGGTGGAAGGCTCCCTGGCCATCTGCGTTTTCGATCTTGGCGAGCGTTTCTTCCCCGCCCGCCTTCTGCAGGTCGACCACAACCACGCGGGCCCCTTCGGCCGCCAGTCGCAGCGCACATGCTTGACCAATGCCTGACCCTGCGCCTGTAAGGACAGCCACTTTATTGGCAAGTCGATTTGTCATTCGGTTACCTAACAATTCATTTCATCGCTCGCCTGAGTAGGCCGTTATCCGCGTTACAATGATTTTCTTCCCTTCGGTGACGAAATGAAAGCTGAGCTGGCAGATCGAGCAGTGAATGATGTCTGTGAATTCAGTGTCTGAGCGAACTACTGAAGAAACGCCCAGCACATCGGAATGTTCGCAAAGCCGAAGATTATTGGGGGATCCATCCGGATAAGCCTGGACTGGTTCTTGAGGAGAAGGCATATTAGGGAATGCGGACTGGAGATTGTGGGTCGCACACGGATTGAGGCAATTCTCTCAGGTCAGAGTCATGAAACCTTTCCGGGATAACCGTCTTGCTTAGTCTCTTCTTGCAAGGCCTTTAAAATTGAACTCAAAACCTCAATCAATTCCTCTCTTTCCACATTGGATTTGGAAAACTTCAAATCAAGCGTGAATTCTTTGGTAGGAGGACGAAAACGGAAGACAAAGTTCTGAGGTCGCTCCTTTTCTCCTACCAGTCGTTCCTTTCTGGCCTCGTCGCGCGAAACTTCACCTTGCGCAAAGCGGCGTAGGAGCTCCAGCATCTTCTCCCGCGAAGGCTGCCGCACGATCTGAAGCAACATCGACTTGCTCAACACTTGGGCCTGACAGCACAACTCTTTGATATCTTCCGGTAGGGTATTCAAACTCAGGGTTTCAGTCACGGAAGAGCGTGCCTTGCCGATTTTCTTGGCAATCTGCTCGTGAGTATATCCAAACCGGTCGATGAGCGATTGCAGGCCTTCGGCTTCTTCAAAAGCAGTTAGATCCTTGCGTTGAAGGTTTTCGATCAAGGCAATTTCGGCTACCTCGGCATCATCTACGTCTTTTTCAATGCAGGGGACTTCCTTCAAACCGGCGGCCAGACTGGCGCGGTAACGCCGCTCACCTGAGATGATCATGAATTTATTGTTTTCACGGATGTGCCGAACCAGGATGGGTTCTAGAACGCCTTTTTCCATGATAGAGGCCGTCAGATCACTCAAGTCCCCCACCACCTGCCGCGGCTGATCTGGATTAATTTCCAACCGATCGATAGGAATCATTCTTCCTACGGGAGCTCCGCTACGGGAACTGAGTTCGTCTACATAATGAAAATCATGACGCATTTTCACCGTCATGGGCAGACCTGATTTCTTAGACACGGTCCAGCACCTCATCTGAAAGTTTAAAATACTCCAGGGCTCCCGTCGAATGCGGAGCGAAAGAAAAAATGGCTTCCTTGTAAGCCGGACTCTCCTCTAAACGAACATTTTTTGAAATAACCGTCTTAAAGACTTTTGGTCCGAAAACGCTCTTAATCTGCTTATAAATGTCTTTAGCCAGCACGGTCCTTTTGTCATGCAGCGTGATCAAAACTCCCAGAACTTTCAAATCCGGATTAGGACGAGCTTTCACGCGTTCAACTGTCTCCAGCAAGTCATCGGTGCCTTCCAGGGCAAAATAGGAAGACTGAATCGGGATTAGCAAATGCGTGCAGGCCACTAGAGCGTTGACGGTGATCAAGCCCAACGTAGGGGGTGTATCGACAACCACAAAATCATACTCCGTCCGGACTGCATCCAGCTTGTCTTTCAAACGGAAGGGAGCATCAAACTCCCCAACTAGATTGCTCTCCAATTTGGCCAGGGAAATCTTGGAGGGAGCGATGTCGAGATGTAAGACGGAGGTGTGCCGGATGATGTCTCTGAAATTGACACTGGGTTCCGTCAATACGTCAAAGACGGTCTTCTGAAGAGTATGAGTGTCCAGAAACGTGAGGGAGCTATTTGACTGCGGATCCAAATCCAGCAGAAGAGTTTTCTTGCCTTTCTTGGCAAAGGCGGCAGCTAAGTTGATGGCCGTGGTCGTCTTTCCTACTCCACCTTTTTGGTTGGCAATGGTCAGGATCATCCGCTCTCCACCCAACGTGTAAGATGGCCACAAACAATTGAAATTACAATGACCGATTTGAGAGAATTAGCGAATGGGCTCAGCAATGGTGTGGAGGCTCGCCCTTGTTTTGACACAGGGCGCGTGCAAGATAGGTGCTACATCTTATATTTACCCAGGTCTTCGTCGTTCAGGTTTTCGAGCCAGCGCTTGAGTTCTTGACTGCTATCCTTCTCCTGTTTGGCTGACGCAGCTTTGGAACTTTTGATGACCTCTTCTTCCACATAGATAGGAGAATCGGTGCGCAGGGCCAGGGCCAAGGCATCGCTGGGACGGGAATCGACTGAAATAAGCCGGCCGTCACGCTCCAGCCAAATAATGGCGTAAAAGGTGTCGTCGATGAGCTGACTAACCACGACTTTGTTCACGGAGCAGTTTAGGCCATGGAGCACATTCTTCAATAAATCGTGTGTCATGGGGCGTGGTGTCGCGATTTTCTCAATTTCCAGAGCGATCGCATTAGCTTCGTAAACTCCCACCCAGATTGGCAAGAGGGCACTCCCCTCGACTCCCTTTAAAATGACAATGGGCACATTGGTCACCGGATCCATCATCAGGCCGCGTATTTTCATTTCAATTTCCATATAACACCTCTTTCCACGGGTCTCTCAGTATTCCCACTCCAGAACGGATTTTTAAAAAAGTGTATCAAAGAAAAATCTGAAAAGCAAAGTAAGCAGCTTTGGCAAAGGACCACACAGTCTCCTGCTAAGAGATTAACTCACCCTGCAAGCTATTGGGAGAAAAATTCGTCACGCGCACATTGGCAAATTTACCTAAGAGCGTCGGGGGGCCGGAAAAATTAATGATCTTGTTTTGCGTTGTGCGTCCCATCAAATCTTTGCTGTCTCTTTGGCTCTTTCCTTCCACTAAGATTTCCAATTCCTTGCCAACGAACCTCGCGTTCCGTTCTAATTGAATCTTGCGCTGAAATTCCTGCAATATCATCAAGCGTCGACCCTTCTCCTGTTCCGGGATGGCGTCCTCAAAGGAGTACGCTTCCGTTCCCGGTCTGGGGGAGTACTTGAAGGAAAAAATTGAATCGTAGCGCACTTCTTGCATCAGTGAGAGAGTCTCTTCGAAATCCATTTGGGTTTCTCCTGGGAAGCCGACAATAATGTCTGTGGAGAGGGCGATTTCCCTTTTGGCCTTCTTGATGAAGTCGACTCGCCTTAAGTATTCTTCGCGGCTGTAATCTCGCTTCATGCGCTTGAGAACCCTAGTTGAACCAGACTGGACGGGTAGATGTACCTGGTTGCAAACCTGGGGAACATTCTCGATGACTTCTACGATTTCAGGATTAAAATCACTGGGATGAGGGGAAGTAAAACGAACGCGGTGAATCCCTTCGATCTCAGCTACGCGCTTCAGTAAGTCTGCAAATGAGGCAATTCCTCCAGCCGGGTCCTTCCAGGAATTGACAGTCTGCCCCAGCAGCATGATTTCCTGATAACCCTCGGAAGCCAGCTGGCGGGCCTCGGAAAGAATATGCTCGCTGCGCCGGCTGCGCTCTGGTCCTCGAGTGTATGGCACCACACAAAAGGCGCAAAATCGGTTACATCCTTCCATAATGGTCACATAGGCCTTGTACGGATTTTCTCTGGACTGAGTGTAAGTCTCAAACAACCGGTCCGTATCCTGAGAAACATCGATGACCTGCGGTACCCCCTGTTCAACCTTGGCTACCAATTCAGGAATGAACGAATAACTGCTGGATCCCACGACCAGATTCACGTTGGGAGCTTTTTGGAATATCTTTGGCCCTTCCATCTGCGCCATGCAGCCCAACAATCCCACCTTGGCACCCGGTTTGAGCCTGTAAGATTCATGTAATGAGCCGAGACGCGAAAAAACTTTCTGGTTGGCCTTTTCACGAATATTACAGGTGTTGAGCAGCAGTAAATCAGCCTCTGCAGGATTTTCTGTAGGGATGTAACCCATGGTAATAAGCGTGCCGGCGACCTTCTCTGAATCGTGGTGATTCATCTGGCATCCAAAAGTTTCGATAAAGAATTTTTTTTGCTCCACAGATGCTTACTTCCTTCCACTCGTTTTATGAACCATCGGGAATCCTGAAATGGTGAGCCGAGATTCTCTCTCCCAATTCCTTAGACACCGCGGGGATCACGAAGTTAGAACTCTCCCTCGAGCCGATCCCTTCGAAGGGAAAGCTATGAAAAAATTAATTGAGCTTCGCAGGAGGCGGCAGAAAGTAGCCCGTCATTAGGGAAGAATGTCTTTAACCTACTTAGCCGCGATCTTCAGAAGCTCTGCGGCATGTTTCAACACACTGTCCGTCACGCGTTCGCCGCTGATCATTCTGGCAATTTCTTGTACTCGATCTTTCCCGTCAAGGCGTGCCACTTGGGTTAACGTTCTTCCTTTTTCCATTCGTTTTTCTATGTAATAGTGGCTGTCTGCATAGGAAGCAATCTGCGGCAAGTGGGTGACACAGATGACTTGGTTGCGCTTAGAGAGCTTCTTCAGTTTTTGCCCGACAACATCGGCCGTCTGCCCCCCAATGCCGGCATCGACCTCGTCAAAGACCAGCGTCTTGCTCCGACCGTCAATGCTTTTCACACTTTTCAAGGCTAACATAATCCTCGAAATTTCGCCACCGGAGGCGATCTTGATCAAGGGCTTCAAATCCTCACCCAGGTTGGGACTGATTAGGAACTCGATCTCGTCGATGCCTCTGGCTGTTCCCGGACGGGCATTCTGATTCAGCTCTCTTCGGGACGACTGGCCGGTTTGCCCAAACGAAACACGAAAACGAGTCTTCGCCATTGCCAATTGACTCAGCTCTTGCTCGACACTCTTTTCTAACTGCTTGGCGGCTGTCTTTCTTTTATCGCTTAATTCCAAAGCTTTTCTCCAATAGTCTTCCTGCAAAACATTGTTATCTTTTTCCAGCGTCGCCATATTTTGGTCAGCCCTTTGCCAGTCTTCCAGGTCAGACAGGCTTTTTTGATAAAAGGAAAAGATTTCTCGTAAGGTCCCGCCGTATTTCCGCTTGAGGCGGTCAATTTCAGCGATCCGGTTTTCTACCCACTCCAGTCGCTGGGGATTGACTTCAATCTTCGAGGAGTACTCGCGTAAGGACAGGGCGACGTCCTCAAGGCTAATCCTGGCTGATTGCAATTGTTCCCACAGTCCGTCGCAACGATTATCGACTTTTCTCAACTCTTCCAGCATCCGGTTGCTTCGTTTGAGGACCGTGCAGGCTGAGGCCTCTTCCTCATAAAGTTCACTGTAAGCCTGGCTGGACAATTGAAAAAGCCTGTCGGCATTGGCCAAGAGCTTATGTTCGGCAGCAAGTCGTTCGTCTTCATCTTCTGACTTTAGTTGAGCTTTTTCAATCTCTGCGGTTTGAAAGGTAAGCAGATCAATCGTCCTGAGACGCTCCTGTTCATTCTTTCGCAAGGCCTGGATGCGTTGCACCTTTTCGCTGAGTTGCTCGTACAGGCTTTGAACCTGGGCCAGCAGAGGGTCCAGGTTGGAGCAAGCGTCCAGAAACTGAAGCTGGGAATCCCCGCTGTACAGGGTTTGCTGCTCGTTCTGCCCGTGGATGTCCACTAGGTATCTTGTGATCTCTTTCAGAAAACCGAGCGGGACCATTTGGTTGCTGATAAAGCTCCGCCCTCCCTAAGCTGTTTTTCAATTCGATCATCTTCTGGAGCTTCAAACCAGCCAGTGATCGTGAACCGGTCGGCCCCAGTGCGGATCATTTCTGCGTGGCCTTTTTCGCCCAAGAGCAGCCCCAGGGCATCAACGATGATGGATTTCCCCGAACCCGTTTCGCCAGTGAGCAAGTTGAGGCCTTCATGAAACTCAATGCTCAAATGGTCGATGAGAGCGAACTGGCTAATTTCTAAGAATCTCAGCATGATCGTGCATCCACCACAAACTTCAGCCTGTGTTGTCTAAAGACGGAAGGCAGATTGGCTCCGCGCTACTCTTCATAAAAGTGGTTGAGTCTAACATAGATTGAATCTTGCGACAACGCTTAGAGGCTGGAAACCCCCTTCCCGTGGGCAACAGCAGAAAACGCGTGGCAAGTTGTTTTATTGACGGGTAGATTGTTGTGTGGTAAGTTCGCAATGAGAGTCTTGGGATTCTAAAAAGAGATCGATGTTAGACGCCTGGAGGTAATTATTGATTTTAGCAAAACTCGATCCTATTACCCTTCTGGCACAGGGTGCCGAAAGTGACCTACTTAAGCTAGTTTTTGCGGCCAGCCCCCTGGCCAAGGCAGTCCTGGTTGTCCTTTTGATTTTTTCCTTGTTTTCCTGGGCGATTATTTTCAAGAAATATGCCGTTCTGAAAAAGATTCGGCGGGATTCCGAAACTTTCCTGCGTATGTTTCGCAAGAGCAAACGGTTCTCGGAAATCAGCGCCGCCGGCGAGTCCTTGCGGAACACCCCTTTGGTGGAAGTCTTTCAGGCAGGCTATGACGAACTGGAGGCCCAGTTGATGGCAAGCTCCAAGACTTCCAATCAGGGGAATCCAGGCCAGCATTCGGCATCGCTCAAAACGATCAACGTGATTCAAAGAGCCTTATCCAGAGCGGCCTCGGTTGAACTAACCAAGCTCGAACGCAACATGAGTTTCCTGGCTACCACGGCTTCAGTGGCGCCGTTTATTGGGTTGTTTGGAACTGTTCTGGGCGTTATTAGGGCTTTTACCGGGCTCGGTATAGAGGGCATTGCTACCCTTCGAGCGGTGGCGCCGGGAATCGCAGAAGCGCTCATTGCGACTGCAGCGGGCTTGTTTGCCGCCATTCCGGCAGTCATTGCTTACAACTATTTCGTCCATCAGCTCAAAGAAATGGCTTCTGCCATGGATGATTTTTCGTTGGAATTTCTGAATTTGATGGAACGGACATTCTCATGACGGCAAAAGAAGCAAGGAGCAAGGGACCAAGGGCATTTGTTTTTTCCGTCATCTTCTACCTTGCACCTATTGCCTTGTACTCTTAAAGTATGGCTTTCACCAACCCACATGGTAAAACTCAGACTTCTCTGGCGGAAATTAACGTGGTCCCGCTGGTGGACGTGGTTTTGGTGCTGTTGATCATTTTCATGTTGACAGCACCCATTATCCAGTCAGGCATCGAGATTAATGTCCCGAAAACGAAAACGGTGAAAGAACTGACGCAAGAAAGGTTGGTCATCCAAATCAACCGGGAACAGAAGCTGTTCCTGGGATCCGATCCCATCAACATTAATGAACTGGAGGCCAAACTCAAGGAAAAGATCAAGGATCCGTCCAAGGCCATTTATTTGCGTGCGGATGAGGAAGTCCCGTTTGGGACAATCGCTAAGGTTATGGATCACGTGAGGCTAGCCGGGCTGGAGAACATCAACGTTGTCACACAACCAACGGAGGCCCAGAAGAACCAGAAGAAATAGAAAAAGCCCCTTCTTTGATTTAGAAAAGTGGTTGGCATTTACTCGAGGCTGCTGGAGTTTGCGCCTGCTCTCCTGAAGCCCTTGAGGAAGAGGGTTGAGTGATTACCAGCATGACGACCCACCGAATCAGCATCTTCGATGTTCAAAAGGAAAAGTTGGGAGTCTCCCTATTTTATTCCTTTATCACTCACTGCCTATTGCTTGGTTCTTTTTTTTACCTGCCTCATTATATCAATCCGAAACCCGTCATGTGGGGCGACAGCAGCGCCGGGGGTGGCGCAATTTCCGTGGGAATTGTCCAGAAGATTGGAGGTCTCAATCTTCCCCGTCCGGAACTGTCGACTGAAAATATCGTCGCCACCGAGTCCAAGGGCTTGGGACAGACGGAAATACCAGATGTAGTGAGACAGCCTTTGGAGATTCCAGATCCCAAGGCTTTCGAAATGCAAGAGAAAAAGAAGAAGCCCGAGCCTAAGAAGCCGGAGGCTAAGAAGCCTGAGCCTCCTGCTAAAAAGGTGCCCAGGCAGATAGCCAAAGTGCAGCCCCCGCCAAACGTTGTACCCTTTGGGGAAGGGGGAGCCCCTAATTTTTCCTATTCTCAGTTTCAAATTGGCTCTGATAGCGGTGGGATTGGACTCGGCGAAGGAATCTTCGGCGAGAAATATGGATGGTATGTTCGTCAGATTCGGGACATCGTCAGCGGCAACTGGCAAAAAAACCTGATCGATCCCAATGTACGTTCAGCTCCTCGACTCTATATTCAATTTGACATCCTGAGAGATGGCAGCGTCGCCAATGAATTCGTCAAACAGTCCAGCGGAATTGCTTCGCTCGACCGCTCTGGATTGAGGGCTGTCCGAGCCTCACATTTCCCTCCCTTGCCGGGAGGCGAAACGCGGCTTACCGTGGAATTCTGGTTCGAACATTCGAGGTAAGTCGCCGTTACGCCCTGCAACCACTTGTAATTCTCATTTTAAACTTTCGAGGTAGCTTGCTTGCATGAAAAAGAAAATCTATTTCGCCGCTCTTGTACTGATAGTCATTTCCCCTACCCTCTGGTTTAGAGACACTCTCTCCCAACAACCTCAGGTGCGTGTCGGAACTTCAACGGGTGTGCGCGCTCGCGTGGCCGTGGCGGATTTTCAAATCCGTGCTAATGATCCGCAGCTGACTCAATATACCCGTCTCTTCAACGAGGTGCTCTGGAGTGATCTGGATATGGCGGGCGTCTTTGAGCTGGTTCCCAAGAGTTTTTATCCACTTAAGCTTCCATCCCAACCTGCCGAAGTAATCTTCGAGCAGTGGACAAGCAATGAAGTCCGTGCCCAGGATCTAGCCTATGGAAGCTCTTCCATCGAAAGAGGCCAGTTTGTGGTGGAGTGCCGTCTGGCAGATGTTAGCACCAAAGAGTCCATTATTGGTTTACGCTATCGCGTGGAATTAGAAGAAGCAGGTGTCCGATCGGTGGCACATAAATTTGCGGACGAGATTGTATTGAAGATCGGAGGGGGAATTCGCGGCATCGCTTCCACAAAAATTGCCTTTGTCTCTGATCGCTCGGGAAACAAAGAAATTTGGACCATGGATTATGATGGTTATGGCCAGCGCACCTTTACCAACTACAAATCGATCAGCTTAACCCCTCGTTGGTCCTCTGATAATTCCAAAATTGCTTACACTTGCTATCGTCGTGGTAATCCGGATTTGTATATCCAATCAGTTCAGGATGGTCGTTTGTTGAGCTTTCCCTTCTTTGGTGGATTGTCCACCACTCCAGCTTGGGCTCCAGACGGGGAACGAATTGCCTTCACCTCGAGCCAAACTCAGGATCCGGAAATTTATGTTTCCGACATCCGAGGTCGGAACCTCAAGCGTTTGACCAGCAATCACGGAGTTGACATCTCTCCAGCGTGGAATCTCAAGTCGGGCCGTGAGTTAGCTTTCGTTTCAGACCGGAGCGGCAGTCCTCAAATTTACATTATGGACGAGGAAGGAGCCAACACTCGGCGCCTTGTTACTGAAGGAGGAGAAGCTGTGGGTCCCTCGTGGAGCCCGGATGGGGACTTAATCGCTTTCTCTTGGCGGCGGGTCTTGACGGGGAACTTCGATATTTACTTGGTTAATATAGTTACGGGCCAATACATTCAGTTAACCAAAGATAGTGGCAACAATGAGCATCCGGTGTGGTCCCCTGATAGCCGCCATATTGCCTTCGAATCCTCTAGATCCGGCAGTAAGCAGA
>QHZQ01000643.1 GCA_003224725.1 Acidobacteriota bacterium | reverse complement strand
GGATCAACTCCCCTGCCGGAGCCTACGCTGCGGATACGAGTTTAGCCGGGAAAGCGAGCTTTGGCTTCGTTTCGAAATACCAGAAGGGCGCGACCATTCCCACTGGAGAAACGGAGTTCAATTACCAGGTCGCGAACTTCAACTTCCACAGCTCAAGTTACCAGTGGCTGGTAGTTTCCGGATCGCTGGCGCAGTACAAGGGCACCGGAACGATAAATGACTCCGGCAATTACAACTTCCTCTTGACAGCCTTGGATGGCAGCCCGGACGGCTTCCGCATCAAAATTACGGACTCGAATAGTATCGTGGTCTATGACAACAAAATTTCCAGCGATGACACCATGAACTCCCAGAACACGCAGGCCCTCGGTGGCGGCAGCATTGTCATCCACAAGTAAGAGCACAAACTGACCCCTCACCCGGCCTTGGCCACCCTCTCCCAATGGGAGAGGCATGGGAGCTTTGAGAAAGCTCCATGGGTGAGGGGACGGTAGGTTCATCGCCACCTAGTGGAGCCAGTGGAACGGAATGCGATTGAAGATCAAAGCTTGAAGGTCAAATCTCAAAAAGGAGAGGTCAAATAAAATGAAAGTAGAAACTGGAAATAAGTGGTGGTTCTTACTCGTTTTACTGTTTCTAGTGGCGATAGTGGGTTCTGTTTGCCCTGCACCAGTTCAGGCCAGTATTCTTGATTTTGGTGTTGTAGCTCCGACCACTGGAAGCATTTCCTACGCCGGCGGTGTCGCGCCGCTGATTGGAAGCGATATCTCGGTCGACATGGTAGTCGGTCTGGGTACCTCCTCGAATGATGGAGTGAGTCGAAACCTGTCCAACGCGACGCTGAGTTTCAACACAGGTGGTTTCAGTGGAGGCACGCCAGTCACCTGGGACTTCGGTAGTGGAGGATCAATCAGTCTGGTTGGTGGGGTGGACCTGAACAATGATGGCGATACCACCGACCTGGGAGACATCCCAGACGGAACTACTTTGTTCAGCGGATCGTTTGACTCGGCAACCGTAATTAAATCAGACACGATCTTCAAGGTTGCCGTAGCCGCATTCACTGATACCAAGAACGAAAGCCTGCTTGCTTTTTACGGATTGCCCCAGGGAATTCCGTACCTAGGTAACTTCAATATCAGTTTTAACGCCGCTGGTTCCCCGCCGGGCGCCTTCAGGAGCACGATTCTTTTAAGCGGCGATATAACCAACACTACGGTGCCCGAGCCCGCTACTTTAACACTTTTGGGTTCGGGTATGATCGGGTTAGCTGGTTTTGCTCGCAGGAGATTACTCAAAAAGTAGTTTCGAGGGTTGTTTAATTCTGAAAATCAACAGGAGTAAAAATGAAATCAACAACTGGGAGAAAGTGGTTCTTTCCTTTAACAACATCTCTGGCCACAATACTGGCCCTCTCTCTTTCACCCCCGCCGCTACAAGCGGATGCCATTTTGGATTTCAACCTGACATCCCCAACCACCGGGACCATCTCCTATGCTGGCGGAGCTAACCCGCTTGTGGGATCTAATATCTCGGTAGATAGTGTCGTGGGTCTGGGCACCTCTGCCAATGATGGAGTGACTCGGAATTTGTTCAATGCGATTCTCACTTTCACAACAGGGAATCTGAGTGGATTCGTTGCGAACAAATCCTGGGACTTTAGCGGTGGCGGGTCGATTACTCTAGTGGGCGGGGTGGATCTGAACGGGGACGGGGATGCCACGGACCCGGGAGATATCCCTACCGGGACCGCACTGCTTACTGGCTCGTTCGATTCGGCAACAGTGATGGCGAGTTCTCACGGCTTTAGAGTCGCGGTTGCAGCATTTACTGATACCAAGAACGATGCTTTGCTTGCTTTCTACGACCTTCCGCTGGGACAGCAATCAAGCAATCTGGGGAACTTCAATATCAGCTTCTTCGCAGCCGCTTCCCCGCCTCACAGCTTCAGGAGTAGAATCGTCCTGAGCGGCGATGTAACCAACACCTGCATTGGTGATTGTACGGGTGGCGGCCCTGGTGGATCGGTTCCAGAGCCCGCCTCTCTAACGCTCGTCGGTTGGGGTTTTATAACGATGGCAGGTATTGCTCGAAGAAAAAGAAAAAAGTAGTTGCTGAGG